>VBLP01000301.1:2309-28186 GCA_005887925.1 Deltaproteobacteria bacterium | reverse complement strand
TACGTGCGGCAGCGCGCCGATCTGGTGGGCATGTTCCTCGATCGAGAGCGCGGCGCTGATCAGGCCGACATGCGTGTACGCCTGCGGGAAGTTGCCCAGCGCGTCGCCGGTCGCCGGATCGATCTCCTCGGCCATCAGGCCGAGATCGTTCGCGTACGAGCATGCCGACGTCATCATCGCGTGCGCCTCGGGCAGTGTTCCGCCGCCTTTCGCCAGATGCGCCGCCGCCCAGAAGCTGCAGATCCAGAATGCGCCTTCGCCGCTGCGCAGACTGTCGCTGTAGCGATACAACAAACCGGGTCCGGCGGCCAGTCGGTCTTGCAGTCGCGCGAACGTCGAGCGCATGCGCAGCTCGTGTCCACCATGGAAGCCGTACCACGTCATCAGCAGCACGCTCGCGTCGAGGTCGGGATTGCCGAACGCCCCGGTGTAACAGCCGAGGCTGGGATCGAATGCGTGCGCCTCGATGTCCGCGCGGATGGCCGCGCGTTCGCTCGCGAGCCAGCCGCGATCGATCCGATCGACGAGCCGCTGGTCCGCCAGGCCGATCAAGCGATCGAGCGCGACCCAGCAAAGTAGACGAGAGTGCGTGCGATGCTCCGGGATGCCGCGGGGCTCCCAGATGCCGTGATCTGGCCTGCGCCAGTTGCGGCACACGTAGTCGCCGAAGTCACGGACGAGCTTGCGGGTATCGCGATCGAGCGAGCCCACCGCCTGCGCGATCTGCGCGGTCGCGTCGATGACCTCACCATAACAGTCGAGCTGGAGCTGATCGAATGCGGCATTGCCGGTCCGGACCGGGCGGGAATCTCGATAGCCACGAACGCCGAGCAGCGCGCGCTCGCGCACCGGACGGTTGCCGTAGACATCGTACATCACGCGCAGCTCGGGCCGCGTCAACCGCGTCGTGTGAAGCAGCCAGTTGCAGAAGGCCTGGGCGTCCTCGAGATAGCCCAGGCTCAGCAGCGCGTGCGCGGTGAACGCTGCGTCGCGCAGCCAGCAGAACCGGTAGTCCCAGTTGAGCTCGCCGCCCATCCGCTCCGGCAGCGACGTCGTCGGCGCGGCGATGATCGCGCCCGACGGCGCGAACGCCATCAGCTTGACCGCGAGCGCGCTGCGCAGCACCCGCTCGCGATACGGCCCATCGTACCGCGCGCGACCGATCCACGCCGACCAGCACGCGAGGGACCGCTCGATGCGCTCGCGCGCCGCATCGCCGAGCGGCGGCAGCAGCGCAGGCGCGTCCTCGTCGAACGTCAGCGACAGGGCCACGCTGTCACCCGCTCGCAGCGTGACCGTGCCGCGGGCGACGCCGTCGCCGTCGAGGTGCATCGGAACCTCGGCGCGGAGCGCGAGCAACTGCGATCCGATCTGCCAGCGGATCCCGAGGCGTTCGTGACACGAGGCCCGGATCCGCGCGCGGCCAAAGTCGGGGCGTGGATCGACGTGGATCTCGATCTCGATCTCGCCGCGCTCGCAGCGGAGATGACGGAGGACCTCGTGGTCGGGCACGAGCATGCGCGCCTGGTCTTCCGCCGATGCGATCGTCATCACGTCCGTCAGGACGCAGCGCCCGCCGGCATTCTCGAACCCGGTCTCCAGCACGTTCGTGTGCTCGACGTAGCGCCGCGCGATGTGCGCCGGTGCGGTCGGCGCGATGCGCCAGCTGCCGCCGCGGTCGGCGTCGAGCAGTCGCGCAAAGATCGGCGCGCTCTCGAAACGCGGCCAGCACAGCCAGTCGATGGACCCCGCCCGCGAGATCAGCGCGATCGAACGGCCGTCGCCGATGATCGCGTAGTCCTGGATCTTCGGCTGCGGGCGCGCCGCTGCGCCGGTGATGGTCACGATGGGCGACTGGCCATCCTTGTCATCGCGGTCATCGCGTGCGGGACGGTCTTACACCGCTCGATTGTCGCACTGGCGCTCGCCACGTGCCTGCAGGTGAGCGGTCCCGCCACGGAAGGTCCACCGTGGCTGCATCGTCGAGCGGGCGACGTGCTAGCTTCCGGCCGCTGTCATGCCGCAGATCGACGCCAGCGGAATCAAGCTCGAGTACGAGGCGAGCGGCGACCCGAGCGCGCCGCCGGTGCTGCTGATCATGGGGCTGGGCGCGCAGCTCACGCGCTGGCCCGAGCCGTTCCACCGCGCGCTCGTCGACGCCGGGTTTCACGTCATCCGGTTCGACAACCGCGATATCGGGCTGTCGACGTGGCTCGACCACCTCGGGACGCCCGCGCTGGGCCCGGCGGTGCTCCGGGCCGCGGTGGGGCTGCCGGTCCATGCGCCGTACCGGCTGCCGGATCTCGCGGCCGATGCCGTCGGCCTGCTCGACGCACTCGGGATCGCCCGCGCGCATGTCATCGGCGTCTCGATGGGCGGCATGATCGGCCAGATCCTCGCCGCGCAGCACGGCTCCCGCGTCCGCACGCTGGTGTCGATCATGTCGAGCAGTGGTGATCGCCGCCTGCCCCAGGCGGACTGGCGGCTCCGCATGGCGCTGGTCCGGCGACCCAGGCAGCGCGGCGATCGCGAAGCGCTGATCGATCAGCTCACCGCGCTGCTCAAGCGGATCTCGAGCCGGCCGTCAGCTGCTCGCGATCCTGGCGTCGGGGAGCCGCGGTCCGGTCCTCGGACAGATCACGGCGCCCACGCTGATCCTGCACGGCGACCGCGACCCGCTGGTCCCTCCCGCCGCCGCGCCCGATCTGCACCGCCGGATCCGCGGCTCGCGCATCGAGATCTTCCCCGGGATGGGCCACGATCTGCCCGGCGCGCTGATCCCCGCGATCACCAGGCACATCATCGATCACCTGCAGCGCGCCGACACCCCGGTCAGCGGGTCCGCCGTCTCCTGACCGATACGTCATCTGGGCGATCGCGAGAACACGACGCTCCGGGTCGCGAAGTAGCGGGGATCGGCCGCCTCGGCGGACCGCTCGGCGGCCGTGTACTCCTCGAGCGCGTGCGGGGCCTCGAGCGTCACGTCGAAGAAGATCCGGCCGGCGTCGTCGGCGTGGAGCGTGATCGGCTGGTCGCCGAGGCCGCTCACGACCACGGGCTCGCGCTTGCCGAACAGCGGCGCCGTCGTGACGCGCACGGTGCCGGAGCCGGTGAGCGACAGGCCGTGCGCCGACGCGCCGGTGATGTCGAGAAACTCGGGAGCGCGCCCGGCCGGGACGTCGAATGACCAGTCCCACGCCGACGCGCTGGCGTCGCCGGTCCGGTAGTCGAACGGATGGAGTCGCCTCCTGCCGAAGGCCTCGAACATCTGCGGCCAGAACTCTGCGAGACCCTGGTTGCTGTTGGAGAACTGGTGGATGCCGCAGCGCCTGAAGCGCGTGGTGTGCGCGACGCCGGCTTCGGTCAGCGCCTGATCGAACGACAGGCTCATCGCGTACACCGCGCTCTCGGCGAACACGAGGAACGGGTCGGGATCGCCCTGGTCGTCGCAAGGGACGCCATTGGCGCTGCTGATGTACACGGAGATGTCGTGGAGGCTGCGAGCGAGGTAGACCGGGTCGTGACCGATCCAGCCCATGGGGTGCACATCCGGGTCACCCCAGATGTCGTAGGGGGCGATCGTGCCGCCGCAGAGATCGTCGTCGTAGGACACGAACTCCTGCACGATGTCGATTCCGGTGGGATCGTAGGGGTCGAGGAACCCGGAGAACGAGCCCACCGCAGCGAACAGCTCGGGATGTCGCGCGGCGTAGACCGCGGCGTTCATCGCGCCGCCGGAGAAGCCGGCGCCCGCGCGGTGGCCTCCGTCGTCCAGCGTTCGGTAGTGAGCGTCGATGTACGGCAGGAGTGTCTTGATGACGAATGTCTCTTGCGGGTGCGCGCCATCGACCCAGTCGCGCCCGGCGGGTAACCGACTGCCGTCGGGCATCACGACGATCGCCTGCAGGTGTTCGGGCTGAGACGCGGTGAAGGACAGCAGGTTCGTCTGGGTGGAGAACGAGTCCTCGTCGCTGAACGCGCCGTGGAACAGGTACAGCACGGGATAGCGTCTGCCGTGCTCCTGGTGGTAGCGCGGTGGGAGCAGGACGTTGACGTGTATCCCGGCGACGAAGATGTGCTCGATCCGGGGATCGGTGCTCGGCGCGTTGTTGGGGTCCATCACCGTGGCACAGGGCCCGGTCACCTCGCGCGCGCGCGCGCCGGACGGAAGGCCCAGCGCGACGAGGAACGCGACAGCGACGGCGCTGCGAACGACGCGAGGCCTCGCCGTCGAGCGCGCGTACGGGTCGGTGGAACACGCACACCAGGATCTCGGGACGTCTCGCCTCGATACCCCGGCATCCAGTGCATATGGAAAATACGGAGTACAGCCGTACATCGAGGTGTCATCGCCGCAGTCCGTCCAACTAATATCCTTCCAGTATCTTTCCATACCGACATATCCTAGTACAATGAAAAGACAGTCAAGTAGGACGACCGCCAAAGACAAAGACTGGACATGAGTTAGACCAGGAAACCTGGCCAAAAACCCGTTCTCGTCAAAGCCCATACTTCCTATGTAAAGCTAGGTGATATGAACACCTTAATCGTGATAGACTATCCGTCTGGTATGTAAAATACTAATATGTAACATCTCCAAGGAGTTCGTGCTTAGATGCCTGTATGCCGTTGTTAGATGGTGGTTTTGAAGCTGTGATGAATCTGGCGGATGTAGAACGTCAGTCCTAGCTCATGGCGGATCGTTCTGACGACACCCGTCCGGCGACGCTCATGGACGTGCTGCGCCTCCGCGCGACGCAATGTGGAGACGCTCGTGTCTATCGTTTCCTCCACGACGATGGGCGCCGGGAATCACTGACGTTCGGGGAGCTCGATCGCCGCGCGCGTGCCGTCGGGCAGGGACTGCGCGCGCAGGTCGATCCTGGCGATCGGGTCCTGTTGCTTCATCCTCCCGGGCTCGACTACGCGATCGCCTTCTACGGATGTCTGTACGCCGGGTGCGTGGCCGTACCCGCGTTCTCGCCGGACGAGGGCCGAGCGCGGCGCGGAGCGCAACGGCTGTCGGCGATCGTCGCCGACGCCGGGGCGCGGCTGGCGCTGTCGACGCGCTCGGCCCTCGAGGCAGGCGCCATCGCGCGCGCGGTGCCCGGGTTGCCGGCGCTGGCCAGCGATGAGCTGGCGCGCGTGGACCCGACGGCGTGGCAGGCGCCGGCGACAGGATCCGCGCGCCTCGCGCTGTTGCAGTACACGTCCGGGTCCACGAGCGATCCGCGCGGCGTGATGCTCACCCACCGCAACATGCTCCACAACGCCGGGATCCAGCGTCGCGCCTGGCGGCTGTCGAGCGCTTCGGTCGGTGTGTCGTGGCTGCCGCTCCATCACGACCTCGGCGTCATCACCTGTCTCGTTCAGCCGATCTTCTCCGGATTCGCTGCGACGATGATGTCGCCGATATCGTTCCTGCGAAGACCGCTGTCCTGGCTCGAGGCCCTCTCGGAGGAGCGGGGGACGTTCGCCGGAGGTCCCAACTTCGCCTTCGACCTGTGCGTCCGCAAGACGACGGCGGCGCAGCGCGCAGCGCTCGATCTGTCGGCGTGGGACACGGCATTCAACGGCGCCGAGCCGGTCCGTTCCGGGACGCTCCGCGAGTTCGCCGAGGCGTTCGCGCCGTCCGGCTTCCGTGCGAATGCGATGTATCCCTGCTACGGCCTCGCGGAGGCGAACTTCGTCTCTGGAGGGTCCGGAGACGCCGCGCCGATCATCACGCGTCTCGATCACGAGCAGCTGGCGAAGGGCCGCGCCGTGCGCGCCGCCCCGGACAGCCCCGCCGAGCGCGTCCGCGCCGTCGTCGGCTGCGGCACGTGGCAGGACGAGCAGGACGTCCGCATCGTCGATCCCCGGACGCGAGAGCTCCGCGAGGACGGTGTCGAGGGAGAGATCTGGCTCCGCGGGCCGAGCGTCGCCGAAGGTTACTGGGGGCGCCCGGAAGACTCGGCGGCGATCTTCGGTGCGCGGCTCGCGAACGGGCCGGAGGCGCCGTACTTTCGCACCGGCGATCTCGGCTTCGTGCTGGACCGCGAGCTCCACGTCACCGGACGGTGCAAGGACCTCGTCATCGTCCGCGGTCGCAACCATCACCCGCAGGACATCGAACGGACGGTGCAGGCGGCGCATCCGGCGCTGAGGCCGGGCTGCGGGGCGGCATTCTCGATCGACGGAGGCCGCGAGGAGCGGCTCGTGATCGTGCAAGAGGTCGACGGCGAGCTCGACGCGGACCGGGTGTTCGCCGATCTCCGCCAGGCCATCGCGGAGCAGCACGATCTCTCGCTGTATGCGGCGGCGCTCGTGCGACCGGGGACGATACCGAAGACGACGAGCGGAAAGCTGCAACGCGGCGCGTGCCGGCAGGCGTTCCTCGATGACACGCTCGATGTGGTCGCCAGCTTCCGCGCGCGTCTCCGGGAGGTTCGCGGGGGCGCGGCGGACGGTCCGGGCGCTCCGCTCGATCGCCGCGCGATCGAACGCCGGCTCGTCGCCTGGCTCGCCCCGCGTCTCGGCGTGGATCCCGGGAGGCTGTCGACGGCGGAGCCTCTCGCCCGGTACGGGCTCGACTCGCGGACAGCGGTGGATCTCTCCGGCGAGCTCGAGGCCTGGCTCGGACGCCGCGTTCCGGCGACCATTGCGTACGCCCATCCTTCGGTATCGGCGCTGGCGGCGCACCTCGCGGGGAGCGAACCCGCGCGCGACGCGTCCTCCGGACGAGCTTTGGCGGACGAGCCGATCGCGATCGTGGGCATCGGTTGTCGATTCCCGGGAGCGCCCGGCCCGGCGGCGTACTGGGCGCTGCTGCGCGACGGCATCGACGCGGTCGGCGACGTCCCCGTCTCGCGCTGGGACCCGCGCGCCGTCCATCACGCGGACCCGAGCGTCCCCGGCAAGACCCACAGCAGGTGGGGCGGCTTCCTCGATCGCATCGACGAGTTCGACCCGCTGTTCTTCGGCATCTCGCCCCGGGAGGCGGCCCACGTCGACCCGCAGCAGCGGCTCCTCCTCGAGGTCTCGTGGGAGGCGCTCGAGGACGCCGGTATCCCACCCTCCACCATCGCCGGCTCGAATGCCGGCGTGTTCGTCGGGATCACGACGGACGACTACGGCAAGCTGTCGTGGGCGCGCCCGCGCGAGATCGACGCGTTCTCGGCCACCGGGACGCTCAACTGCATCGCCGCGAATCGCATCTCCTACGTGCTCGATCTCCGCGGGCCGAGCATGTCGATCGATACCGCGTGCTCCGCGTCGCTCGTCGCGGTCCACGCGGCGTGCCAGAGCCTGTGGTCGGGCGAGACCGACCTCGCGATCGCCGGCGGCGTCAATCTCATCCTGAGCCCGGAGAACACGATCTCGCAGACCAAGCTCGGGGTGCTCGCCGCCGACGGGCGCTGCAAGGCGTTCGATGCGCGCGCCGACGGGTTCGTGCGCGGCGAGGGCGCGGGCATCGTCGTGCTCAAGCGGCTGTCGCGGGCGGTCGCCGACGGAGATCGTATCCACGCCCTGGTCCGCGGAACCGCCGTGACGCAGGACGGGAGGTCCAACGGCCTGACGGCGCCCAACCCCGAGGCGCAGAAGGCGGTGCTCCGCGAGGCCTACCGTCATGCCGGCGTCTCTCCCGGGGCGGTGCAAGCCGTCGAGGCACACGGCACGGGCACGCCGCTCGGGGATCCCATCGAGGCGCGCGCGCTCGGGGAGGTGCTCGCGGAGGGCCGCCCGCCGGGCGATCGCTGCGTGATCGGGTCGGTGAAGACCAACATCGGTCACCTCGAGAGCGCGGCCGGCGTCGCCGGGTTGATCAAGATGACACTCGCGCTCTCGTACGGAGAGATCCCACGAAGCCTGCACTACGCGGTGCCGAACCCGGAGATCCCGTTCGACGCGATCCCGCTCCGCGTGGCGATCGAGCACGAGCCGTGGCCGGCGCGCGCCGGCGAGCGCCTGGCCGGGGTGAGCTCGTTCGGGATGGGTGGGACGAACGCGCATGTGGTGCTGTCCGGCGCACCGCGCGAGCCGGGCGCGTCGGGCGTCGCGGCGGAGCCGATGCTGCTGCCGCTGTCGGCGCGCTCGGCGGAGGCGCTCCGGGCGCGCGCGGGGCAGCTCCGAGGCGCGCTCGCGACGCTGCACGCGGTCGACGTCGCGTACACCGCCGGGGCGCGAAGCGAGCATCACGAGCACCGCGCCGCCGTCGTCGGGTCGACGTCGGGCGAGCTCGCCGAGGCGCTGCGCGAGATCGAGCGCGGCGAGGCGACGCGGCGATCGGCGACCGGGACGAGGCCCGCGGGCGGCGCACCGCCTCTGTGCTTCGTGTTCTCGGGTCACGGCTCGCAGCACGCCGGCATGGGTCGCGAGCTCCTCGCCGAGGAGCCGGCGTTCGAGCGAGCCGTCCGGCGCTGCGACGAGGCGCTGGCCCCGCACCTGGGGTGGTCGATCGCCGATGCCATCGCGACCGGCGCCGGGATCGAGCGCTTCGATCGCGCGCAGCCGATGATCTTCGCGATGCAGGTCGCCCTCGCGGCGCTCTGGGAATCGCGGGGCGTGGTGCCGGACGTCGTCGTCGGACACAGCGTCGGTGAGATCGCCGCGTCGTTCGTCACCGGCGCGCTCTCGCTCGAGGACGCCGCGGCGGTCGTCGCCCTGCGGTGCAAGCTCCTCGCCAGGGCGAGCGGCCGCGGCGAGATGGCGGCGATCAGCCTGTCGCTCCGCGACGCGAACGCCGCGCTCGCAGGCGAGGCGGGCCGGGTCAGCGTCGCCGTGAGCAACAGCCCGGCGTCGACGGTGATCGCGGGACAGCCGGAGGCCCTCGCTCGCGTCGTCGCGGAGCTGCGCGCGCGAGGCGTGTACTGCCGCGCCGTACAGGTCGACGTGGCGGCGCACTGTCCGCTCGTCGACCCGTTCCGCGACGAGCTCGAAGCCGGCCTCGCCGGCATCTGTCCTCGCCCCGGCGTCATTCGCTACGTCTCGAGCGTGACCGGCGACGAGATCGACACCGCCGCGATGACCGCCGCGTTCTGGGGCCGCCATCTGCGCGAGCCGGTGCTGTTCGCCGCTGCGATCGAGGCCGTCACCGAGCCGGTCTGCACCTACCTCGAGATCTCGCCGCACCCGCTCCTGACGACGGCGATCGCCCAGGTCCTCGAGCACACCGGGCGAGACGGCGCGACGATCGCCTCGTTGCTGCGCGGCGAGCCGGACCGGGCCGCGATCCTGGCGGCGACCGGCGCGCTGTATGCCGCCGGCAGGGCGATCGACTTCGCTCGTCTGCCTCGCCGGGGAGGGCGCGTCGTCTCGCTGCCGCCGTATTCGTGGCAGCGCGCGCGCTACTGGCTGGCCGACGCGGGCGTCGCCGCGGCGAACCCGGCAGGTGGCCATCCCTTGCTCCATCGTTCGCTCCACGATGCCGGGGGTGGAACGTGGCGGGCGGAGCTCGACGTGTCGCGGACGTCCCCGCGGTTCGCCGAGGATCACGCGGTCTCCGGAGCGCCGGTCTGGTGCAGCCTCGCGTTCATCGAGATGGTACGCGCCGGCGCCGGCGCTGCGCTCGGTCCGGGTGACCATGCGGTCACCGACATCGAGCTCCGCCGCGCCCTGTTCCTCTCCGACGAGACCCGCGTCGTGAAGCTCGTCATCACGCCGGAGACCACGAGCGGGGGTGCGTTCGAGATCGCGAGCCGCGCCGGCGATGATCCCCACGGAGCCTGGACGGTCCACGTCGTGGGCCGCGTCGAACGCGTCCAGGGCCCGCGTCCCGCCTGCGATCTCGACCACGTGCGGGAGGTCCGTGCGCGCTGCTCCGAGCTCGTCACCGACGCCGCGCTCCACCGCGCGCTCGATGCGCAGGGGATGCACTTCGGGCCGCGGTTCCGCGGTCTCGAGCGGCTGTGGCGGCGCGACGGGGAGGCGCTCGGCGAGGTCGCCGTCCCGCGCGCGCTGGCGCCAGACCTCGACGGGCACCCGTTCCACCCGGCGCTGCTCGACGCCTGCGCTCGCGTGCTGATCGCAACGACGCCCGCGGTTCGCGGCTTCCTGCCGATCTCGATCGCGCGCGTGCGCATCCACGGGGCCGCGGAGGGCCGCCTGTGGAGCCACGCGATCCGCGTCGCCGAGGACCGCGACGGGCTGTGCGGCGACGTGCGCGTGTTCTCCGAGGCGGGGGAGCTCGTCGCCGAGATCCTCGGGGCGCGCCTGCGCTATCTCGACCAGATCGCCGCGTCCGGCCCCGGCGAGACGATCGATCGCTGGCGCTACCAGATCGCGTGGCGGCGCGCACCCGCGCTGGCCGGCCCCGAGCCGCGAGGCGGCGCGTGGCTGGTCCTCGCCGATCGCGGCGGCACGGGCGCGCGGCTCGCCGAGACGCTGCGACACACCGGGCGATGCGTGGTGATCGAGCCCGGCCCCGCGCTCGCAGAGCTCGGCGGCGACCGCTGGCGCGCGTCTGCCGGCGATGTTCACGCAGCGCTCGCGCAGCTCCTCGCAGAGGGTGAATGGCGCGGCGTGATCCACCTGTGGTCTCTCGACGCGCCGGACAACGATCGCGCGACCGATCCGGCCGCGCGCGACCTCGGGCTCGGCTCGATGTTCGCCGCGCTGTCCGCGATCGCGTCGCAGGATCGACCGCCGAGGTTGTTCGTCGTCACCCGCGGCGCGGTCGACGTCTCCCCGTCGGATCCTCCGGCGAAGGCGGCGGCCGCCGCGCTGTGGGGCGCCGGCCGGACGCTGGCGATCGAGCACGCCGAGGCATGGGGCAAGCTGATCGATCTCGATCCGTCGGGCGACCTCCCGGGCGAGAGCGGGCGCCTTGCGGAGGAGATCCAGGCCACCGGCGACGAGGATCAGATCGCGCTGCGCGGGCGTGACCGGCTCGTCCCTCGCCTCGTGCGCGCGCCGGCCCGCGGACCGCGCTGCCCGGTCGTGTGGCGCAAGGACGCGACGTACCTCGTGACCGGCGGCCTCGGCGGGATCGGGCTCGAGGTGGCGCGCTTCCTCGTCGAGCTCGGGGCGCGGCGGCTCCTCCTGCTGGGACGTTCGCCGCTGCCGCCGCGCTCGACGTGGCGCGACGTCCCCGCGCGGAGTCGCGACGCGGAGCGAATCGCCCGGGTGCGCGCGATCGAATCGCTCGGCGCCAGCGTGCACGTCATGGCCGTCGATGTGGGCGATGAAGCTGCGCTCACGCGGGCGCTGGCGCTGCACGAGCGAGAAGGCTGGCCCGAGATCCGCGGGGTGATCCACGCTGCCGCGATCTCCAGCGTGCGCGCCGCCACCTCGATCGACGTCGCGGCGCTCGACGCGGACCTTCGCCCCAAGGTCGCCGCGGCGCAGACACTCGATCGCTGGTTCCGGGATCGTCCGCTCGATTTCTTCGTCGCATCCTCCTCGCTCTCGGCCGTGCTCCCGTCGCCGCTGCTCGCGAGCTACGCCGCGGCGAACGGCTTCCTCGACGCGCTGATGCGGGATCGGCGGGCGCGGGGCCTGGCCGCGGCGACGATCGACTGGGGCATGTGGTCGGACGTCGGGCTCGCCGCTCGTCACGAGGCAGCGGAGGCGCGCGATCGCGGCTGGTCGTCGGGCAGCCTGTCACCGCGGCAGGGGCTCGAAGCGCTCGCCGACGTGCTCGCCGCGGGCGACGCGTACGCGATCATCGCGAGGATGGACTGGCGCGCCTACGCGGCGTCGTATCCCTCGGTGGCGGCGCGACCGATGCTGGCCGAGCTCGTCGCGGAGCGGGCGACCCCGGATGCGCCGCGGGCCGCGGACGATCACGAGCCGCACGATTCGCTGCCACCGGCGGCGCTGGCGGCGCGCGTGCGCGACGTCGTCGCCTCGCTCGCCGCGAAGGTGCTCCCGATTCGCTGATGGCCGCCGAGCTCCGCAACGCCGTGACGGCGCGGCTCGGGGTGACGCTCCCGATCGTCGACTTCCTGCGGCGGCCCACACTGCGGGAGCTGGTGTCGAAGATCCTCGGGGCGCGAACGGCCGGGGCCGAGGCCCGGCCGCCGAGCTCGCCGTTGGCCGCCGTGCCGCGCGACCGCGACCTGGCGCTGTCTCCCGCGCAGGCCGGGCTCGCCTACCTCGACGAGCTCACCCCGGCCCGCACCGTCTACTTCATGACCCTCGCGTACCGCGTCGACGGGCCGCTCGATCGCCGCGCGCTCGCCGCGGCGCTCACCGCGCTCGTCGCGCGGCACGAGGCGCTGCGCACCACCTTCGTGATCGTCGACGGCGTGCGCGTGCAGCGGGTGGCGCCTCCCGCGGCGCCGGCGGTGACCCACGTCGATCTGACGGGACTGCCCGTGACCGAACGCGCGGAGGCGCTCCGGGCGTGGTCGTCGCGGGAAGCGCGCACGCCTGCCGATCTCGCGCGCGGACCGCTGTTCCGCACGGGCGTCGTCCGGATCTCCGAACACGAGCACCTGATCACCTTCGGCCTCCATCACATCATCGCCGACGGCTGGTCGATCCGTGTGATGACGGAGGACCTCGCCGCCTTCTACGATGCCGCGAGGACCGGCGACCGCGCAGCGCTTCCGCCGCTCGAAGCGCAGCTCGCCGACGGGGTGCGCTGGCAGACCCGCATGCTCGACGGCGGCAAGCGCGAGGCGATGGTCGCGTTCTGGCAGAGCCGCCTCGCCGGCGTCCCTCACGTGCTCGCGCTCCCGACCGATCGGGCGCGGCCGGCCGCACCGACCTACGCCGGTGATACGGCCCCGATGACGATCGGTCCGGATCTGGGCCGGCGCCTCACCGCGCTCGCCCGCGCGGAGGGGGCGACGACGTTCATGGCGCTGTTCACGGCGGTCGCGGTCGTCCTCGGCCGCCATGCGTCGCAGGACGACTTCGTGATCGGCTCCCCGGTGGCGAACCGCGGCGCGCGCGAGCTGGAGCGCTCGGTCGGGTTCTTCAACAACATGCTGCCGCTGCGCGCCGATCTGCGCGGCGATCCCACCTTCCGCCAGCTGCTCGCGCGGACGCGCGATCACGCGCTCGGTGCCTACGAGCACCCCTCGCTCCCGCTCGCGGAGATCATCCACGCGCTGCATGTCGTCCGCGAGCCCGCGTTCGCGCCGCTGTTCCAGGTCGAGCTCGCGCTGCACCCGCCGATGCCGCCGCTCGCTCTCGCCGGGACGACCGGGCACATTCCGGAGATCGTCGAGGACGGCACCTCGCGGTTCGATCTCTACTTCGATCTCGTCGATCGCGGCGACGGCAGCATCTCCGGCGGGATCGAATATGCGACGGATCTGTTCGATCGAGCCACGATCGCGCGACTCGCGGCCGAGATCGCGACGCTGATCTCCGCCGCCATCGAGGCGCCGGACACGGTGATCTCGGCGCTGCCTCTGCTCGACGCCGAGGAGCGCGACCGCGTGCTCGCGATGGCGCGAGGCGTCCGCGCCGACTACCCGGACGACTGGCTCGTCGATGAAGCGATCGAGGCACAGGCCGCGCGCGCCCCGGCGGCGATCGCGGTCGTGTTCGGCGCCGAGCGAGTCACGTACGCGGATCTCGACGCGCGCGCCAACCGCCTCGCGCATCATCTGATCTCGCTTGGCGTCGGCCCGGAGCAGCGGGTCGCGCTGCTGCTCGAGCGCTCGGTGGCGATGGTGGTCGCGATCCTCGCCGTGCTGCGCGCGGGCGGCGCGTACCTCCCTCTCGACCCCGAGCACCCCGTGTTGCGACTCGCGTCCACCCTCGCCGGCGCGTCTCCCCGCGTGCTCCTCACCCAGGCTGCGCTGCTCCGCGTCGCGCGGGCCGCGGCGCGATCGACCGACGTCGTGGTCGTCGACGACGATGCGGCATGGGCGACGAGGCCGTCGTCGTCCCCCTCGCGCGCCAATCGCTGCGCGTCGCAGCTCGCGTACGTCATCTCCACGTCCGGCTCGACCGGGGAGCCCAAGGGCGCGATGAACACGCACCATGCGCTCGCCAACCGTCTGCTCTGGATGCAGGATGCGTTCGCGCTGACCGCAGCGTACCGCGTGCTCCACAAGACGCCGTACACGTTCGACGTGTCGGTGTGGGAGTTCCTCTGGCCGCTGATGGTCGGCGCCACGCTGGTGGTGGCGCGTCCCGGCGGCCACCGCGATCCGACCTACCTCCGCGACGTCATCGTCCGCGAAGCCGTGACGACGATCCACTTCGTCCCCTCGATGCTGCAGGCATTCGTGCTCGAGCACGGCATCGAGCGCTGCACCTCGCTCTCGCGCGTCATCTGCAGCGGCGAAGCACTCCCGTTCGAGCTCACCGAGGTATTCCATGAACGGCTCGCCGCGGAGCTGATCAACCTCTACGGTCCCGAGAGACGGCGATCGACGTGACGAGCTGGCGCTGCCCCGGAGCACCGCTCGGCGGACGCCGGATCGTGCCGATCGGAAAGCCCATCGCCGACACGCGCATCCACGTGCTCGATCACCATGGCGAGCCCGTCCCCGTCGGCGTCGCGGGCGAGCTCTACATCGCCGGCCGTAACGTCGGCCGCGGGTACCTCGGTCGCGCCGGTCTCACCGCAGACCGCTACGTGCCGGATCCGTTCTCCGGGACGCCCGGCGCGCGCATGTACCGCACGGGTGACCGGGGCTGCCTGCTCCCGAGCGGTGACATCGAATACCTCGGGCGCGTCGATCACCAGATCAAGCTCCGCGGCGTGCGCATCGAGCTCGGTGAGATCGAGGACGCGCTCGATCGCCACCCGGCGGTGCAGAACAGCGTCGTCGTCCTGGCGGCGGGACGCGACGATCGCCGGCGGCGGCTCGTCGCTTACTGGGTGGCCAGGCCGTCCGGCAACGTCGACGCGACCGAGCTGCGCGCGGCGCTCCGCGAGCGTCTCCCCGAGTACATGATCCCATCCGAGTTCCTCGAGCTCCCCGCGATCCCGCTGCTCGCGAGCGGCAAGGTGAACCGCGCCGCGCTCCCGTCGCCCGACGCCATGGCAGCGAGAGCGCGCCTCCCCACGGACGACGCACCTCGCAGCGAGCTCCAGGCGGTCGTGGCCGCGACGTTCGCGCGGGTGCTCGGCACCGCCCGCGTCGGCGTCGACGACGACTTCTTCGAGCTCGGAGGTCACTCGCTCCTCGTCACCCGTCTCGCCCTCGAGCTCACGCGCGTGCTCGCTCGCGACGTCCCGCTCGGCGCGATCCTGCAGGCCCCGACGGTCGCTCGCCTGGCCGCGCTCCTCGGCGGCGATCCGGTGGAAGACCTCAGCGCCACGATCCTCGCCGACGTGACGCCGCCGCCGCTCGATATCATGCCGCTCGAGGATCCGCTCGCGCCGATGCGCGCTGCGTTCATCACCGGCGCGACCGGCTTCGTCGGCGCCTTCCTCGTCAACGAGCTCCTGCGTCGCACCGACGCGGTTCTTCACTGTCTCGTCCGCGCGTCGAGCGTATCCGAAGGCAAGCGCAGGCTCCTGGAAGCCCAGGTGCGTCACGGGCTCTCGCATCCGTCGGCAGCGTCGAGGATCGTCGCCGTGCCGGGGCACCTCGATCGGACTCGGTTCGGCCTCGACGATGCCGGCTACGAGTCGCTCGCGACCGCGGTGGACACCATCTTCCATTCCGGCGCGGCGGTGAACTTCATCCGGCCGTATGCCGGCTTGCGTCCGGTCAATGTCCTCGGCACGCGAGAGATCCTCGCGCTCGCCGCGCACCGCCGCACCAAGCATCTCCACCACCTGTCGACGATCGCCGTGCTCGCCGGCGCGCCGCTGCGCGGCAAGCCGGTGGTCTTCGAGGAGCCGCTCGACCCGCGGCCCGACGGGCTCCCGAACAGCTACGCGCAGAGCAAGTGGGTTGTCGAGCGAATGGTGCAGGAGGCCGCACGCCGGGGACTGCCGGCCACGATCTATCGTCTCGGTCAGGTCGTGGGCCACAGCGTGTCCGGCGTCGCGCAGACCGCAGACTTCGTCGCGCACTTCCTCCAGGGCTGCGTGCAGATCGGCAGCACGCTGGGCTCCGATGCCGAGATCGACCTCGTTCCGGTCGACCACGTCGCGCAGGCGATCGTGACCATCGCGTCGCGCCGCGACGGCGAGGCCGGCGCCGTGTATCACATCGTCAATCCACATCCGGTGCGCTGGTCCACGGTCGTGGAACTCCTCCGCCAGCGCGGCTATCCACTGCTCGAGACGTCATTTGCCGGCTTCCACGGCGCGATCGTCGCCGACGCGCGCGCCGGCCGGGACAACCCGCTCACGCCCTACCTCGCGATGATGCAGGACGTGCGCGACGCCATGGCGAAGATCCCGCGGTTCGATCGCGCGCGCACCCGGGCGGCGCTCGAGGGAAGCGGCCTCGTGTGTCGCCCGATCGATGCCGACCTCGTGCGCACCCTCGTCGCGTTCTACCTGGAGAAGGCCGTGCTGCCGGCGGTCGCCGCGTCGCAGCGCCAGCTTGCCACCTGACCGGCTCGCTCAGCGGCTCGAGCCCACCGCTCTGTGGCGCGCACGCAGCTCCTCCCCCTCATGGAGATAGCTCTCGAGGCGCACGCGCTCGCGCACCGTGAGGATCTCTCCGAGCCACGCCGCGAGCGTCACCGGCGAGAGGAAGGCCTTCCGGTTCTTGTAGCCGGCCTGGCGGATGATGCGCTCGACCTGCATGCTGAAGACGGCGCCTTCGCCGACGAGCACCGCGTTGCGTTCGACCACCGGGCTCTCCTGCTTGATGATCTCTGTCCAGCGCTGCGTGACCGGCTGGGTGAAGACGGTCGCGCCGACGAGGTCGGTGCAGATCGCGATCTGACCTCGTATCGGCTTGCATACACTCGCGAGCACCTCGTGGAACTCCAGGAGCTCTTCCTCCGTCACCGGGGACTCGACTCGCAGCTCAACGAACCGTCCTACTCGGTTTTCGATGGTGTACATCCTGTGTCCCTCGCCCTCTGTGAGGTTATTCGGGCCGATTCTAACAGAGGTCGTCAGTGCGAGATCCTGAAACTCCCTATCCTACATGTGGGGCGCTCGGATGTCATCGCTCCGGCCTGCTGCGCGACCGCGGAGATCCAGTATCCCTGATCAATTCCAATGTGATCGCGACGGCGCGCGCGCCGGTGCGAGACGGCAGCGTCACGACCAGCGCGACCGCGATACCCGCGACTCGTATCAGCGAAACCACGCCGGCCTCGTGGCGCTGCGCTCGGCGAGGGCCTCGCGAGACAGTCCATCACACCACTACGTTCATCAAACATGGCATTGACCTCATGTATGGATCGTGCCACTGCGAAACTATCGGTCTGCCGCCGCGTTCGGTCCCGCCCTGCGTCACCTCGAGCGCGTGCTCGAGCGCGTGACCGGCGCGGTCCGGATCTACCCCGCCGCGATGGGAGAGAGCCATCCGCACTGATGGCCGACGGCGAGCCTCGGAGACGTCCACCCGCAACTTCGGTCCGGCTCCGTCACCTCGCTCCGGGAGCCTTGGCCGAAGCGGACGGGCCGTTGATCAGCGCGACGCCTTCATCGAGGCGGTCGGCATACGCGGTGAGCGCCTTGCCGATCATCGCGGCGTACGTGTCGACGTCCGTCCAGCGCTCGTCCTCGATCGCCTCGCGGACGCCGGGCAGCGTCTTCGCGCCGTAGCCGGTGAGGCGGCCGGGCGCGTAGATCATGTTCTTGTACCAGCCGCGTCCGCCCGGCAGGCCGGGCTCCATCAGCAACGCCTGCTCGGTCCGCCCGGCGAGCTCGACCAGCTTGCCTTTCGTGGCCGCCGGTAGCGCCGCGCCCTTCGCGGCGAGCGCGGCGTCGTACGCCTTTGCGCTGGCCTTCAGGCGTACGACCGCGTTCTCGATCGGCGCGAAGTTGAAGTAGGGCACGGCCTTCAGCGGGGTTGGCAATCCGCTGCTGAGCGTTGGATCGTCTGACAGCTTGAACGCGTTCGCGGCGAACATCCTGGCCTGCGCGGTCTGCTCCTCGCGCTTCTTGTCGGCCAGCTTCTTGACCTCGTCGAGGTAGGTCGCGACCGTGTTGGCGAAGTCGCCGTAGCGCTGAACGGGCAGATCCGCCTCCGACATGCGCAGGACCAGCCGCCCCGTCGTCTTCGCGAGCGCGCCGGCGTAGGCGAAGCCCGGATCGACGAATTTCGAGTGATGCTCCCAGGTGTCGTAGGCGGAGTGGTAGACGCCTCCGCCGCTGCCCTCGCCGCCATAGCCGACGTTGAGCGATGCGATACCGAGGTGTTGCAGGAAGCTGGAATAATCCGAGCCGGACCCGAGCGCGTCGAGCGGGTAGTCCTTGGATGGATCTGCGGCGATCTTGCCGACCTCCTTGGCGCGTTCGTTGGCCCCGGCGGATCCGCTGGCGGTCATCGCATGGGCGCGGCGGCGGGCGTCCACCGAGACGCCGGTCTGCGGATCGACGACATCGGTCGCGACCTTCGCCACGTAGCTCTCCAGCGAATGGCTGCCCTCGACGCGGAGGAAGCCGCGGGCATTCCCGTCGGTGTTGATGTAGACGAGCGCCTTCTTCTTGAGCTCCGCCGCGTGGGTCTCGGCCCATTCGGTGGAGCCCAGAAGCATCGGCTCCTCACCGTCCCAGCTGAGGTAGACCAGCGTGCGCTTTGGCCTCCAGCCGGACTTGACCAGCTGGCCGATCGCCTTGGCCTCGGCCATCATCGCGACGTGGCCGCTGAGCGGATCGGAGGCGCCGAACACCCAGCCGTCATGGTGGTTGCCGCGTAGCACCCACTGGTCGGGGTGCTCGGAGCCCTTCATGACGGCGACGACGTCATAGAGCGTCTTCAGCGACCAGTCGGACTTCACCACGATATGTGCCTTGGCGGCGTCGGTGCCACCGGCGTGGTAGGTGATCGCCAGACCGCCACGCCAGCTCGCGGGCACCACGCGCCCTTCGAGCGCCGAGAGAAAATGCTCGGCGTCCCCGTACGAGATCGGCAACACCGGAAGCTTGAGGATCGTCGGGGCGGCTTCGCGAGTCAGGCGCTTGGCGCCATCGGTGGCGCCCACGCCCGGGGTCAACGGATCGCCGGGTTACATCGGCATGTCGGCGACCGAGCCACGCTGAAAGCCCTGCGCCGGGCGCGCCGCACCCGACCGCGCCATGCTCGTGCGCCAGCTTCGGCTTGAGCCCCCGCCAGCCCTGGCCGTAGCGTGCGATGACGATCTTCCCCTTGACATCGACGCCGAGGCGTTCGAGTGCCTTGTAGTCATCGGGCATGCCGTAGTTCACGTAGACCAGCGGCGCCGTGACATCACCATCGCCCTGGAAGGCGACATACGCCGGCAGCTCGTCCTTCGTGTGGGAGGAGGTCGCGTCGCCGGGGATCGGCGCCTCGGTCAGCGTGGCCTTGAAGCTCTTCCTGCCCAGGAGATCGAGCCCGACCTGGATCGGCGTCGGGTAGAGCACCTTGAAGGTCTCGATCCTCGCGTCCCACCCCCAGTCCTTGAACTGCTTCAGCGTCATCTCGGCGTTGAGCTTGTCGTGGGCCGAGCTGACGTGGTTGGGCTCGGCCGCCATCGTCTTCATCCAGTGGCGCACCCTGCAGGAGCGCCGGCGCGGCAACCAGCGTGGCGAGTGCGAGAGGGAGCACGGGCAGGGATCGCGACATGGCGAGAGCCTCGCACAGGATGAGCGCCGACGTGGCGCTTTCGGGGAACATGCGCGGCCCGGGTGGCCGTTTCGGGGAACATGGCGAAGTTTGGGGCAAAGCCCCAAGGCTCGCCCCGAACAGCAGTCGATGTGACTGACCCCGTGTCGGTTCTCTCCGGAGACGTGACTTCGCCGCAGGCCGGCCCCGCGCGAGGTCGTGCGCGAGATACAATGCCCGCGTTGCGCGGCGCCCTCGTGCCGGTCGTTGCCGCCGGCGGTGGCCGGATCGGGTTCGGTGCGCCCGGCACGGACGCCGGCGCGCCGGGCGAGGGTGCGCCGCCGCCGATCGCGTGCGGCGACACGATCAGCCCCGGCGGCGCGCCGATCACGGGCAGCACGCTGCAGGCGGTGGTGACGCCGCGCGGCCTGTCGGCGCTGTGGCTCGACGACCGCGCGGGCTTGCAGGCATCGCGGCGTCTCACCCTCGATCTTTGGAGAAACGTCAGTAACGTCATGTTATAGATGTTTCATGAGCGAAGGCGCGCTCCAGCCGGTCAAGCTCCGGCAGCTCGTCGGATACTTCCTCCGGCTCGGGACGCTCGGGTTCGGCGGGCCGATCGCGCTCGCCGGCTACATGCAGCGCGATCTCGTCGAGCGACGCAGGTGGATCAGCAAGGAGGACTACGTGCGCGGGCTCGCGCTCGCCCAGCTCGCGCCGGGACCCCTGGCGGCGCAGCTCGCGATCTATCTCGGCTGGGTGCGCGCACGCTTGCTCGGCGCCACGCTCGTGGCCCTCGCGTTCATCCTGCCGTCGTTCGTGATGGTGCTCGGCCTCGCGTCCGCGTACGTCGAGCTCGGCGGCCTGCCGTGGATGCAGGGCCTGTTCTACGGCGTGGGCGCCGCGGTCATCGCGATCATCGTGCGGAGCGTGCAGAAGCTGACGAAGCTCACGCTCGCAAAGGATCCCCTGCTGTGGGCGGTCTTCGCGATCAACGGGGCGGTCACCGCCGTGACCGAGTCGGAGCTGGTCTGGGTGTTCGTTGCCAGTGGTGTGCTCGTCTACCTCGTCCGCATTCGCCCTCGGTTCGCGACGAATGCGGGGTCGCTGGTGCCGTGGGGCTGGTGGGTCACCGGGCTGCACGGGCCTGCGACCGCCTCGACGCTGTGGAAGCTCGGGATCTACTTCGCCGAGGCAGGTGCGTTCGTGTTCGGTAGCGGCCTGGCGATCGTGCCGTTCCTGCACGGCGGCGTGGTCGAGCACTACGGCTGGCTGACCGAGCGCCAGTTCCTCGACGCGGTCGCCGTTGCCATGATCACGCCGGGGCCGGTCGTGATCACCGTGGCGTTCATCGGCTTCCTGGTCGCCGGGTTCGGGGGCGCCGCGGCCGCGTCGCTGGGCGTGTTCCTGCCTTGCTACCTCTTCGTCGTCATTCCCGCGCCGTACTTCAATCGCGTTGCCAATAACCCATCGATCAAGGCGTTCGTCGATGGTGTGTCAGCCGCGGCGGCAGGCGCCATCGGCGGGGCCGCGGTCGTTCTCGGCCGGCGCGCGATCACCGGCGTGCCGACCGTCGCGATCGCGCTGGGGACGCTGCTCGTCTTGCTCGGGTTGAAGAAGGTCCCCGAGCCGCTCGTGATCATCGCGGCCGGTCTCGTCGGACTCCTGCTGTGGAGGACGCCATGAAGGCACTCCTGGTCAGCCATTCGACCCTGTATCAACGCGCAGCTCGCCGGAGCTGGATCGGAAAGGACATGGCCATGCAAGCCCGAGGTACGCTCCTGCTCACGCGGTCCACGAACGTCGCCTCGGCCAGTCCCGCCCAGCTCGGGTGAAGCAGCGCTTGTCTTTCATTGGCGCTCTCTGCTCACCTGACCACACATGCCGGCCCGAGATCTCGTGCACTGCGAACTCCGCGAGGCGCCTTGGCGGCGCGCGTTAGCGCCGGACACCAGCTCGATGGATGCTGCCGGCGCAATTATCCGCTGGCGGACGTAGCGTGCGCATCGAAGCCCACCGCGAAGGGAAACCCATGTTTCAATTTCGCATACTCGCTGTCTCACCACTGATATTCGCTGTCGCGTGTGCCTCCAGCACATCGTCGCCCCCGCCGTCCGGAGACCCTGGGGGGACCGGCCTACCGCCGCAGCAGGTCGTCACGACCGAACAGCTCGCGACGCAGCTCGGCGTGGCGATCGTGGCAGCCGAGCCGTCGGGCGCGCCGCGCCTGTTGCGGACGATCGCGCCGCGCGCCAGCCTGACCGGGGCGACGCCCGCGGTCGCCGCCGTCGCTCACGTCGCGGCGCTCGCGCCGCTGTGGGTGCAGCAGGGCCAGCCGATGGCGCTCGCCGAGGTCGGGACCCAGCCGCTGCGCAACGGCGCCACGGTCATCCGGCTCGCCCAGCATGTCGATGGTGTGCAGGTCGACGGCGGCGAGCTCCGCGTGATGCTGCACGTCGACGGTTCGCTCGCGGCGATCTCGGGCACGCTCCTGCCCGCGGTATCGGCGCCGGCCTTCGTGTCGTCGCCGCCCGACGCCCTCGGCCACGCGCTCGACCACCGCTTCGGCGCGGCGCGGGTGCAGATGGCGATCACCGACACCGGCGAGACCGGCGGCTGGCACACGCTGGACGTCGCCTCGACTGCGGCGCTGCAGGTGACCGGCGCACGCGCGCGGCGCGAGCTCGCGCAGGTCGGCAGCCAGCTGGTCCCGGCGTGGCAGGTCGAGGTCGAGGGTGACGCGGCGCCCGATCCGCTGACCGACCCCAGCATCCCGACGTACTCGTATCACAGCTACCTGATCTCCGACGCCGACGGCCGCATCCTCGACGATGCCGACCTCGTGCAGCAGGACGCGTTCGTCTACCGCGCCTACATGGAGACCACCGGCAACCGCCGCCCGCTCGACGGCGCGACCTCGGACTTCTCGCCGCATCCGACCGGCGTGCCCGACGGTTCGACGCCGGCGCTGGTGCCCGCGAACCTGGTCGTGATGGAGGCGTTCAACGGCCCGCACGACCCGTGGCTGGCGAACAACGCGACGACCACGTCGGGCAACAACGCCGAGGCGTTCGCCGATCTCAACGCCAATCGCGTGTTCGACGGCAGCGACGTCCGCCCCGTGGTCAAGTCCGGCCGCGTCCTCAACTACGTCTACAACTACGCGCTCGAGCCGCTCGCGACACCCGAGCAGTCCGAGGCCGCGGCGGTCAACACGTTCTTCATGGTCAACTGGCTGCACGACTGGTGGTACGACTCGGGCTTCACCGAGGCCACCGCCAACGCGCAGCTCGACAACCTCGGGCGCGGCGGCGTCGCCGGCGATCCGCTGCTGATCCAGGCCCAGGCCGGCGCGAACACCGGCCTGCGCAACAACGCCGACATGGCGACGCCGGCCGACGGCGCGCGGCCGCGGATGCGCATGTTCCTGTGGACCGCGGGCACCCTGACATCGCTGATCTCCCCGACCGGGACGCCGCACAGCGAGGCGTTCGCCGCCGGTCCGCGCAACTTCGATCTCACCGCCGACGTCGCCGCCGTCACCGACGGCACGGCGCCGTTCGACGACGGCTGCGAGACGATCACCAGCAACGTCGCCGGCAAGATCGCGTTCGTCACGTTCTCCGGCGTGTGCGGCTCGCTCGCCACGGTCAACAACGTGAAGGCCGCCGGCGCGATCGGCGTGATCCTCGCCGACGGCGCGCAGGACGATCCGCGGGCGTTTGCAGGCAGCGCCGCCGCGAACATCCCGGGTCTGGCGATCGGCAAGACCGACGGCCTCGCGCTCGCAGCCGCGATCGCCGCGGGCCCGGTCACCGTCGAGCTCACCAGCTCGGTGGCCGGCACCGAGCGCGACGGTGACCTCGACAACTGGGGCCACTACCTCCACCACCGCCTCGCCAACTGCGGCAACTCGCAGCAGTGCGCCGGCATGAGCGAAGGCTGGGGCGATTTCAACGCGCTCATGCTGATGCTCCGCGAGGGCGACAACCGCAACGGCGTCTATGCGATGGCGCCCTACGCACTCGCCGACGGCACGCCCAACACGGCCTACTTCGGCATTCGCCGCTTCCCGTACAGCCGCGATCGGACCAAGAACGACCTCAGCTTCCGCCATATCGGCGACGAGAACCCGCTGCCGACGACGACGCCCGGCTTCCCCGGCGGCGTCAACAGCGAGGTCCACAACACCGGCGAGATCTGGGCGACCATGATGTGGGAGGTGTTCAACGTGGTCGCCGACGCGCACGGCGTCACCGTCGCGCGCCGCCGGATGTCCGACTACATCGTGGGCGGCCTCCTGCTCTCGCCGCGCAACCCGAGCTTCACCGAGCAGCGCGACGCGATCCTCGTGGCGGCGAGCGCGCTCGACACCGACGACATGCTGCTCATGGGCGCTGCGTTCGCCGACCGTGGTATCGGATCGTGCGCGGTGTCGCCGGCCAAGACGTCGACGGTCAACGCCGGCGTGGTCGAGAGTGGCACGCTCGCTGCCAAGCTCGCGCTCGGCACGGCGACCCTCACCGACGATGGCCCCAAGGGCGATCACGATGGCATCCTCGATCCCGGCGAGTCGGGCACGCTGCGGGTGACACTGGCCAACAACGGCATCATCGCCGCGGAGAACGTGACCATCACGGCGACGAGCACGGCCACCGGCATCAAGCTCGGCGCGCCGCTCTCGATCCCGCTCGTGCAGCCGTTCTCGAGCTCGACGCTGGCGATCTCGGTGAGCCTGGCGGCGAATGCGCCGACCAACACCGTCATCACGATCAACATCCACGCCGCCGGCGACTTCACCTGCAATCCGGGCGGCGTCGACATCTCGCTGATGGCGCTGACCGGCGCCAACCCGATGGCGCCGCAGCCGCCGGACCCGACCGCGCTCGCCAGCACGCCCGCCGCCGAGGGTGTGATCGCAACGCAGCTGGCTCCGACCGCGAGCCTGCGCCCGTTCGACGTCCAGGCGTGCATCCTCAACGACACGCCATAGCGAGCAGCTCTTCATTGCCAGCAGCAACGTCCTCGTCGGTCAGTATCCGAAGGATGACAGGTGACTGCCGTTGGCCTCGGTGATCTACGACCCGGTACGGTTCGACCCGGCCGCCTACGACACCGGTGAGGGCGCGCTCGACGCGACGATCGTTGTCGGTGGGAGTATGCACCCGGCTCGGTCGCCTTCCTGGTCTACTCGCGTGCGCAGTTGCCGACCAGCAACGGCACGACCTTCGACCTGCGGGCGTTGCCGCGCGGACCAGCCCAGAACGTAGTGCTTCTCAAGCTCTCCTGGGCCTGGCTGCGCTAGGCTTCGCCGCGTTGCGCCGCGACCTCAGCGAGAAATGCGAGTACAGGGCATCGAGCATCGGCGCCGCCGCGGCGATCCGCTGCTCGTCATCGCGCGACACGGTGCACATCCCATCAATCACGCTGCGCACGCCGGCGGTCTCCTCGCGGCCGAATTTGTCGTCGCGCAGGTCGAGATCGTGGACGATCTCGCCGATCGCGACGAGCGCTGGATCGCGAAGATCCATTCGTTCCGTGAGCACCTCGAACGTGCAGCGATCGCCGATGTGGGTGAACTCGGCTTCGAACATGTCGAACCGCAGCTCGCCCGACCTTGGCGTATAGCCGTTCGCCGACACGAACTTGAATTGCGCCTCGGGATCGATGAAGCGCCGGATCAGCCAGGAGCTCGCGATCCGGTCGATGTGCACGCCGGTCCGGGTCACCCAGGTTGCCCCGGTCTCGCGTCCAGGTACCTGCAGGAAATCGATCGCGGTGACCTCGCCGAGTCGCTGGACGAGCTTGGCGTGCTGCTCGGTGATCGCGGCGATTCGCTCCGGTGCAAGGCGCTTCGCCGCGAGCTTCTTGGTGAGCTGCTTCGCTGCCTCGGCGATCTCGGTATAATCGGCGTTACGCGCGTCGATGAAGCGGCGCTCGATGTCGTCGTCCGTGGACTCGTCGAGGAACCGACCCTCGCAGAGCGACGCCTGTCCGCCGAGCTCGCGCAGCTCCCGGCTCACCCATTCGAAGACCTCGATGCACTCCTCGCGGTTCGGCAACGCGTACACCGAGCCCCGCAGACCGACCGCGCCGATCGCCTGCAGCCGGCGCCAGATCTTCACCCGGATCGAGGCAGGCTTCGACGGAATCGTCGGCATGAACAGCACCCAGCGCCCACCGTTGCTGGCTGTATCTCGAGTCTTCGTACCGCGCCTGGCCATCGCTGCCATCATACGCGAGCACTCGTGGAGCTCGCTGCCGGAAGGTCAAGTCCGGCGTCTGGCACGACTACAAGGTCGAGGCCAAGGGTAATCGCTTCGTCGTCACGTTCGACGGCAA
>VBLP01000301.1:0-2266 GCA_005887925.1 Deltaproteobacteria bacterium | reverse complement strand
AACGATCTCAGGGTCGAGCCGCGGTAACGCGGTGCGATCATGCTGTGGGTCACCAGGCAGACCATCCGCGTCAATCGCAGCGCGACCGCGTGGCTGATCCGGGTCATTAACCGAGCGACGCGGTCGGCGTGCGCTCGGCGAGCGGGGCGATCTGGCGATGCTGCGTACCCTGCGCTGGCCGTGGCGCGTCCTGGCGATCAGGAGACAGATCATGAACGCAACGACGCAGATCCAGGCCACTCTCCCGACGATCGGAATCATCTTCGGAACAATGGCGATCCTTGCGATCGTCGAGGCGGTGGTACCGCTGCACTCCCGCAAGCGGTGGGGCAGGACACGCCTGGGTCCGAACCTCGCGCTCACGGTCATCACGATCCTCATCAATCTCCCGCTCAACGTGGCGCTGACGCTGGCGCTGATCTGGCTGGACTCGATCGGGTTCGGCCTTCGTCAGTGGCTGCGGATCGGACCGATCGGCGGGGTCGCGCTGGCCGTGCTGGCGCTCGATTTTGCGTTCTACATGGCGCATGTAGCGATGCACAAGATCGCGCTATTCTGGCGGTTCCACAGGGTCCACCACACGGACCCGTTCGTCGATGTCACCACCACGATCCGGCAGCATCCAGGCGAGGGGTTGATCCGGTACCTCTTCGTCGCCAGCACGGCGATCGTCACGTGCGCGAGCCCGCTCGGGTTCGCGGTCTATCGGCTCTGGTTCGTGCTCAACGCGTTGCTCGAACACGCGAACCTTCGAGTGCCGACCCGGATCGACACCATCGCCTCGCTGATGGTCTCGACGCCGAACATGCACAAGGTCCACCATTCACGGAATCAGCGAGAGACCGACAGCAACTACGGCAACATCTTCTCGCTGTTCGATCGGCTGTTCTCGACCTTCACGCCTTCCATTCTGGGCATGCGTATCGAGTACGGGCTCGATGGCCACGATGCGCATGAAGCACAGACCACGGCGGGACTGCTCGCGATGCCATTTGCGAAGCAGGGACCGAGCGCGGTGGCCGTCGAGCGGCCGGCGACTGCGCGTGGCTAGTTCGTCCCAAAGGCGCCGATGCGCCGCGGATCGCGATCGATGCGCAGTGCGGCGATTCGCCCGTCGCGCGTTTCGCAATGGATCACGGCGACCGGAACACCGGCACCGCGGATCCGCACGATCACGGCGAGCTCGCCGTTGAGCCGCCGCAGCTCGGTGGCCAGCGGGATCGTCCCCAGGGTCCGCCAGGCGTTGGCAAACCGACGGACGATGGCGCGCCGGCCGGCGGTCGGTCGGCTCGCGGCGCGCATGAGGCCGCCGCCGTCGACGACACCCCAGGCGTCATCGAGGAGCAGCGCGCCGAGCGTCTCGAGATCACCGCGCTCGATGGCACGCGCCAACGCCTCGACGGCCGCCGGATCGGCGGGAACGTCGACCTCGCCGCTGTGGCGGCTTTCGAGGAGCGCCACTCGTGCGCGGTGGATCAGCGCCTTGGCCGCGTTTGCGTTGGTCTCGAGCACGGCGGCGACGTCCGCGACTGGTCGGTCGCAGACGTCATGAAGGATCAGCGCGGCACGCTGGCGCGGCGTGAGGTGCTGCAGCGCGACCACGACCGCGTATCGCACGTCCTCGCGCAGGATCGCGGCGCGCTCAGGGTCGGCCGCTGGCGTGCCGGGCGAGAGCTCGGGGGCATCTAGCGGATCGCTGAGCGCGGTCAACCGCTGTCGCACCGTGGCCTTGCGAAGATGGTCGAGGCACGTCGTCGTGGCGATCCGAAGCAGCCATCCGGTGGGGTCGTCGCCGGCGAGCTGATCGGCACGCTCGATCGCACGCGCGATGGCGTCCTGACACAGGTCATCGGCATCGCTGATGCGGCCGGTCATCCGATAGCACACGGTCCACAGTCGGCGCCGGCAGCGCTCGATCGATGCGACGAGGGCAGGGGAGATCGAGGCCATACACCGAGCGGGGCAGGAGGCAGGTCGGTCCGAGGTGATGAAACATCTATAACATGGAGCTACGGACATTTCATCATGGTAGGATGACCCATGGAGCCTAGCCATGAAGCTGCTTACCTTTGGCCTGGCGCTGCTTGCCTGCAGCGCGCGATCGGCACCGCCTCCCGCCGCTGCCGCGGTCGTCTTTGTGTGCGAGCACGGCGCCGCCAAGAGCGTCGTCGCGTCTCAGTACTTCAACAAGCTGGCTGCCGAGCGAGGCCTCGCCATCCGTTCGGTCGCGCGGGGCGCGGATCCGCAAGCGGAGCTGTCGGCATCC
>VBLP01000299.1 GCA_005887925.1 Deltaproteobacteria bacterium | reverse complement strand
CACTGTCTGGGGCAGGAACATCGACGGGGCGTGGGAAACCGCATGCTTCACCGAGGATGCACGTCACCAACAGGATGATCCGCATGTACGACCCCATGAACGCCTCGTTCACTACCACGAACGCACACAACGTGCGCTGCCGCTACATCGGGAACGTGGCCTTGACGGCCTGCACCTTGATGCCGATCGACAGCGAGTCGGCAGCCTTGCAGCTGTCCGTGCTGCACGAGTCGGGCTGCAGCAGACCCTTCACGACTGGATTGGTGAGGATCTCGGTAGTCGAGAGCATGCAGTCGGCGTTGCTGTCGAATGCTATCAACGTGGCGCCGGTCCCGTGGCAGCCGCACCCGGGAGGCGGGCCAGCGGGCGTGCAGTCGCGGGTGAGGATCCCTGCCACCTGGACCTGGATCGCGGGGCCGATCTGGTTGTTCAGCTCATCCTGCGTGACGAGGCCACCGATGATCGCGCTCATGATGCCCGTCTCCGAGATCCCGGTCACCTGGGCGCGTGCGCGCAACAGGTTCAGCTTGAGCGGCGCACTGGCGACGCCGAGCGCGATCTCCAGCGTGAGGTCACCGGGGCCGCCGGTGAACGAGCCCGAGGCGATCTTGCCGGCCACCACCGCGTCGGTCGGCGAGTCGGCGGCGAGCTGGAACGAGGCGCTGCCGGTCAGGTGATGGCGGCAGACCGTGTCTCCGGACCCGTTGCACGCCGGCGGGTTGGGCATCGCGCCGAGCTTGACGCCGAACCCGGCGGCGCTCGACGTCGTGAAGTCCTTGGTCTGGACGTCGAGGAGCAAGATGATGTTGCCCTGATCGACGGCGGTGTTGATCGTGCACTGGATGTCGAAGTTGAGCATGGTCAGCCCGGCCAGCGCGGCGCCGAGGGCATTGTCGATCAGGCCGTCCTGCTTGGACGACAGCTTGCTTCCGAGGTCGAGGCCGTACTGGCGCGTCTGCGCGTCGCTGGTGGGCACCAGCACGCTGCTGACCACGTACCCGTTGTGGGGGCCTTGCGGTGTGATCGTGGAGTCGCTCGAGCCGCCGCAGGCGACGATCGATAACGGGAGAGCACAGATGGCTGCGACGAGGAACGAGTGCTTGACCGGCATAGGAATCCCCTGGGCTAAGTTCAGTACCGCGGTTCTATCCCAGAACCGCGCGACCACACAATAAGCGCAAATCGTGGGTCGCGCCGTGACTTGCACCATGCTCGGTCGAGGACGTCCGCCCGTGTGCGAGATCTACGCAGGTCGGGCGTCGAGCGGCGGCTCAGCGCGCGACGCGCTCGAACTGGACCGCGGCGCCTGCCGCGACCTTGTGCGCGGCGCAGAAGCCGCCGTTGACCTCGAGGACGTAGAGCGACGGCACGCCGACGTCGCGCAGGGTATCGGTCCTGGGCGCGGCGTTCTCGACGATGCCGGCGATCGTCATGTTGCCTGCGATGAAGATCAGGTCGAGTGGGATGAGCGTGTTGCGCATCCAGAACGGCCAGATCTTCTCCTCCGGCATCAGGAACAGCATGCCCTGATCGGGCGGCAGGTGCTCGCGGAACATCAGGCCGCGCTGGATCTGCGCGGGGGTCGATACGATCTCGACCTCGACCGCGACGTCGCCTTGCGGCGTCGAGAGATGGACCTTGGGCATGGTGGAGGTCGCCGGCGACGAGGGTGGCGATGCCGAGCCGGTGCGCGCCGGGACGGGGCCGGCGCCGTCGTCGTGCTTGTTGCTCGACGAGCAGCCGAGGATCGCGATCAGGATCATCCAGCGCACGGGCCGACGCTAGCACGCGGCGCGGGCGCGAGCCTTCGCGGCGGCGCGGACTTCGCGCACGGGGTCGCGTAGAGTGGCCGGGTGGCCTACGCGGTGATCACGCGCGAGCTCGACGCGGCGGCGGCGTACGCGGCGGCGCTCGGCGCGATCGGGCTCGAGGCGGTGGCGATGCCGGTGACGGCGACGGCGCCGGCCGGAGATCCGGCCGAGCTGGCCGGGGCGCTCGCGCGCGGCGGCTACGCAGCGATCGTGGTGGCGAGCGCGCGGGCGGCGGCGGCGCTGGCGGCGGCGCGCGGCGGTGCGGCGCTGCCCGAGGTCTGGGCGGTGGGGCCTGCGACGGCGCGGGCGCTCGCGGCGGCGGGGATCGCGGCGCGGGTTCCGCCGGCGGTGGGCGACGCGGCGGCGCTGGCCCGGGCGCTGCTCGCCGAGCGGTCGCTCGCGGGCTGCCGCGTGCTGGTGCCGCGCGCCGAGGGCGGCCGCGACGAGGCGATCGCGCTGCTGCGCGACGCGAGGGCCGTGGTCGACGCGATCGTGGCGTATCGCACCGTGCCGGCCGCCGCCGCCGATCCGGCGCTGGCGCGCGGACTCGCGGTGCTGCGCGGCGGCGCCGCCGTGTGCGCGGTGTTCGCACCCTCACAGGTCGCGGCGCTCGATGGGCTGGTCGGAATCCGACGGATCTCGGCGCCGTTCGCCGCGATCGGCGAGACCACGGCGACGGCCCAGCGCGCGGCGGGGGCGGCGGTGGTCGCGGTCGCCGACCGGCCCACACCGGAAGGCTTGGCCAAGGCGGTGTCGGCGGTGTATCCCCGTAGATCATGAACTACCCCGATTACCGCCCGCGACGGATGCGCCGGACCGAGGCGCTGCGGCGGCTGGTCCGCGAGACCCGGCTGTCCGTCGACGATTTCGTCTACCCGCTGTTCTGCGTGCCGGGCTCGGGGGTCGAGAAACCGATCTCGTCGATGCCGGGGCAGTACAACCTGTCGGTCGACAAGGCGACCGAGGCCGCGGCGCGGACCTACGACCTCGGCATCCCGGCGGTGATCCTGTTCGGCATCCCCGAGCACAAGGACGCGGTCGGCAGCGAGGCCTGGAAGGACACCGGCGTGGTCCAGAAGGCGATCCGCTCGATCAAGAAGCAGTGTCCGGACCTGATCGTGATGGTCGACGCCTGCTTCTGCGAGTACACCGATCACGGCCACTGCGGCGTGCTGCGCGACCGGGAGCTCGACAACGACGCGTCGCTCGAGAACCTCGCGCGCGCCGTGGTGTCGTACGCCCGGTGCGGCGCAGACGTGGTCGCGCCGAGCGGCATGCTCGACGGCTTCGTCGGCGCGTGCCGGGAGAGCCTCGACGAGGAGCACTTCGATCAGGTCGCGATCATGGCGTACTCGGCCAAGTACGCGTCGGGCTACTACGGGCCGTTCCGCGAGGCGGTCGAGTCGGCGCCGCAGCACGGCGATCGCCGCGGCTACCAGATGGATCCGGCCAACGTCGCCGAGGCGGTGCGCGAGGTGTCGATGGACGTCGCCGAGGGCGCCGACATCGTGATGGTCAAGCCCGCGCTGGCGTATCTCGACGTGATCCGCGCGGTGTCCGACGAGATCAACATGCCGATCGCGGCGTACAACGTCAGCGGCGAGTACGCGATGGTCGAGGCGGCCGCCGCCAACATCACCTACCACGCGCCGTACGCCGCCAAGCTGCTGCAGCAGCGCCGGCCCTGACGCTACCGGGCCGCGCCGCGGAACGCCGCGAGCACACCGTCGGCGCGCCGGGCGACCTCGTCGCAGATCGCGCGCCAGCCCAGGTCGCCGGCGACCTGGTGGAACAGCGGGCAGCCGCGCAGCCAGGTGATGTCGATCAGGCCCGCGTCGGTCGCCCGGCCGAGCGCGCGCAGCCCGAGGTCGTGGTGGCCCAGCAGCAGCGAGTGCTCGGACATCAGCTGCAGGCCGATCAGCTGCATGCGATGCGGGCGGTCGCGGCGGGACAGCCGCTGCTCGAGCGCGGTCCACTGGGCGACGTCGATCTCGCCGGTGGCCGAGGCCTGCTGGAACAGCGCGAGCAGGTGGGCCGCCTGCTCGCTCCGCGCCGCGAACCGCGCTGCGGCCGCCGCCGTCGCCGCGCGATCGCCGCGCCAGCCGGCGAGCCGGGACTCGAGCGTGGCGCCGAGCAGGCCCACCGACGGGTCGGCATCGGCGAGCAGCTGGCGGCAGCGCGCCTCGGCCGCCGGCCAGTTGCCCTCGAGGGCGTCGAGCCGGCCGAGGTCGGCGCCGATCACGCCGGCGCGCCCCGGATCGAGGGCGAGCGCGGTCTCGAGGTGGTGCCGGCCCTCGGCCGTCGCGCCGAGCTCGATCAGGATCCGCCCGGCGGTCTCGTGCGTCTGGGCCGACATCGGCGCGCGCACCAGCGCGGTCCCGAGCGCGGCGGCGGCGGCCTCGAGATCGCCCTGGTTGAGGCGCAGCGTGGACGCGGCCAGGAACGCCTCGCCGTGGCCGCCGGCGAGGCCGCGCTCGACGGCCTGGTACGCGCGCGGCAGGAGATCGGGGTCGCCGCGCATGATCCAGGCCTGGACCGCGGCGTACGCGAACGCGCCCAGGATCGGCGGCGAGCTCGGCGCGAGGTCGACCGCCTGCTCCAGCAGATCGGCCGCGGTCTGCACGTGGCTGCCCCAGAACCGGCGCAGCTCGGCGCGGGCGCGCAGGTAGAGATCGACCGCGCGCGGATCGGTGGGGCGCTCGGCGGCCGCCGCGCGCGCCGACAGCGCCGTCGCGATGCCGCGGCCGAGGTGCTCGGCCGTGGCGAGGATCTCGGCCTCGCGGCACTCGCTGCGGTGCGCCCAGATCTGGAAGCCATCGGCCACGCTGATCAGCCGCGCCGCGATGCGCAGGCCGCCCGGCGCGCGGCGCAGCGACGCGACGACGACGTGATCGACCTCGAGCGCGCGGCCGAGCTCGCGCGGATCGACCCCGGCGTGCGACCGCACCACGCCGGCCGGCCGGACCCGCAAGGTCCCGGTCGACGACAGCGTGTCGACCAGGTCGTCGAGCAGGCCGTCCGCGAGGTCCTCGTCGCCGGCCGCGCAGGCGACCGGCAGCACGGCCACCGCGGTGCGCGCGACCGCGAGCGTGCGCGGCGCCGCGTCGGCGGTGACCACCGTCGGCAGCGTCCCGATCGGCGCCGTCGGCCGGCTCGTCGCAGGCGATGTGCCCAGCGCGGTCGGCGCCGTCGGCGCCGCGCTCGGCCCGACCCCGGGCAACGTGGTGCGCGGGGCCATCCGCCGGCGCGTCGGCGCCGCATCGTCCTCGTCGTCGTCCGCCGCGGCGAGCCCGGCGCCCGACGCGATCGCCTCACCGACGACCACCGCGCTCGCCGGCCGCTCCGCTCGATCGACCCGGATGCAGCCCTCGATCACCTCGACGAGCCCCGCCGGCAGCCGCCCGGTGAGCGGTCGCGCCGGCTGCGTCGCCTGCGCCACCGCGATCGCGATCGCGTTGTCGCCCGACCACGGCCGCGCGCCGGTCGCCAGCTCGTACAGCATCACGCCGAGCGCGAACACATCGGCGCGCTGATCGATCTCCTCTCCCGCCAGCTGCTCGGGCGCCATGTAGCGCGGCGTGCCGATCAGCGCCCCGACCTGCGTGACCCCGACCTCGTCGCCGCTGCGCGCGATCCCGAAATCGGTGATCACGACGCGATCCGTCCGCCGCTCGATCATCACGTTGTCCGGCTTGAGGTCGCGGTGGATCACCCCCGCCTCGTGCGCCGCCGCCAGCCCGGCGCACAGCTGGATCGCCAGACCGCGCAGCCGCCGCCACGGCATCGCCGCGCCGAGCTCGCGGGTCAGCGCCGCGCCGTCGATCAGCTCCATCGTCAGGAACCTGTCGGCGCGGTGCTCACCGATGTCGAACATCCGCGCCACGTTGCGGTGCTGGATCCGCCGGGTCAGCTTGACCTCGCGGCGGAACCGCTCGATCGCGTCGTCGGACAGCCCGCTGCGCAGCACCTTGAGCGCGACCCGCTCGTCGAGCTCGGTGTCGAGCGCCTCGTAGACCCGCCCCATCGCCCCCGCCCCGAGCCAGCGCACGATGCGATAGCGCCCCGCCACCAGCCCGCTGTCGTCGAACGGGGCGGCCACCGCGGCCCCGTCGCTGCTCGACAGGTTCGCGATGGTGTCGTCGTCGCCGCCGATCGGCATGTCTCTCGAAGCTTAGCATCGTGGCTCACCCTGCTCGCCGGAATCGCCAGTGCCAGCACTGCCGCCGCGTCTCGGCGCTGCCACCGACGCACCTGGCCGAGCTGCCAGTCGTCTCGGCTCGTTGGTCGCCACACTCCGAAAACGCCTGGGCAACGCAACTCGACCCCGACACGCAGGAGCGCGTTCTCCGACCCGTTCCACTGCCTCACGATACGATCGAGATCTTGATGGGCTCGAATATGCCATTGGCGGAGCGCTCGCGCTCACGGCGTGGCGATTCCGCGCGACACGCACGACGTCGATATCTCGGTCTTCGCCTCGGAGAGTGGAATGGTCGCTAATCCACAGCTTCGTTTGCTGCAGTGACCTGATGCTTCACCAGACGGTGTGCTGAAGCACCATTCGGCAAGATGCGAGAGTTTTCTTTGGGGAGAAACTGGCGCACTCAGCGCCGCTGGATATCCTGGCGCCAACCGTGGGCGAAGGGGAAGAGCTGCTCCGTAAACGCTGGAACGATCTCCAGACGCCGCCGGCGGACCTGACAAGGTCAGCGCTTGCGCGATGGAAGCGCAATCGCGGCTACGCGCTCGAGGAGCTACTCATCGATCTTGCTCATCTGGAAGGACGAGATACCAAGCATGGGTATCATCTCGAGGGAGAGCAGGTCGATGGCTTCTTCGTTGTCGACCATCGGCACTTCTTGCTCGAGGCGAGGTGGCACGAGCTTCCGATCGTTGCAAGCAAAGTCTTCGCATTTCAGGGAAAGCTGCGAGGCAAGCTGCTGGGTACGCTCGGCCTGTTTGTTTCGATCGGTCAATTCGCTCCGAAGGTCCGCTCGGCGCTCGTGGCGGGCAAGACCGTCGACGTGCTTCTGGCCGATCGCGAGGACATCGAGCTCGCACTCAATCCGACCCGAAGCTTCCAGGAGATGGTTCGCGTGAAAATGCGAGAGGCGGCCCAGACGGGCGAGGTATACTACAGGTACCAGCGATGGCTCGACGCGAATCCATAGCACCGCTCAAGCTTGTCTTCCTCGTCGAGGGCGACACCGAGAAGGCGTTCCTCGAGACGTTGATACCCCGCGTTCTCGGCCCCAAGGTGGTCGTGCGCGTCATCCGGGTCGGACCGAAGGTCGCGTTCTCGTCCACCTACTACGAGGCTGCGCAGTTCCTTCACGCCGGCTATGCGTCGATCTTCGTCCTGCTGGACGCGGACACGAATATCCGCAGCGCGATCGACCTCCAGAAGCGGCAGCTCGTGCAGGTGTACCGTCGCTACGGGCTCCAGGATCACGTGCAGATCCACTTCGCGGTGCCCATGCTCGAAGCCTGGCTGCTGGCCGGTCACCGAGCGCATCCCGAGCGGAGTACCGACCCCAAACGGGATCTGGCCCGGCTCATCGGGTCGGATTCCGACGACGCGATCCAGAAGCTCACCGCCGAGCTCTCGCTCGACGTTGCCCGGTCGCGCTCGAGGAGCTTCGACGCCTTCCTCCGCGATCTCGAAGCCTTTGCGCCGTCGAAGGCGCGGCGCGCGTCGTAGCCGGCTCGTCGGCGGCTCAGGCGCGGCCTTCGCGCGCGTAGAGCTTGCTGACGGGGCGGTTGTTGAGCCAGCGCGGATCGTCTTCGCTGATCTGGCCGGCGTCGAGCTCGGCCCGCAGGGCCTTCTCGCGCGTCGCGAGCTTGCCGACCTCGGCCATGAAGCGATCGGCGCACTTCTTGTAGAGCGTCGGGCGCGGCTTCTCGGCGCAGAAGTCGGCGTAGTCGATCGGCGCGCCGAACACGAGGATGACGGCGCGCGAGCTCCTGGCGTCGCGGCTGAAGTTGGCGCGGATGTCGGCGACGGGGTCGTTGCCCAGGCCGTGGATGAAGGCGGGGATGACGAGCGGCCGCGCGATCAGCGCGAGCTTGCCCACGCCCGGCTGCGCGGGCAGGAAGGTATAGGGGTCGGGGCCCTTGCCGCGGGTGCCCTCGGGGTGCATGCCGAGGACGTTGCCGGGCCGGCGGACGATCTCGACCATGCGGTCGAGCGCGTCGTCGTTGAGCGCGCGGCGCTCGGCCTGCCGGTACACCGGCGGATACATCGCGCCGCCCGCGACCGCGGCGTTGACCAGGATGCCGAGCGGCTGATCGTAGAAGAAGTTGCTGCGGACGGGAAAGTACAGGTGCCTGGCCCACGGGACCGGGCCCATGTAGCAGGCCAGGAGCATCGCGTACTGGTCGAAGAAGCTGCGGTGGTTCGACACCAGGAGCACGCCTGTGTCGGGATGCAGGGCGATCAGGTCGTCGAGGCCCTCGACGAGCATGCGCTGGGCGATCGCGGCCCGGACCCAGACGTACGACACACCGCGCAAGAACCGGCTCTGCAGCCATTTGCCGCGCGGATCCTCGTTGGCCAGCTCGGCGAAGCGGAGGGCGAACCGCTCGATGCGGCGGAGCGGGGCATCTGACATCGAGACGATCTATCACGGTCCAGGCATGCCGCTTTGCGCGGCCGGCGGATTGACGCCGCTGGCGCGACCCCCTATTTTTCCCGCGGTTCGCCAAGGCAACATCCCGATGTCACTTGAATT
>VBLP01000300.1 GCA_005887925.1 Deltaproteobacteria bacterium | reverse complement strand
GATCACTACGCGTCGTGCATGGACGAGGCGGCGATCGACGCGGCCGGGATCTCGCCGATCGCGCCGCTGCTCGCCGACATCGACGCGGTGAAGACGCCACCCGACGTGCAGCGCATCATCCGGCGGCTGCACGATCTCGGCATCGCCGCGCCGTTCGGCGAGACCGGCGCGTTCGACAACCACGAGCCGATGCACTTCCAGCTCAACCTCGTCGCGGGCGGCCTCGGCCTCTCCGACCGCGACGCCTACGTGAAGACCGAGCCGCGCCTCGCGGAGATCCGCGACAAGTACCGACGACACGTGGCGCGTGTGCTCGCCCTCGGCGGAATGCCGGAGACCGCGACGCTCGCCGCCGCCGACGGCGTGATCGCGCTCGAGAAGCGGCTGGCCGAGGCCTCGCTCGACGCGAAGACCGCCGGCGATCCCGCAGCGACCGAGCACAAGACGACGTTCGCGCAGCTGAAGGCGATGGCGCCCCACATCGAGTGGGACAAGTACTTCGATGAAGCGCGGATCCCGCGCGAGCCGGTCAACGTCGCCGAACCGAAGTTCCTCCAGCAGGTCGACAAGGAGCTCAAGACCACACCGGTCGCCGCGTGGAAGACGTACCTGAGGTGGCAGCTGCTCGACGCGGCGTCGCCGTGGCTCTCGAAGCCATTCGCCGAGGAAGCATTTGCGTTCAAGGACAAGACGCTCGGCGGTGCCACCGAGATGGCGCCGCGCGCGCAGCGCTGCGTCGAGCTGACCGAGACGCTGCTCGGCGAGCCGGTCGGAAGGAAATACGCCGACAAGTACTTCCCCCCGGCCGCGAAGGCGAAGGCGCGCGAGATCGCCAATGGCCTCGTCGCGGTGATGAAGGAGGACCTCGCGGCCTTGCCGTGGATGGCGGCCGACACGAAGAAGAAGGCGATCGAGAAGCTCGAGCTGACGAGCATCCAGGTTGGATATCCCGACAGCTGGAAGGACCTCTCGAACGTCCACATTCGCCGAGATGCACTGTGGGCGAACATCGCACAGGCGCGGAAGTTCAACGTCGACGACGTCCGGCGTCAGATGGGAAAGCCGACCGATCGCAACGGCTGGCAGCTCCCGCCGTCGTCCCCCGCCGCGTACCTCGATCCGCAGCTCAACGAGCTGGTCCTGCCGATCGGCTTCCTGGCGCCGCCGTACTTCGACGTCGAGGCCACCGACGCGGCGAACTACGGCGCCCTCGGATCAGGCCTGGCGCACGACATGACGCACGCGTTCGACGCGACCGGAGCGCTCATCGACGCGATGGGGCGCGCGCAGAACTGGTGGACCGACGCGGACCACAGCGAATTCCAGAAGCGCGCGCAGTGCATCATCGACCAGTACGAGGGCTATTCGATCGAGCCGGGCGTCCACCACCAGGGCAAGCTCGTGCTCGACGAGGCGCTCGGCGATCAGGCTGGCGTGCACTTCGCCTACCTCGCGCTCAAGAGATCCATGGCGACACACCCGGTGCCGACCGTCGATGGCTTCACGCCGGAGCAGCAGTTCTTCCTCGCGTGGGCCCAGTTCCGCGGCGAGGCGATGCGGATCGAGACGCAGCGGCAGATCGTCAAGGGCGACCCGCACGCCGTACCGAAGTTCCGCGTGATCGGCCCGCTGTCCAACTTGCCGGAGTTCGCACAGGCGTTCTCCTGCAAGCCCGGCGCGCCGATGGTGCGATCGTCCGAGCAGCGCTGCGCTGTCTGGTAGACCGCGACCGAAGGTGACGCGGTGACCGGGCGCGGGGGGGCCCGGCCCGTGCGGTCAGCCAGCGCTGCCGGCCGCACGGAGCTCGGTGACCACTACGGCGTGTCTTGCAGGATGCACACGCCGTTATCGAACGGCGCGAGGCTCGTCGCCGGGGCGAGCCGCGTCGCGATCACGGCCGGCTCCTCGAAGTCGGCCCGGCGCGCCGTGCACGTCGACGGCTCGGTCACCAGGCTCGGGAACGGCGTGTTGGTGATGCCGTCGACCTCGACGTCGTCGATCAGCCAGCCGGTCTGGGACACCGACGCATCGGTGGCGATCCGGAACCGGAACATCACGTTCAGGCCGGCGAACACCTTGCCGAAGTCGAGCGTCACCGGCGCCAGCGCCGGGAAGCCGGGGCTCGTGCCGGTGAAGGCCTGGCGACCGCCGATCACGTTGCCCGAGCCGACGAACAGCGTGCCGGTGTAGCCCGGGGTGACGCCGAACGCGCTGACGTCGTTCCACGTCGTGCCGCCGTTGAGCGAGATCTCGACGACGCCGCCGTCGAAGAACTGGCCGCCCGAGGCCTCGAGGTCGAACGCATGGTTGAACTTGAGCACGAGGTTCTGCGACGTGCCGACCGCCAGCGCCGGCGACACGAACTGCGTGTCGGTCGCGACCGGCGAGTTCACGCCGAAGAACATCGTGTTGCCGGTGACGGTCGCGCGGCCCCACAGGCTCGCCGCGCCGGTGCCGGTCGGCGTCCACGCCGAGATCCGGGTCTCGGCGTGGTCGACGATCGACGAGTTGGGCACGTCGTCGACGCCGGTCCGCATCGTCAGCGTCAGGTTGACGCCGGACTTGTCACAGCTCTGCTCTCCGGCGACGTGCACGGTGATCGTGGCCACGGTGTTGCGCGGCGCGGTCTGCAGCAAGGTGACCGGGATCGTCAGCGAGCTGCTCGAGAACGGCTGCATCGCGGCGATCTTGATCGGCGCGCCGATCCGGAACCCGGTGTTGGTGGTCGACGCCGTGACCGTCACGTTCTCCGCGGCGAGGATGCCGTTGTTGGCGAGCGTGATGCGCAGCTGGCCCGACTCGCCGGGATCGAGATAGCCGTCGTGATCGCACGAGATGCCGTCGTCGGTCAGGCTGATGCCACCGGCGGACAGCTTGGCGGCCAGCGTGCCGCTCTCGACCACGCCGGCGTTGGCCGCCGAGCTGTTGGGCGGCGCCACCGCGCACGAGCCGGCGCCGCGGCCCGCGAACGCCGCGGCCATGAGGATCATGTCGTCGCTATCGAGCGCGCTCGCAGCTGCGAGGATGCCATCGCGGCCCTCGGTGAAGGTCGCGTTGGGCGGCGTGAGCAGGAGGCCGGCCACGACGTAGTCGGCCATCCGGCGGCGCGCGACGGTGACACCGTGCGCGTCGGCCAGCACGTTGAACGCTTCCCACATCATCGTCGCCCAGATCTCGCCGGTGTTGTGGACCTCGCTGTTGTTGGCGCCGGTGCCGGGGAAGCCCGGGGTGTTGGTCGGGAGCGCGACGCCGTTGCTGATGTGGCGGAAGCTGAGGTCGTTCTTGGTCCGGTCGCGGCTGTACGGGAAGCGGCGGATGCCGAAGTAGGCGACGTTGGGGGTGCCGTCGGCGAGCGCGTAGGGCGCCAGCGCGTAGACGCCGTCGCGGTTGTCGCCTTCGCGCACCATCATCATCATCGCGTTGAAGTCGCCCCAGCCCTCGCTCATGCCGCCGCACTGCTGCGCGCCGCAGATCGCGAGCCGGTGGTGCAGGTAGTGGCCCCACTCGTGGGCCACGACGCCGTTGTCGAGATCGCCGTCGCGCTCGGGGCCGGTCGGCGCGCTCTGGAGCTCGACCGTGACGGTGCCGGCGGCGACCGCGGCCTGGAGCGCCGCGCCGTCGGTCTTGCCGATCGCCAGGCCCGGGATGTTGGCGGCGGCGCTGCCGGTGAAGGCGCGCGGGTCGTCGTTGGCGGGGTCGACCAGGATGATGCCGATCGCGCCGGCGGCCCTGACGTCGTTGACCGTGGCGGTCGAGCCGCACACGCCGGAGAAGTTGACCAGCGCGATCTTGCCGGACACGTTGCTGGTGACCGGCTGGCATGCGTCGTCGTTGGGCGCGGTGCCGTCGGTGGCCAGCGCGACATCGCCGATCAGATCGAAGCTGCGCGGCCCGGTGGCGAACGCCTCGCTGCGGACGGTGCCGGCCGGCGTGCTCAGCGCCGTGTTGGTGCCCGCGGTCCACAGGAACATGCGCATGCGCGGCCGCGCGCCGTCGGCGGGGGTCGACATGTCGGCGTTGTTGCGCAGGCCGGTGTTCGCGCCGGCCTGGGACGTGACGAGCAGCGGATCACCCGCGACGCCGCCGCGGCCGAGGTTGTCGAGCTGCGCGTTGGCCGTCGCCTCGGTGAAGCCCGAGTCGTAGTACCAGTCGTGCAGCCAGTTGACGATGTAGAACGCGTTGACCGCCGCGGCCTTGGACTGGTCGGGCGTGTCGAGCGGTCCGATGTTCTGGTTGTAGCTGTAGTTGAGGACGCGGCCCGACTTGACCTCGGGGCGGACGTCGGCGCCGTTGAACACGCGGTTGGCGTCGAGATCCGCGAACGCCTCGGCGTTGTTGCCCGAGGTGGTCGTCGCGTTGTTGGCGAGCCACGGATCGTGGGGGCCGTTGAACGCCTCCATCACGATCAGGCTCGATGACACCGGCGCGGGCGCCGAGCCGTCGGGAATGCCGGTCGGATGCGGCGAGAAGTCCTGCAGCGGGCCGTCGAGCGGTCGCCGGTTGCCCGTTGTCTCGCCGTAGACGCGATAGACGAACGCGTCGTTCTGCACGAGATCGGTGTCGCGGAGGATCTTGCCGCCCTGGTCCGACACGAGGTAGCTGTGCGCCGAGAAGGTCGGGAAGCTCGGATCGACGTTCGGATCGGGCCTGGCGTCGCCCTCGATCTCGACCTCCCAGGCCGGGGCGAGCTGACCGTTCTGGCTCGCGAGCACCTGGCGGGCGCGCGCGCTCGAGACCTGGAGATCGCCCGTGTCATCGCCGGCCGCGACGTGCCGTACTGCTGGTCGAGCGCGCGGTTGACCGCGTCGCTGGACGATGCGGCGAAGCTCGGCTTGGTGGCCGCGGGCAACAGCGTGCCGGCGACCGCGGCGAGCCTGCCGTCGGGATGCATCATGACGCGGAGCTCGCCCTGGTCGACCGGGATGCCGTCGACCTGCTGGCTGAGCCGGACGACGCTGGCGCCGTTGCGGAGCAGCTGGGTCCCGGTGGGGACCAGCGCCATCGGCTGGGCCTGCTGGACCCACAGCGGCGCGAGCGCCGTGACGTGATCGCGCGCGGCCGTCTCGGGCGCCATGCCGGCGACGACGGTGCGCGGAACGATCGAGCGGATCAGGCGCGGCGCACCGGAGGCGTCGCTCGCCATGATCGCCATGCCGAAGCCGGTGGCGGTCTGTTCCGTGATCGAGATCGGACGTCCCCCGGGGTCGGTGGGGTTTCCCGGATCTCCGGGGTTGCCTGGATCGCCCGGATCTCCGGGCGGGGTCGAGGGTGCGGCGCAGGCGGCAGCGAACAGCAGAGATGGGATCGCGAGACTGGGCAACCGGAACGACATACGGTGACCTCCCTTCGGCGGCGCACCAGGCTACGGCAGCGGCAGCTGTGGCCGCGCCAGCGCAAGCGCAAAATCCGGCATCAACTACTGACGATCGGCAAAACCTGGTTCTCAGTTCGCGACTCGGCGCGCTGCGGTAGCGGGTTCGCAGTGCGCGGCTCGGGCGCACTGCCGTTCCGTGTGTCGTAACGCGGCGTTCTTCTTCAACTCACCTTCTGGAGCCTCTGTGCTGATCTGCCACGGGGAGTGAGCGGCCGGTCGGTCTGCGCCGGTGATATCTGAACGAGACTCCGGAGGGGATCGGCGGGTGTTCCGGATGAGGTCGTGCCTCGGCGCGCTTGACAGCTGGTATCCCAGGCCTGCGTGGTGGGATCGCGGCGCAGTGTCCGGAATCCGGACAGCCGCATCACGGCCGGGCGCTGATCCGGACAGCGCGCTGACCCGGTGGTGGCTGCGCCTGCGCGCCACGGCCGCGCGGCGCGGACTGCAGCGCGGCCCGATTCGCCGGCCCGATTCGCCGGCCCGATCGCCTGGTAAGATGACGCCATGGAGCTTCGAGCAGACTTCGACCGGCGCGCGGTGGTCCGTCCGGAGGACGAGTCGTGGCGGCCGTCGCCGATGGCCGGCGTCGAGCGCCGGATGCTGGACCGCATCGGCGAGGAGGTCGCGCGGGCGACGTCGATCGTGCGCTATGCGCGAGACGCACGGTTCAGCGCCCACACCCACGGCGGCGGCGAGGAGTTCCTCGTGCTCGCCGGCAGCTTTCACGATGCCAGCGGCGACTTTCCCGAGGGCACGTACGTCCGCAACCCGATCGGGACGTCGCACGCGCCATGGGCGGGGCCCGACGGCGCCGTGCTGTTCGTCAAGCTCCACCAGTTCGCGGCGGCCGACACCGCGCGCGTGGTGATCGCGACGCGGACCGTGCCCTGGCACCCCGGGCCGACGCCGGGCGTGACCGTGCTCCCGCTCCACGAGCTCGGCAGCGAGCGTGTCGCGCTCGAGCGCTGGTCACCGTCGGCGCGGCTCGCGCCGCATCGCCACCGCGGCGGCGAGGAGATCCTCGTCCTCGAGGGCGGCTTCGAGGACGATCTCGGTGCCTATCCCACCGGCAGCTGGCTGCGCAGCCCGCACGGCTCCGAGCACGCGCCGATCGCCGGACCCGATGGCGCGCTGCTCTACGTCAAGACCGGCCACCTGCCTCCGGCGTGACAGGGAGTGGGAGTCGCAACGTCGTGCGCGATCCGCGGAAAATGCGACGCGAAACGGGTTCAGATCGGGTGAGCTCTGGGGGTAGAGTGGCGTCATGTGGGGATGCACTCGGGTGGGAATCTTCGTCTGTATCGTGATGGTGGTGGGAGCGGTGGACGCGCGACCGGCGGGCACCGGTGGCAAGGCGCCGGCTGCGCCGGGTGCCCCGGCGGGCAGCGCCCTCGACAAGCCGGCGTTCACCGCGACACCGGGCGAGCTGCTCGCGCTCGGCAGGGCGGTATCCACCGGCGACTGGCCGAAGGTCGTCCTGCGGGACCAGCGCGACGTCAGCTACGACGACAGGGGGCGCGCCACGATCCGCCGCCGGCTGGTGTACGTGGTCCAGGTCGCGGAGGATCTCGAGGACGAGGAGGAGGACGGGCTCCGCGCGGAGTGGCATCCGTCCTACCAGGACCGGCCGTGGATGCGTGCGCGGGTGATCGCCCCGGCGGGCACCGTCGCGGAGCTCGATCCCGCGCAGATCTCCGAAGTCCAGCGACCGCCGCGTCCGAACCATGCGGTCGACGATGTACGGCGGCCGGCGCGGTGGTCGAGCAGGAGATCGTCATCGCCGACCGCGAGCCGCCGGTCGCCGGCAGCGTCGACGTCGCGTCGCTGGGGTCCTTCGCGCCGACCTCGAGCACCGTGATCTCGTACTCGGCCCCGGTATCGGCGAAGATCCATCACGTCGAGCGCAAGCTGCCGGCGGCCGCTCGCGTGCGCCATCAGGTCGCGAACGGCCGCGAGACCTGGATCCACGAGATCGCGGAGGTGCCGGGATCGACCGATTACGACATCAACGAGATCAATGCCCCGGCCGATGCCGTGACGTCCCCGTACGTCGGGGTCGGTACGGCGGCCAGCTGGGAGGCGGTCGCCCGCGCGTACGGCAAGCTCCTCGATCAGCGGATCGCAGAGGGGCCGGTCGATCTCCCCGCCGAGCTGCCGCGGACCGCGTCGATCGAGGCCGTCCACGCCATCGTGGCGTGGCTGCATCGCCGGGTCCACAGCTCCGGGGCGGTCGAAGCGATCCGGGTGCCGGCGGCGCCGGCGGAGACGGTGAAGCGAGGCGTCGGCGACAGCTGCGACCGTGCGACCTTGCTGGTGGCGCTCCTGCGTCAGGCCCAGATCCGCGCCGATCTCGCGCTGATCGAGGCCGGCTGGGGCCGCCAGCCCGACCCGGATCTGCCCGGCATGGGGCAGTTCGACCGCGCGCTCGTGCGCGTGCGGATCGGAGCCCGTGAGCTGTGGATCGATCCCACCGAGGAGATGGGGCATCCCGGGCAGCTGCCCGCGTACGCCCAGGGCCGGCGCGTGCTGGTGATCGCCGACGATACGAAGTCGCTGGCGATGACGCCGATGTCCGCAGCGTCGGACAACGTGATCCGCGACGTCCGGACCTTCGTCGCGGGCGAGCATGGGCTGGCGCAGCTGACCCAGGTGGTGCGGTATGGCGGCGTGTTCGAGGCCGACCAGCGGCGGCGGGTCCATGCGGCTCGCGGCGATGCATTGAAGCGCATGTACGGCGCTCGCGTCGGATCGATGTTCGGCGGGACCCTGGAGCGCGTCGCGTCGAGCAACGCCGAGGACCTGACGGCGCCCTTCGAGGTCACGGTCTCGGTGAAGGATACCCATCGCGTGGGCACCGAGCTCACCGAGATCGAGCTCTACCTGTCTCCGAATCACACGTTCGAGCGGCTGCCGTGGATCGTGACCCAGCCGCCCGACAAGCCGCGCAACCACGATTTCGTATGGCCCACACCGCACATCTACGAGATCGAGAATCGGATCGTCGTGCCCCCGGGATTCACGCTGCCCGCGCCGGCCGCCGAGCGGTCTCACCCGATCGGGTCCGCGACGTTCACCGAGCGCCAGCAGATCGACGGCCAGACCTTGATCGTGACGTTCCGGCTGGACACCGGGAAGCCGCGGCTGACGCCGGCCGAGCTCGCGGCGCTGCAGAAGGCGGTCCAGGAGCTCCGCGACGAGACGGTCCACATCAAGCTCGACAACACGGCGTTCGCGCTCGGCGTTGCCGGCAAGCCGCGCGAGGCGGTCGCCGAGGGCGAGCGGCTGATCGCCCTGCATCCCGGGGATGCCGTCCATCATAGCCAGCTCGCGATGGTGCTGATGCGCGCCGGCGCCGGGGAGGCCGCGCGCCGCGAGGCGCGCAAGGCGGTCGCGATGGCGCCGGGCGATCCCGCCGTGCTGGTCGCCCTCGGCTGGACGCTGACCTTCGACACGCTCGGCCGCCAGTACACGTTCGACTGGGATCGCGCCGGCGCGATCGCGGCGCTCCAGCAGGCACGCAAGCTCGACCCCAAGCACCTGGGAGCCGCGGTCACGCTGGCGTATGTGCTCCAGCGCGATGCGTTGGGTCGGCTGTACGACGGCGCGGATCTGGCGGGCGCCGCCGAGGCGTGGCGCGCTGCGCAGGAGATCCGGAAGACCGACGAGCATGCGCTCGCCCTCGCCCAGGTCCTGGCATGGTCCGGGCAGTTCGCCGAGGCCGAGAAGGTGGCGCGCGCGACAGGCGCCGGCGACGAGCGCGACCGGTGGATCGTCGTGGCGGTCGCGGGCAAGGCGGGTGCGAGGCCCGCGATCGCGGCGGCGAGCGACCTGCGCAGCGGCGACGGCCGCAATCCGCTGCTCCAGTCCGCGGCATGGGCACTGCTGTTCCTGCAGCACTACGACCTGGCCAGGGAGCTGCTCGTCGAGAGCGGGGCGATGGCCCGCACGGGGACAACCGATCCGCGGTCGGTCGTGCTCGATGCACTGGCGGCGCTGATCGATCCGGCGCGCAAGACGCCGGTATTCTGGGACGCGGATCTCGAGCGCTCGCTGCGTGGCCAGGCCTGGCAGCTCGTCCCCGCCGGGTTGCGCCCCGCGATGAGCGCGCACTGGCTCAAGGATGTCCTGCAGTCGGTGACGACGGTCGAGATCGAGGGCGACGGCGGCGTGTGGCGCGCTGCGGTCGACGAGGACGGCAAGAAGTACCAGCTCTACCTCGCGCTCGACCGCGGGGTCGTGAAGCTGATCGGCGCGACCGACGCGCTGGCGGCGGTCGGCCGGTACATCCTGCGCGGCAACGATGCCAGGGCGCAGCTGCGGGCGCGCAAGCTGCTCGACTGGATCCGCGCCGACGTCGAGAAGGTGACGGCTGGCGACATCGTGTCGTTCAAGCGGCTGTGGGGCCCGGGGATGCCGTCGTCGCCCGACGCGATCCAGCTGGCCGCGGCGGTGCTCGCCGATTCGACGGATCCCGACCGCGTCATCCCGATCGTCTCGCGGTGCGCGTCGACGCTCCCCGACGCAGAGCTGACATGTCACGAGACGCTGTACAGCGCCTACTTCGCGCGGGGCCGATGGGCCGAGGCCGCTGCGCAGTTCGATGCGATCCTGGCGCAGCGGCCGGGCTACCTCGACAGGCACGCGCGGATCTATGCGTGGCTGCTGTCGCGCGCCGGGCGAGCCGACGAGGCAGAGCGCATGCTCGACGAGGTCCTCGCGAAGGATCCCAACCATCATGGCGCGCTGGTGGCGCGGTTCGAAGCCGCGGCGCTGCGCGGCGCGACCGCGGAGATCGACCGGCGCGCCGATGCGCTCGTCAACCACCCGGCGGCCACGCCGCAGGACTTCAACTATGTTGCTTGGTACCGGCTCGGCGGGGGTGGCGACCTGACGAGCGCGCTCGAGCTCGCGCGCAAGGGAGTCGACAAGCTGCCCCGCAACGCGAACGTCGTCAACACGCTCGCCGCGATCGAAGCCGAGCGGGGCGAGCTCGACGCCGCGCTCCAGGACAACTGGCGGGCGTTGAGCTTGCGTGATACCGCCCAGCCCACGGACGGCGACTGGTACGTCGTCGGGCGGATCGAGGAGCAGCTCGGCCTCGCGGCCGATGCCGCGGCCGCGTACAGGCGCGTGACGAGGCCGCCCAACGGTGGGCTGCTCGACACCTACACGCTGGCGCAGCGCCGGCTCGCCGCGATGCGCGCGGCGCACTGAGTCGCGGCTCGGCGCGCCGATCAGCGCGTGAGGCGCACGGCGCCCAGTCGCTTGCCCCAGCCGAGGACGCGGCGGGTGATCTCGTCGGCCTCGCCTCGCCGGTCGATCCCGCCCGCCGGGCGCGCGGCGAGCGCGGCGGCCCGCTCGGGGTGGGTCGAAGCGGTTGCGGTGCCGGCCGCGAGGCGGCGCTCCGAGACCTCGACCACCGGCAAGACCGGCGCGGGCAGCGGCGCGTCGAGGCGGCGCGGGTCGATGCACGGCGACAGATCGGCGGCGGCGGCGGCGCGCGGGTTGAGCGGCGCGAGATCGCGCAGCCGCGCCGGACGTGCGGGCCGACGACGACGGTCGGGACGCGGAAGCCGAGCGTGCGGAACGCGGCGTCGAGCTCGACGTCGGGGGGCAGCGCCGGCGGCGCGACGTGGTCGAAGAAGCCGCCGTGCTCGTCGTAGGTCAGCACGAACAGGCAGCGGTCCCACTGCGGCGAGGCGCCGAGCGCGGCGACGACGCTGGCGATCAGCGCCTGGCCGAGGCGGCTGTTGTGCGTGGCGTGATCGTCGCTGGCGGCGGCGCCGAAGAACCCCGGATCGATCAGCGCGAACGGCGGCAGCGTGCCGGTCGCCGCGTCCTCGAAGAACTGCTCGATCGGGGCGAACCCCGACGTCCGGCCGAAGCCGCCGAACGCCCACGGGATGTCGTGGTAGTAGTTGACGCCGCGCAGGCCGGCGCCCTCGAGCCGGTCCCAGATCGTCGGCCCGAGGCCGGGCATCGGGAAGTTCTGCTGCTGGCCGCCCGCGGTCGCGGCGTGGAGATAGAACCGGTTGGGCCAGGTCGGCCCGAGGCAGGCGGCGAACCAGCGCTGGCAGATCGCGCCGGCGTCGGCGAGCGCGTAGGTCGCCGGCAGCTGCGCGCGGACGCGGTAGCCCATCACGTCGGCCTGGTACGCGCCGGCGTGGGCCACGACGAAGCCGTTGTTGGCGCCGCCGTTCCACTGCCGGTGACAGGCGTCCCAGTTGTGCGGCGGATCGGCGAGCACGAGGTCGGCGAGCGGGTGCACGGCGACCGGGTTGCCGTCGCGATCGGGGTTGGTCTCGCCGCCGGTCAGGCCGTCGATGTCGGCGCGGCCCTCGACCAGGCGGAGCGAGCCCAGGCACTCATCGAACGAGCGGTTCTCCATGCACAGCACGACCAGGGTCTCGATGCCGGCGAGCAGCTCGGGCGCCGCGCGCGGGCTCGCCTCGCAGGCGGTGGCGCCGCCGACCCGCGTGCCCGCGTCGGGTGTGGCGATGCGGTTGTCGCCACAACCGATCGACGCCGCGCCCAGGCTCACGCCCAGGCCGGTCAGGAACTGTCGGCGGTCGATGCTCACGGTGGCTACCTGTAGTACGTCGCGCCACGAGCTGTCTTCCGGGCGCGGCAATTTGTCAGCGGATTTCGCGCGCGCAACACCTGCCGTACCGGCCGGCCGCTCAGCGCACGCCGGTCACCGTGCCGTCGTCGCGCAAGGTCGCGACCGCGTGAGGCGCGCCGGGCGGGAACGCGACCTCGTACACGGCGTCGGCGCCGCGCCGGGTGCGCTTGACCGCACCGCCCGGGATCATGCGGGGATAGGCGATCGCGAACGCGCGCATCACGGCGGCCGGGATCTCGGGCCGGGTCAGCGGCTCGGCGACCTCGACGATGTCCTCGCCGGCGACCGTCAGCTCGATCTGATGCTCGCCGCGCACGACCGTTGCGCGGTCCGGCGTGCAGGCCGTGATCGTGGCGCCCGGCATGTCCGCCGCGACGCGGGCCACGATCGCCGGCGCGCATCCGGTGGCCGGTCGCGGGGCCGCGGTGCTCGGTCGCGCGGCCGCGATCGCCGATCCGCCGGGCACGCCGGGCACGTCCGGCACGATGCGCTCGTGGCGGTCGGAGGGCTCCGTATACGAGCAATAGCCCAGGATGACGTTGATGACGCCGATCAGGATCATCCCTCCGGTCACCGGGATCCAGTACCTGCGGTGCTTGCGCGAGAACGGCCGCGCCCGGTCCTTGGCCACGGGCTTCGTCTACCACACGCCCACCGAGGGTGCGTCGCGGACGGTGTCGCGGCGGTCCCACCTGCGAGGACCGAGGTCTCGGATGGCAGGCCCGTGACGATCGACACGATCGCCGCGACGTCTCGCCCGCGCGGGTGCGCTGTGAAGTCGTGGATGCTTTCGTTCAGCGTGATGATCGCGCAGGATCGATTGCGTGTTGCCCCCGGAGCCACTGCGTGAGTCGGTCGACGCTGCCACATCGTCTGCCGCCGGCCGAGGCCGGCCGGATCCGCGCGCTTCGCTGACCCGCGGGCGCTCCAGCGCCCTCATCCAGGATGGGTTTCTGGCGCAGGCCCGGCGCAGTCCCGAAGCGACGGCGCTGATCTCGTCGCACGGGCGCTGCTCCTATGGTGAGCTCGAGCGGATCTCGGGCGCGCTCGCAGCGCGGCTCTCGGCGCGCGGCATCGGCCGGGGGGCGACGGTGGCGATCTTCGCCGACCGCAATCCCGCCGTCGTGTACTGCTTGCTCGGCGTGCTCCGCAGCGGGGCAGCCTTCCACATGATCGACGCGGCGTACCCGGTGTCGCGGATCGTCGCGTATCTGCGGCGAACGCGGCCGACGTTCTTCCTGAACGCAGGCGCGATCGCCGAGCCCGAGGCGCTGCGCGCGGCACTCGGCCCGGAGCTCGCGGAGCAGCGCGCGATCGTGCCGGCGAATGCCGCCGAGGCGCTGGCAGCGCTCGGCCACGCGGGGCCCGACGCGCCCCCCGGGCCAGCGGATCCGGCCGACGTGGCGTTCGTGGTGTTCACCTCGGGCAGCACGGGGACGCCGAAAGCGATCGTCGCCACGCACGCCTGGATCCCGCACTTCATCGCCTGGCGAGTCGCACATGGCGCCATGACCGCGGCGGATCGATTCTCCATGCTGTCCGGGCTCGGCCACACGCCGCTGCTGCGGGACACGTTCACGCCGCTGTCGATCGGGGCCGCGCTGCATATCCCGGATCAGGCGACGATCTTCGATGCCGAGGCGATGTGGCGCTGGTTCGCGAGCGAGCAGATCACGGTCACGAGCGTGACGCCGGCGGTCGGCGAGATCCTCGCCACCGGCGCGCCGGCGGGCGCGCGGCTCGAACACCTGCGCCGCCTGCTCTGGGGCGGCGACGTCCTGCGCCCGTCGCTGACGGCACAGCTCCAGCGCGTCGCGCCCCACCTGGTGCAGACGAACATCTACGGCACCACCGAGCTGGGACAGGGGATGGCGTACTTCGATGTCGCCGATCATGTCGGCGACGGCCCGATCCCGGTCGGACGCGGCATCCCGGGCGCCCAGCTGCTGGTCATCGACGACCATCGCCAGCTGTGCGCACCCGGCGAGGTCGGCGAGATCTGGATCCGGAGCCCGTATCATTCCCGGGGCTATCTCGACGATCCGGAGCAGACGCGCGCCTGCTTCGTGCACAACCCGTTCACGGACGCGCCGGGCGACCTGTGCTATCGCACCGGGGATCGCGGGCGCTATCTCGATAACGGCGCCGTGATGTTCGCGGGCCGCGTCGACCATCAGATCAAGATCCGGGGGTTCCGGGTCGAGCCGGTGGAGATCGCCGCCGCGATCGAGCGGCTCCCCGGGGTGCGCCGGGCGCTGGTGCAGGGGCGCGAGGTGCGCGGGGATCCGCGGCTCGCGGCGTTCCTGATGTGCGAGCCCGGGGCGCCGCCGGTGGCCGAGCTGCGGGACGCGCTGCGGCGCGAGCTCCCGAGCTACATGATCCCGCACTCGTGGACGGTGCTCGCCGACTTCCCGCTGCTGCCGAACGGCAAGCTGGACCTGCTGGCGCTGCCGCTGCCGGGCGACGGGGAGCCGGTGCGTGGGCCGGCCGCCGGCGCCGCGCCCGCCACGCCGACCGAGTCGCGGGTGGCGGCGATCTGGCGCGACGTGCTCGGGGTGGCCGAGGTCGGGCGGCATGACAGCTTCTTCGATCTCGGCGGGCATTCGCTGCTGGCGGTGCGCGCGCGCTCGCGGATCCGCGCGGCATTCTCCGTCGAGCTGCCGCTGCGCGGGATGTTCGAGACCGCGACCGTCGAGGGCCTCGGGCGCGAGATCGATCGCGCGATGGACGGCACCGCCGGCGCGAGCGGGGGCGCGGCGGTGCTGCCGGTACCACCGGAACAGCGCGGCGCGCTCCCCCTGTCGTTCGCGCAGCAGCGGCTGTGGTTCCTCGACCGGCTCGACCCGGACAGCCGGGCCTACAACCTGGCGTCGGCGCATCGCCTGCGCGCGCCGCTCGACCTCGAGGCGCTGCGGCGCGCGTTCGAGGCGCTGATCGAGCGCCACGAGGCGCTGCGCACGGTGTTCCCCGCGTCCGACGGCGTCCCGCGCCAGGAGGTGCGGCCCGCCGGTCGCTTCACGCTGCCCGTCGAGGATCTGTCCGCGCTGGCGCCGGGCGACCGCGACCGCGAGGCGGCGCGCCGCGCCGAGGCGGCTGCGCTCGAGCGCATCGATCTGGCCGCCGGTCCGCTGCTCAGGGCGCGCGTGCTGCAGCTGTCCGAGGCCGATCACATCCTGCTGGTGGAGGTCCACCACATCGTCGCCGATGGCTGGTCGCTGGCGGTGCTGTGGCGCGAGCTGGCCGCGCTGTACCGCGCCTCCGTCGACGGGCGGTCGCCGGAGCTGCCGGCGTTGCCGATCCAGTACGCCGACCACACGGTGTGGTCGCGCCGCTGGCTCACCGGCGAGGTCCTCGAGGACCAGCTCGCCTACTGGACGGCGCTCCTGGCCGACGCGCCGGCGGAGCTCCCGCTGCCGTACCGGGAGCCGCGGCACCCGGGCGCGCCCGGTGCGACCGACGCGGCCGGCGCCGGCTTCCGGGGGGGCCGGATCGACCTGGCGCTCGACGCCGACCTGACGCGCCGCCTGCGCGCGCTCGCCCACGACCGCGGCGCGACGGTGTTCATGGTCCTGCTCGCGGCGCTGCGCGCGCTGCTCGCCCGCACCACCGGGCAGCGCGATCTGTGCATCGGCGCGGCGATCGCCAACCGCGACCGCGCCGAGATCGAGGGGCTGATCGGGATGTTCGTCAACACGCTGGTCCTGCGCGGAGCGGTGCACGCCGGCGATCGCTTCGTCGATCTGCTGGCGCGCGAGCGCGACCTCGCGCTGGCCGCCTATGCCCACGCGCACGCGCCGTTCGAGATGGTGGTCGACGCGCTCGGCCTGATTCGCGAGCCGGATCGCATGCCGCTGATCCAGGTGATGTTCGTCGATCACGGGGTGGTCCCGCGCGAGGCGGCGCCCGGTCTCGCGGGCGGGATCGAGCCGTTTCGCATCGACCTGAAGATCACGCCGTTCGAGCTGATCTTCGACACGCGCGAGCGCGCCGGCATCTACGAGCTCGCCATCAGCTACCAGACGGCGCGGTTCGATCGCGACACCGTCGCGGCGCTGGTCGACCGCTACCACCGGCTGCTCCGCGAGATCGCCGACCAGCCGGAGCGGGTGGTGTCGCAGCTGGCCATGCTCGCGCCCGCGGAGCGCGCGGCGCTGTTCGAGGAGCCGGCGCGCCGGGTGCGCTGGGAGCCGCGCGGCCCGACCGTGGTCGCCGAGATCGAGCGCTGGATGGCCGAGACTCCCGACGCGCCCGCGATCCTGTGGGAGCCGGGCTCGGTCGACTACCGCGCGCTCGATGCCCGGTCCGCGGCGCTGGCCGCGCTGCTGCGCCGCCGCGGGGTGGGGCCGGATCGCACGGTGGCCGTGGTCGCCGAGCGCGGCGCCCCGCAGATCATCGCGCTGGTCGCGGTGCTGCGCGCCGGAGGTGCCTACGTGCCGGTCAAGCCGGACCTGCCGGTCGAGCGGATCGGCTGGATCCTCGAGGAGAGCGCACCGGCGGTGATCCTGTGCGATGGACCGCCGCCGGCGGCGCTCGCCCGCCACGCCGGTGTGGTGGTTCGCCTCGACGAGGCGTGGCCGGAGGCACCCGAGGCGCCGGAGGCGCCCGAAGCGCATGACGACGGAGGGCCGGCGCACATCGCGGTGCCGACCGATGCGCTGGCCTACATCATCTTCACGTCGGGCTCCACCGGCCGGCCCAAGGGCGTCATGACCACGCGCCGGTGCTTCGATGCCCAGCTGCGCTGGACGCTGGACGCGTTTCCGATCGACGCCTCCGCCCGCTGCCTGCAGGTCGCCTCGATGATGTTCGACTACTCGGTCGTCGAGATCTTCTGGCCGCTCATGGCCGGCGCCGCGATCGTGCTGCCGCGGCCCGACGGCGAGTTCGATCCGGCGCACCTGGCCGAGCTGGCGGCGCGGCACGGTGTGACGGCGCTGCACTTCGTGCCGTCGCTGCTGCGCGTCGTGGTCGACGCATGCCGGGGCGCGCCGTGGCCGACGGTGGAGCAGGTGTTCTGCGGTGGCGAGGCGCTGTCGATCGACCTGGTGCGCGACTGCCAGGCGGTGTTCCCGCGCGCCGCCGTATACAACCAGTACGGGCCGACCGAGACCACCGTGATCGCGGTGTCCTGGCGGTGCCACCCCGACGACGCGTCGGTGCCGATCGGCTGGCCGGTGGCGGACACGACGGCGTACGTGCTCGACGACGACTTCGCGCCGGTGCCGCCGGGCGGGGTCGGGCAGCTGTGGCTCGGGGGCGTGCAGCTGGCGCGTGGCTACCTCGCGCGGCCCGGCCTGACCGCCGAGCGGTTCCGGCCCAACCCGTTTGCGGCGCGGCCGGGCGAGCGCATCTACCAGACCGGCGATCTGGTCCGCCAGCGCCCCGACGGCGCGCTCGCGTACCTGGGGCGCTCGGACTTCCAGGTCAAGGTCCGCGGGTTCCGCATCGAGCTCGGCGAGATCGAGGCCGCGCTGCAGGACCATCCCCAGGTCTCGACCGCGCTCGTCGTGGTGCGCGACGACGGCGCCCAGGGCAAGGCCCTGATCGCGTACGTCTGCCTCTCGGGCGCCGTGTCGCCCGGTGAGCTGCGGGACGTCATCGCCACCCGGCTGCCCGCGTACATGATCCCGGCGGCGTTCGTGGTGCTCGACGAGCTGCCGCGCACCACCACCGGCAAGATCGATCGCAAGGCGCTGCCGGCGCCGTCGGACGATGCCTACCAGCGCGCGGCGTACGTGGCGCCGGGCACGCCGACCCAGGAGATGGTGGCGGCGACCTGGCGCGAGGTGCTCGGGGTCGACCGGGTGGGAATCCACGACAACTTCTTCGCGCTCGGCGGGCATTCGCTCCTGGCGGTGCGCGCGGTGTCGCGGCTGTGCGCGGCGCTCTCGGTGGAGCTGCCGCTGCGCGTCCTGTTCGAGGCGCCGACCGTCGAGCAGCTGGCCCGCGAGGTGGACCGGCGGCTCGCGGAGGGCGGGGCGGCGCCGGCCGTCCCGGCGGTGCCGCTGGTGCCGGTCCGGACAGCCGGACCTACCACGTGCCGACGGCGCATCGCCTGCGCGGCGCGCTCGACGTCGAGGCGCTGCGGCGCGCGTTCGAGGCGCTGATCGGCCGCCACGAGGCGCTGCGGACGGTGTTCCCGGCGCGCGACGGCGTCCCGTATCAGGAGGTGTTGCCGGCGAGCCGCTTCGCGCTGCCGGTCGACGACCTGGCGGCGCTCGCGCCGGAGGAGCGCGACCGCGAGGCGGCGCGGCGGGCCGAGCAAGCGGCGCAGGAGCGCTTCGACCTGGCCCGCGGGCCGCTGTTGCGTGCCCGGGTGCTGCGGCTGTCCGACGCCGAGCACATCCTGCTGCTCACCCTGCACCACATCATCTCGGACGGCTGGTCGATGGCGGTGTTGTGGCGCGAGGTGGCGGCGCTGTACGCGGCGGGGCTGCGGGGCGAGGTGGCGGAGCTGGCGCCGCTGCCGGTGCAGTACGTCGATTACGCGGCGTGGCTGGACCGCTGGCTGCGGGGCGAGGTGCTGCAGCGCCTGGTCGGGTACTGGACCGAGCAGCTGGCCGACGCGCCGGTGGATCTGCCGCTGCCGTACCGCGGACCGCGCCCGGCGGTGGCGACGTCGCGCGGTGGGCGGATCGAGCTCGGGCTCGGCGCCGAGGTCGCGCGGCGGCTGCACGCGCTGGCGCACCACCACGGCGCGACGCTGTTCATGGCCCTGGTCGCGGCGCTGCGCGTGCTGCTCGCGCGGACCATGGGGCAGGGCGATCTGTGCATCGGCACGGTGGTCGCCAACCGCGACCGGCGCGAGATCGAGGGGCTGATCGGTATGTTCGTCAACACGATCGTGCTGCGGGGACAGGTGCGCGGCGGCGATCGCTTCGTGGACGTGCTGGCGCGCGAGCGCGACCTGATGCTGTCGGCGTACGCCCACGCGCACGCGCCGTTCGAGCAGGTGGTCGACGCGCTGGGGCTCGAGCGCCGGGTGGATCGGATGCCGCTGATCCAGGTGATGTGCGTCGATCAGGGGGACGGCGGCGGCACGGCGCCGCTGGCGGGGCTGACGAGCGAGCCGTTCCGGGTCGATCTCGAGATCGAGAAGTTCGATCTGACGGTCAGCACGTTCGAGCGCGGCGGTGTCCACGAGATCGTCGTCGGCTACAACGCCGACCTGTTCGAGCACGCGGCGGTCGCGGCGCTCGCGGCGCGCTACGAGCGGCTGCTGACGGAGATCGCCGAGCGGCCCGAGCAGGCGGTGTCGCAGCTGGCGCTGCTGGCGCCGGCGGAGCGCGCGGCGCTGTTCGAGGAGCCGGCCCGCAGCGTCGCGTGGCAGCCGCGGGGGCCGACGGTGATGGCGCAGATCGAGCGCTGGATGGCCGAGGCTCCCGGCGCGCCGGCGATCCTGTGGCACGACACCGCGATCAGCTATGGCGCGCTGGATGCGCGGTCGGCGGCGCTGGCGGCGCTGCTGCGGCGGCGGGGCCTGGGGCCGGAGCGGACGGTGGCGGTGATCGCCGAGCGCAGCCCGCTGCAGATCATCGCGCTGGTGGCGACGCTGCGCGCCGGAGGCGCCCACGTGCCGATCGGGCCCGAGCTGCCGGACGAGCGGATCGCGTGGATGGTCGACGAGACCGCGCCGGTGGCGATCCTGTGCGACGGGCCGCCGCCGGCGGTGCTCGCCCGGCACGCCGCCGCGGTGATCCGGCTCGACGAGCCGTGGCCGGAGCCTCCGGATCTGCCGGCGCCGGATGACCCGGTGCCTGCGGTGTCACCCGACGCGCTCGCCTACATCATCTATACCTCGGGGTCGACGGGTCGCCCCAAGGGCGTCATGATCAGCCGGCGCAGCTTCGAGGCCCAGGTGCACTGGATCCAGGGCGTGTGCCCGCTCGACGCGCGCGATCGCCTGTTCCAGCTGTCCTCGGCGATGTTCGACTTCTCGATCGAGGAGATGCTGTGGCCGCTCACGGTCGGCGGCGCCGTCGTGCTGCCCCGCCACCGCGGTGAGCTCGAGCCGACGTACCTCGCCGAGCTGGCGACCCGGCACGCCGCGACCGTCGTGCACTTCGTGCCGTCGCTGCTCCGCATCGTGGTCGACGCGTGTCAGGCCACGCCGTGGACGACGATCAAGCACCTGATCTGCGGTGGCGAGGCGCTGTCCCTCGACCTCGCCCGTGCCTGCGAGGCCGTGTTCCCGGGCGCGGCCGTGCAGAACCCGTACGGGCCGACCGAGGCCACGATCATCGCGACCTGCTGGCGGTACCAGCCCGACGCCGAGGCCGTGCTGATCGGTCATCCGGTCAGCTGTGGCTCGGCGGCGTGCAGCTGGCGCGCGGCTACCTCGCGCGGCCGGGGCTGACCGCCGAGCGGTTCCGGCCCAACCCGTTCGCGGCGCGGCCGGGCGAGCGCATCTACCAGACCGGCGACCTGGTCAGCCAGCGCCCCGACGGCGCGCTCGCGTACCTGGGGCGCTCGGACTTCCAGGTCAAGGTCCGCGGGTTCCGCATCGAGCTCGGCGAGATCGAGGCGGCGCTGGAGGACCATCCCCAGGTCTCGACCGCGCTCGTCGTGGTGCGCGACGACGGTGCCCACGGCAAGATCCTGGTCGCGTACGTCTGCCTGGCGGAGTCCGCCGCGTCGATCGACCTGCCCGGCGACGTGGCCGGCGACGTGCCCGGCGATCTGCGGGACTTCATCGCCACCCGGCTGCCCGCGTACATGATCCCGGCGGCGTTCGTGGTGCTCGACGAGCTGCCGCGCACCGGCAACGGCAAGATCGA
>VBLP01000295.1:7294-35871 GCA_005887925.1 Deltaproteobacteria bacterium | reverse complement strand
GGCCTGGGCATCGGCCTCGAGGACGTGCGCACCGCGCTGTCCAGCGCCACGTCGAACCAGCCCAAGGGCGGTGTCGGCGCCACGCAGTGGCAGACCATCGGCGTCGATGATCAGCTGCTCGACGCAGAAGCCTGGAAGAACGTGATCGTCCACTGGGTCGAGCCGGGGGCTCCGGGCGACGCCGCGGCGGGCCCCGGGTCGGCGAGCGCGGTGATCACCGCAAGTGCGGCAGCGACCGGCGCGACCGGCGGCTCGGCGGCACCGGACCCGGCAGCGACCGCAGCGGTGCGGCGCGGCGACGTCGGCGCCGGGGTGCGGCTCGGTGACATCGCGACGGTCAAGGACGACGTCGAGAACCAGCGGGTCGCGGGCTGGTTCGACGGCGAGCGCACCGTGATGCTGTTCGTCCGCCGCCAGCCCGGCGCCAACATCCTCGAGGTCATCGATCGGATCAAGCAGCTCCTGCCCGAGCTGACCCACGCGATCTCGCCGGCGATCGACGTGTCGATCGCGATCGACCGCTCGATGTCGATCCGGGCGTCGGTCCACGACGTCGAGCGCGCGCTGACGATCAGCATCGCGCTGGTCATCGTGGTCGTGTTCGTGTTCCTGCGCAGCGCCCGCGCGACCGCGATCCCCAGCGTCGTGGTGCCGCTGTCGCTGGTCGCGACGTTCGGCGTCATGTACCTCGCCGGGTTCAGCCTCGACAACCTGTCGCTGATGGCGCTGACCGTCGCGACCGGGTTCGTCGTCGACGACGCGATCGTGGTCACCGAGAACGTGACGCGCCACCTCGAGCACGGCCTGTCGCCCCGCGCGGCCGCGCTCGAGGGTGCCAAGCAGGTCGGCTTCACGATCGTCAGCATCACCGCGTCGCTGCTCGCCGTGTTCATTCCGCTGTTGTTCCTCGGCGGCATCGTCGGCCGGCTGTTCCGCGAGTTCGCGGTCACCCTCGCGATCGCGATCTCGCTGTCCGCGGTGATCTCGCTGACGCTGACGCCGATGATGTGCAGCGAGCTGCTCAGCGCGCGCCGCGAGCCCGGCTGGTTCGGCCGCGGGCTCGATCGCGGCCTGCACGCGGTGATCGCCGGCTACGGCCGCGCGCTGCGCTTCGTGCTGCACCACCAGCTCCTGATCGGCCTGGTCACCATCGCGACGCTCGCGGCCACGGTCGCGCTGTTCGGGCGCGTGCCGTTCGGGCTGTTCCCGCAGCAGGACAACGGCCAGCTCCAGGGCTCGTCGCTCGCCCCGCAGGACATCTCGTATCCGGCGATGAAGGAGCGCCAGGAGCACCGGCAACCAGGGCACGATGTTCATCCAGCTCAAGGACCGGCCGCAGCGCACCACGACGGTGGATCAGGTGATCGAGCGGCTGCGGCCCCAGCTGGCCAAGGTCCAGGGCATCAACCTGTTCCTGCAAGCCGCGCAGGACGTCCGGGTCGGCGGCCGCGGCGCGCGCACGCAGTACCAGTACACGCTGCAGTCCGCCGACCTCAACGAGCTCAATAGCTGGGCGCCCCGCCTGTCACAGGCACTGCGCCGGCTGCCCGAGCTCAAGGACGTCAACAGCGACCAGCAGAACGCCGGGCTGCAGCTCACCGTCGACATCGATCGCGACACCGCCGCGCGGTTCGGCATCACCACCGCGGCGATCGACAACACGCTGTACGACGCGTTCGGCCAGCGCCAGATCGCGACGTTCTATACCCAGGTCAACCAGTACCGCGTCGTGCTCGAGGTCGCGCCGCAGGTCGCGACGAACCCGTCGGCGCTCGACCGGATCTTCGTGCCGGCGGCGGGCGGCCAGCAGGTCCCGCTGTCGATGCTGGTCAAGACCTCGGAGACCACGGTCCCCCTGTCGATCAGCCACCAGGGCCAGTTCCCCGCGACGACGATCTCGTTCAACCTCGCGCCCGGCGTCGCGCTGGGCCAGGCGACGGTGGCGATCGAGCGCGCGACCGCGCGGATCGGCATGCCGGCGAGCATCCACGGCCAGTTCGCGGGCACCGCGCAGGCATTCAAGGACTCGGTGGCCTCGTTCTTCTACCTCATCATCATCGCGGTGCTCGCGGTCTACATGGTGCTCGGCGTGCTCTACGAGAGCTACCTGCACCCGATCACGATCCTGTCGACGATCCCGTCGGCGCTGGTCGGCGCGCTGTTCGCGCTGCTCCTGTTCGGCTCGGACCTCAACCTGATCGCGGTCGTCGGCCTCGTGCTCCTGATCGGCATCGTCAAGAAGAACGCGATCCTGATGGTCGACTTCGCGCTCGAGCTCGAGCGCGACGGCAAGTCGCCGGTCGAGGCGATCTACCAGGCGTGCCTGTTGCGGTTCCGGCCGATCCTCATGACCTCGCTGGCCGCGATGCTCGGCGCGCTGCCGCTCGCGCTCGGTCACGGCACCGGCAGCGAGCTGCGCCGGCCGCTCGGCATGTCGATCGTCGGCGGGCTGATGGCGTCGCAGGTGCTCAACCTGTTCACCACGCCGGTGACCTACCTCTGGGTGGGACGGTTCGGCAACTGGGTGCGGCGCGGGCGGCCGCCGCGGCACCTGCTGCGCCCCGGCGACGCGCCGCGCGTCCCGCCGGCCAGGCCCTGAGCGGCGAGGACTCGCTTTGCCGCGCGGGATCTACTAGTTTCGGCTGCGATGGCCGAGGCGAGCGGAACGATCATCCACGGCGACGGCAGGGTGGAGCTCCAGGCGCCGGAGCGGCTCGCGGGATCTCCGCTCTACAACGCCGACCTCGCGCCGGTCGCGGTCGCGCGCCGGACCTGGACGACCTGGGACTACGCCGCGCTGTGGATCTCGATGGCGCACTGCATCCCGACCTATACCCTGGCGTCGGGGCTGGTCGCCGGCGGCATGATCTGGTGGCAGGCGCTGGGCACGATCCTGCTCGGCAACCTGATCGTGCTGGTCCCGATCCTGCTCAACTCGCACCCCGGCACCAAGTACGGTATTCCGTTTCCGGTCTTCGCACGCGCGGCCTACGGCACGCGGGGCTCGAACCTGCCGGCGCTGATGCGCGCGCTGGTCGCGTGCGGCTGGTTCGGGATCAACGCGTGGATCGGCGGGGCCGCGCTGCACACGTTCTTCGCCCAGCTGATCCCGGGCTGGCGCGACCTCCTGGGCAGCGCGAACGGCTATGCCGTCACCCAGTGGATCTCGTTCCTGTTGTTCTGGGTCCTCAACATCCTGATCATCTATCGCGGCATGGAGCTGGTGCGCCGGGTCGAGCGCCCTCGGCCCGATCATGTCGAGCGAGGGCAAGCCCGGCGCGTTTGGCGAGCTCTTCATCCCATCGCTGACCGCGACGATCGGCTTCTGGTCGACGCTGTCGCTCAACATGCCCGACTTCACGCGGTTCGGGCGGTCGCAGCGCGAGCAGGCGATCGGCCAGGCCGTCGCGCTGCCGTCGACGATGACGGTGTTCGCCGCGATGGGCGTGATCATCACCTCGGCGACCGTGATCATCTTCGGCCGCGCGATCTCCGATCCGATCGAGCTCGGCGGCACGTTCGACAACCAGATCATCGTCGGCGTGGTGATGTTCACCGCGGTGGTCGCCACGCTCGCGGTCAACATCGCGGCCAACATCGTGTCGCCGGCCAACGACTTCGCCAACGCGTTTCCCCGCCACGTCGACTTCAAGCTCGGCGGCCTGATCACCGGCGTGATCGGCATCGCGATGATGCCGTGGAAGCTGCTGGAGAACCCGGCGCGCTACATCGGCGTCTGGCTGGTCGGCTACTCGGGCTCGCTCGGCGCGGTCGCCGGCGTGCTGATCGTCGATTACTGGCTGCTGCGCAGGCGCACGCTCGATCTCGCGGCGCTCTACCTCGGCCACGGTGCGTACCACTACCGGAGCGGTGTCAACGCCGCCGCGATCATCGCGACGCTGGTCGGGGCGGTGGTCGCGCTCGCCGGGATGTTCTGGGAGCCGCTCCGGCCGATCTACAACTGGTCGTGGTTTGTGGGCTTTGGCCTCGCCGGCGGCCTGTACTGGGTGCTGATGCAGGGTAGAGTCCCACCTTCACCCGGTCGAGGCGCATCCGGCGCACGTCCCCGCTGAAGCCCACTGTCCGGGAAACGGACAGTGAGCGTAGAATGGTGCTACATGACTCGCACGAAGACTTCGGATCGATTCGCGCCGGGCGCGCGGATCGGCGACTACGTGGTCGAGCGCGAAGTCTCGTACGAGGCCTCTGCGATCGTCTACTTCGCGACCCACGTCGTGCTGCCTCGTCAGGCGCACCTCAAGGTCACGCACCCCGGGTCGCGCGAGGCGGCGGTGCAGCTGTTGCGCGAGGCGTGCATCCTCGAGGCGCTCTCGCATCCCGGCGTGCCGCGCGTCCATGAGTGCGGCGTGCTCTCCGATCGCCGGCCGTGGAGCTCGGTCGAGGTGATGCCGGGCATCAGCCTCGAGCGCTTCACCGGCGACGGCCCGCTCGCGCTGCCCGAGCTCGTCGTCGCACTGCGCGACATCGCGGACATCTTGCGCCACGCGCACGAGCGCGGCATCGTGCATCGCCGGCTGACCGCGGGCGCGATCATGCACACCCAGCGCCGGCGCGCGATCTACGCGATCGAGGACTGGGGAGACGCGCGCACGATCGACGCCGAGTCCGCCGAGGTGATCGATCCTCGGAACGACATCCATGCGCTCGGCGCGATCGCGTTTCGCGCGCTCACCGCCCGCCCGCCGCAGCCGGGGGTCTCTGCTGCAACTCACTGTTCGTCAGCGCCGAACGAGCTCCTCGCGGTCATCGATCAGATGCTGGCCGAGCCGGTCGCGCGGCCCGCCGCGGGGGAGGTCTACGATCGGGCGCTGTGGCTGTGCGAGACCCTGGGGGCGCCCCTGTTCGAACGGCCGCGCTGGACGCCTCCACAAGGCTTTGTAAAGGAAGGGGTTTCTGGTGATGACACCGGTGGCTTCGCGGTCCGGATTAGCCGGACGCGCAGCAGTTAGAAAGAGCTAACGATAAGCGCTGCACTTTCTGGTATCGACCGGCAAAGGCCTTTGGTAATGTGGTGTACACGCCATGATGCAGGTGTTGGATATTGGATTCAGCGCTGACGACCGCATCGGTAACTATCGCGTCGAGAGGGAGCTAGGGCCGACCGGCTCCGGCGTCCTGCTTCAGGTGCGACACCAGGTGTTGCCGCGGCGGGCGATCATCAAAGTCGTTCACGCAGCATTTGCAGCCATGCCCCCGTTCGTGGTGCAGACACTACGGGAAGCGTGCATCCTGGAGGCGATCGGCCATCCCGGCGTCCCGATCGTGTACGAGTCGGGCCTGCTGCGCGATCGCCGGCCGTGGTTCGCCTTCGAGATGATCCACGGGCCGACGCTCGAGGACATCCTGGCCTCCGGCACGATGCCGGTGCTCGAGGTCGCCGGCGCGCTGCGCGACCTCGCCGAGATCCTCGAGCATGCCCACCGCCACGGCGTGATCCACCGCGGGCTCCGACCGGACCGGATCGTCGTGACGCACGACCGCCGCTACCCGCTGTGCATTCCGGATTGGAGCGAGGCGATCGCCCACGACGCCAGCGCCTGCGTGCCGCCGCCCGACGGCTGCTACGGCTACGTCGCGCCCGAGCTCGCGCACCAGGACGCCGGCGGCGCCGAGCGGGTCGACGACCGCGCCGACATGTTCGCGCTCGGCGCGATCGCCTATCGCGCGCTGACCGGCGCGCTGCCGTTCGAGCCCGGCGCTGCCTACATCCCGGTGCACCGCCGTCACCCCGGCGTGCCGCGCGAGCTCGCGACGATCATCGATTCGCTGCTGTCGTTCGACCGGTTCGACCGGCCGAGCTCGTCCGAGGTGCGCGCCGAGATGGACTGGCTGCTGCCCGCGCTGCAGCAACGTGCTGCGGCAGCTGATTGCTCCGCATCCGAGAACGTTGCGGACTCGAGAGAGAACGTCGTGCTGCTCGAGCAGCCGCGCATGCGGCGGCCGCGCTGGACGCCCAACGTGCACTACGTCGAGACCACCGACGTCGATATCCTGCTTCCCGACGACGAGCTCAGTCCGTACTAGGGACAAGAGGACCGGGTCAGGCAGCCCGAGGTCGGCAGACCCGGGGACCCTGAGCTGTGCTGTCACAGTTTTGGAAGAGGCACATTCGCTGCAGTGCAGGTTTTGTAATGTCACATGCGTCGGGTGCATCGGGAGCGCGGATCGCGGACTACTGGCTCCACGAGCAGCTCCCCGCCCGCGCGACCGAGCTGGCGCATCGCGCGACGCATCGCATGCTGCCGCGGTCGGCGCGCATCGCCATCGTGAATCCCGGCTTCGCCGGCGTCCGGGTCGCCGAGGTCCAGCTGATGCGCGAGGCCTGCGTGCTCGAGACCCTGCATCACTCCGGCGTGCCGCGCGTGTTCGAGTGCGGCGTGCACGAGCGCCGGCCGTGGGTGGCGAGCGAGCACGTCGCCGGCACGTCGATCGAAGCGGCCGCTGCCCACCGACCGATGCCGGTCGGCGACGCGCTCGCCGTGGTGCGCGACGCCGCCGCCGTGCTGGCGCATGCCCATCACCGCGGCGTCGTGCACCGCAACCTCACGCCGAGATCGATCATCTGCACCGCGCAGCGTGCATTCCCTGTCTGCATCACCGACTGGGGCGAGGCCACGATGCGCGCTCGGCGAACGCAGAGCGCGGGGGGTGGGGACCCCGACGGCTTGGCCGGCGGGGCGGGGGTCCTCCCCCGTGGGATCGACCGTATGGTGCCGCGGCCCTGCGATCCCGGGGGCCGGTTCTATCGCGCCCCCGAGCTCGCCGGGTCCGACCAGTGCGACGCGTCGTCCGACGTGTTCGCGCTCGCCGCGGTGATGTTCGAGGCCGCGACCCTCGTCCTGCCCGAGCCGGTCCAGCGCTTCCCCGGCGTGCCGGCGGCGTTCCATCAGCTGCTCGCGAGCATGCTCGCCACCGATCCCACCGAGCGCCCGACCGCCGCCGCCGTGCATGCCGAGGCGACCCGGCTCGCCGAGCTGTACAGCGACGGCGACGCGGCGATCGAGGAGGTCGAGGTCGAGCTGGTCGACATCTCGCGCGCCCCGCCCGCACCGGCCAACCTCGGCTGGATGCCTCCCGATCACATGGCGGCCCCGGCGCCCGACACGCAGCGCCGCCGCCGCGATTCGTGACGGCGCCGCCGCCGCCCGCGCGCCGGTCTCAGCTGTCGACCGGAACCTCGACCGCGTAGTCGTCGCCGTAGAACTTGGCGGTCGTCCGGGTGTGAAACGTGATCACCTTGATCGGCTCGTACCTGGGCCCGGCCAGCCCGGGCAGCACGCGCAGCACGTCGTGCTCGGGCAGGTACGCCGCGAGCGGAAAGCTGACGCGCGAGCGGCGGGCCAGCGCCGGATCGCGCGGCCGGCTCACCCGGTGCGTCGTCGACGGCAGGATGTCGTTCGATAGCCGCTGCAGGTAGTCGCCGGTGTTCAGCACGATCGTCCCCGGCGGCGCGTGGACGCGCACCCACTTGCCGGCGCGGTTCAAGATCTGCAGTCCCTCGACGGTCGGCGCCGGCAGCAGCGTGAACAGATCGATGTCCTCGTGGCCGAGCAGGCGCCCGGCGCGCGCGTCCATGCCGTCGCGCAGGGGAGGATAGTAGTTGAGCCGGAGGCCGAGCTTGGCGCGCACCAGGCGGTCGTCGTAGAGGTGCGGGTCGCAGCCGAGGTACGTCAGGATGCTGGCCAGGATCGGCCGGAACAGCGGCAGCTCGGCCTCGACCAGCCGGCGAAACCGCGGCTCGAACTCCGGCCGCGGCCAGAGCTTGGCGGCGTCGAAGCCGGGCTCGCCGTCGAGGTCGAACGCGCGGCGGCCGAACACCCAGCCCTCGACGAGATCGGGGTGGATCGCGCTGGTCTCCTGGATCGGGAAGTAGCCCTCGCTCACCGAGCCATGCCGCGCCGCGCGATAGCGCAGCTTGTCCTCGAGCGGAACGCTGGTGTAGAAGTCCTCGACCCAGCGCGCGGCGTCGACGAACAGCTGCGGATCGACGCCGTGGCCCTCGAGGATCGCAAAGCCGACCTCCTGCATCGCCGCGCCGAGCTCGTCGGCGAACCGCCGGCGGTCGCGCTCGTCGCCGTGCAGCGCGCGGCCGAGGTCGCAGGTCCGGATCACGAAGTCCTCGTCGAAGGCCTCCTCGCCCGCATCCTGCTCCGCCAGGCGATAGGCGGGCTTGTCGACCTGGTCGTAGCGCGCGTACTCGTGGCTCGAGGCGACCACGCCGTGCTGTTTTCGATCGTCCATGTTCATGCCCTCGGTGGCTGCCGCCGATAGTACGGTGGAGTCGGCGCTGGCGGGAGGGTCAATGGCTACGGGCGCAGCGGAAGCCGAGGTCGCAGTCGCGGGCCCGGGGGTCGAGCCAGTTGCGGTCCGCGGCGCGCGCCTTCTGGGCGCCCCGGCTCGCCCAGCCGGCGCCGCGCGAGATGTGACTGGTGCCGGCCGCCGGGCCCTGCGGATCGGTCTCTGGCGCGGCGGGGTAGGGGCCATACCAGTCGGCGACCCACTCCCAGACGTTGCCGGCCATGTCGAGCGCACCGAACGGGCTCGCGCTGTCGGCGTAGCTGCCGACCGGTGCGGTGGTCTCCCAGCCGTCGTCGGCCTCGTAGATCGGCTTCCAGTCCTCCTGGAGGTCGCGCCGGACCAGGGCGGCGCACTCGGTGCCGCACAGGTCGAGCCGCCTCGCGCTCGGCGGCTGGTTGCCCCAAGGATAGGCGCGCCCGTCGCTGCCGCGCGCGGCGTACTCCCACTCGGCTTCGCTGGGCAGCCGGCGGCCTCTCCAGGCGCAGTAGGCGGCGGCCTGATCCCAGTCGATGCAGTTGATCGGATGGTCGGGGCGATCGCCGCGGTTGCACCACCGGCTGTAGCGCGGCACGTCCGGCGGGGAATACGCGCTCCAGTGCACGGTCAGCGGCGGCGGGCTGCACGCGCCGGTCGCGGCGCAGGCGGCATAGGCCGCGACGGTGACCTCGGTGCGGTCGATGCAGTACGCCGACAGCGTCACCGCGTGCGGGGGGTGCTCGTCGGCATCGCCCGTGCCGTCGGGGCTGCCCATCGTGAACGTGCCGGTGGGCACGGCGACCATGTCGTCGGGGCAGCGCTCGAGGGCCGCCGCGGCGGCGGACCGCGGCGCGTGGTCTCCGCCCCACAGGCGGTGTCCGACGAGCGCGAGCGCGGCGAGCGCGCCGAGCACGCCGATGGAGGCGGTGCGCCATCTCCGCGGGCGGGCGCGGTCCGGCGGCGGCGCGACGGACGTCGGGGTGGCGGCGGCCGGGTCGCCGGTGGCGAGCGCCTCGAGCGACGCGCGCACCTCGTCGCCCGACGCGAACCGCGCGGCGGGATCGCGCCGCAGACAGCGATCGACGATCGCGGCGAACCGCGGATCGATCCGGGGCGCGGCGGTGGCGAGCGGCAGCGCGTCGGTGTCGAGTGCGGAGCTGCGCACGGCCTCTTGCGAGTCGCCGCGGTGGGGTGGAGCGCCGGTGGCGAGCTCGTAGAGCAGCGCGCCGAGCGAGTAGACGTCGGAGCGCGGCGTCGCCGCCTCGCCGCGCCAGGCCTCGGGCGGGGTGTATGCGGGCGTTCCCATCGCGGCGACGGTGCTCGCGAGCGGCGGTGGGGCGGCGTTGTCGGCCGCAGCCCCGGCCGCTGCCGCGCCGTCGACGGTCGCCAGCTTGACGGTCGGCATCTCGACGAACACGGCGGGATCGGGCGCGGCGCCGATGGGCAGCGCGATCGGCTGGCTGGTGCGTGGCGGCGGGATCGAGTCGTCCGCCGCGGCGTGGCGGACCAGCTTGGCGAGCCCGAAGTCGAGCAGCTTGATCTCGCCGGTCTCCGACAGGATCGCGTTGGCGGGCTTGAGGTCGCGATGCAGCACGCCGCGGCGGTGGGCGGCGGCCAGCCCGCGCGCCAGGCCGAGCGCGACGTCGAGCAGGCGGGGCCAGGCGATGGGACGCGCGATGTGGTCGAGGCTGTCGCCGCGCACGTACTCCGAGATCAGGTACGGCCGGGGACCGATCTCGCCGACCCGGTAGATCGCCATGACGTTGGGATGCTGGACGCGCGCGACGGCGCGGGCCTCGGTCAAGAAACGCTGGCGGTCGGCGTCGAGGGTGGGCTCGGAGATGAACTTGACGGCGACCGGGCGGTCGAGGACGGTGTCGTGTGCGAGCCAGACCTGGCCCATGCTGCCTCGGCCGAGCACCCGGAGCAGCTGGTACTCGTCGAAGCGCTCCGGCGGCACCCAGTCCGCGTGGCTCGTTCCCATCCACCCGCGATTGAAACACGATCCGAGCGTGGCCGGCCGACGGCGTCCCGGTGAATCAGCGCGCGCGGGCGCAGCGGAAGCCGAGGCCGGCTTCACGGACCTCGGGATCGAACCAGTCGCGGTCGGCGGCACGTGCGCTGTCGGCGCCGTTGTTCCAGCCACCGCCACGCGATACGCGGCTGCTCCCGGCAGGCGCGCCCTGCGGATCGGTCTCCGCGGCAGCCGGGTAGGGCTCGTACCAGTCGGCGGTCCACTCCCAGACGTTGCCGGCCATGTCGAGCACGCCGAACGGGCTCGCGCCGTCGGGAAAGCGCCCGACCGGCGCAGTGGTCGGCCAGCCATCGTCGCCATCGTGCAGCGCCTTCCACGGGATCGCCTCGCGCGCTGCCATCGCGACGCACTCGGTGCCGCAGGCATTCAGCCGCTGCGCTGTCGGCGGCTGGTCGCCCCACGGATAGCGGCGGCCGTCGCTGCCGCGTGCGGCGTACTCCCACTCGGCCTCACTGGGTAGTCGCTGCTGTCGCCAGGCGCAGTAGGCGGCGGCCTGCTTCCAGTCGATGCAGTTGATCGGGTGGTCCGGGCGGTCGCTGCGGTTGCACCACCGGCTGAACCGCGTCACCTCGTCGGTCGAATACGAGGGCCAGTTCACGGTGAGCGGGGGTGGCGTGCACACGCCGGCCGTCGCACAGACGGCATAGGCAGCCACCGTGACCTCGGTCCGATCGATGCAGTACGCCGACAGCGTCACGGCGTGCCGGGGGTGCTCGTCGGCATCGCCCATGCCGTCCGGGCTGCCCATGTCGAACGTGCCTGCGGGGATCGCGACCATGTCGTCGGGGCAGGCGCCGCGCGCGGTGGCGGGCGCGGGCGGGTGCACGCCGCGCTGTCCGCGATCGGCCAGGACCGCGAGCCCGAGCGCGCCGAGCGCCGCGGCCACGGCGATCGCGCGCCCGCCGTGCAGGCGCAGGCGATCCGGCGGCGCGGCCGGCGCTGCCGCACGGTCCGGCTCGATCCCGGGCACGGCCGTCGCGAGCGGCGGCGCGTTGGTCTCGAGCGCGGAGCTGCGCACGGCCTGTTGCGAGTCGTCGCCGTGCGGTGGGGCGCCGGCGGCGAGCTCGTAGAGCAGCGCGCCGAGCGCGTAGATGTCCGAGCGCGGCGTCGACGGCTCGCCTCGCCACGTCTCGGGCGGCATGTACGCGGGCGTTCCCATCACGGCCCCGGTGCTGGTGAGCTCCGGCGGCGCGATGCCGTCGCCGGGGGACGGTTCGCGCGGCGCGGCCGCGATGTGCTTGACCGTGTCGGCGGCGCCGGCGTCGCCGGCGGGTGCAGTGGTCACGGCCGGCGGCACGGTCGGCGCGGTGCGCGCGCGGTGTGAGCGGCTCGGCTCGCCGATGGTGCCCGGCGCGCTCGTCGCGTCGTCGGGCGGCCCGTGGTGGACCAGCTTGGCGAGCCCGAAGTCGACTAGCTTGACCTCGCCGGTCTCCGACAGGATCGCGTTGGCGGGCTTGAGGTCGCGATGCAGCACGCCGCGGCGGTGGGCGGCGGCCAGCCCGCGCGCGAGGCCGACCGCGATGTCGAGCAGGCGGGGCCAGGCGACCGGCCGGGCGATGCGATCGAGGCTGTCGCCGCGGACGTACTCCGAGATCAGGTACGGCCGGGGGCCGATCTCGCCGACGCGGTAGATCGCGATGACGTTGGGATGCTGGACGCGGGCGGCGGCGCGGGCCTCGGTCAAGAAGCGCCTGCGATCGGCATCGTCGGTGGACAGCCCGGAGATGAACTTGACGGCGACCAGGCGGTCGAGGACGGTGTCGTGAGCGAGCCAGACCTGGCCCATGCTGCCCCGGCCGAGCACCCGGAGGAGCCGGTACTCTCCGACGCGCTTCGGCGGCACCCAGTCCGTGTGACTCGCTCCCATCCGCCCGGCGATTGAAACACGATCCGACCGCCGGCCGATCGCCGGGCGCGACGGCGTGATGCGCTGCCTGCCGCCGCGTGCGGCACCCGAGGCCGTGGCACGCCTCGCATCGTCCGTGCGGCGGGCCGCGATCGCGCATCGCCGGGTAGCCAGCCGTGCAACTATGGCGCAGGCCCTGTCCGGATGTCCGACTCGACGACCAACTGGCACGACCTCTCCCACGGGGCCGAAGGCTCCACGCTGTCGCGGCTCGATCCGTCGAGCGAGCCCGTCGCGAGCGCCTATCTCATCGTGTTCGATGGTGCATCGTCGACCGTGGTCCACCTGTGCCTCGACGGCGAGGTCGTGATCGGGCGCGGCGAGGGCGCTCACGTGCGCCTGCTCGATGCCTCGGTGTCGCGGGCGCATGCGCGGATCTCGATGTCCGGCGGCCGGGCGGAGATCGTCGACCTCGGCAGCCAGAACGGCACCAAGGTCAACGGCGAGCGGATCGTCGGTGCCCGGCCGCTGCTGTCGGGCGATGTCGTCACGATCCTCGGCGCCACGCTGGTGTTCCATTCGTCGTCGCGGCCGCGCCCGCGCCGCCAGGTGTGCAGCCTCGACGGCTTCCGCCAGCATGTCGAGGACGAGCTCGACCGCGCCGCGCGCACCCGCCGTCCGTTCGGCCTGGCCGCGTTCGCGCTCGCGCCGGCCGACGCCGACGGCCCGCGGCTGTTCGATCCGATCGCCGTGTCGCGGGTGGTCGAGCCCGGCCTGCGGCGGATCGACGTGATCGCGCTCGCCGGCGCCGAGCTCCTCGTGCTCATGCCCGAGGCCGATCTCGCCGCGTCGCGCGAGATCAGCGAGGGGCTGGTGGAGCGGCTGCGCGCCGCCACGGCGCAGCCCTGCGGCGGCCTCGCGCTGGCGCCGTCCGACGGCAACGACTTCGAGATCCTGCTGATCGGAGCCCGCGCCGCGCGCGATCGGGCGCCCGCCGGCGAGGTCGGGCTCGCCGCCGAGACCTATCGCGCGATCACAGTCGAAGACCGCGAGCTGATCGTCGCCGATCCCGCGATGCTGCGGATGGTGACCCTGATCGAGCGCCTCGCCAACACCGATCTCCCCGTGCTGATCTGCGGCGAGACCGGGACCGGCAAGGATCTGGCCGCCGCGCTCCTGCATCACGGGTCGGCGCGCGCGTCGCGGCCGATGGTCGCGCTCAACTGCGCGGCGGTCCCCGAGGCGCTCGCCGAGAGCGAGCTGTTCGGATACGAGAAGGGGGCGTTCACCGGCGCAGCCGCGCAGAAGCTCGGCATCCTCGAGCAGGCCGACGGTGGCACCGTGTTCCTCGACGAGATCGGCGAGCTGCCGCTCGCGATCCAGGCCAAGCTGCTGCGCGCCGTCGAGACCCGGCGGATCACGCGGATCGGCGGCCACGGCGAGCACCCGATCGACCTCCGCATCGCCGCCGCGACCAACCGCGATCTGGCCCGGCAGGTCCAGGCCGGCCGGTTTCGCCAGGACCTGTTGTTCCGGATCGGCGGCGCGACCATCTGGTTACCGCCGCTGCGCGACCGCCGCCGCGAGATCCCGATCCTCGCGCAGCGCTTCCTCGCCGACGCCTGCCGCCGCGCCGGCCGCGACGTCATGGCGATCTCCACCGAGGCGATGCAGCTCCTGCTCGACTTCGCATGGCCGGGCAACGTGCGCGAGCTCCGCCACGTCATGGACTACGTCGTCGCCGCGCACGACGAGCCCACCGTCGCCGCGTGGCACCTGATCGAGCGCCTCGGCAGCGAAGGCCGGCCGGGCGGTGCCGCGCCCGCCGACGCCGCGCCCGCCGACGCAACGCCCGCCGATCCCGCGCCCGCCGACCACGCGCCCGATGCCGCCCCGACCGCGCACCCCCCTGTCGCGTTCACGCCGATCGACGAGGAGATCCGCGAGCTCGAGCGCAGCCGCATGGGCCAGGCCCTCACTGCCGCGAGCGGCAACCAGACCGTCGCCGCCGACCTGATCAAGATGCCGCTGCGCACCTTCCAGGCCAAGGCCAAGGTCTACGGGCTGCGCCAGAAGGACCGTCGCTAGGACCGCAGTCCCTGCGCTGTCGACACCGCAGATCTTGCGGTCGAGCAGAGCTTGCGGTCCCCGCGACCGTCCGCGCAGCCCGCGTCCTCGTCCGGCAATGCCCCAGATGTCCAGACATGTCCGCGACACGCAGACAACTTCTCCGGAATGCCCGCATCGCCCGCACGACCATGACTGCACCGAGCGCTGGCGCACGCTCGGGCATGACAACTGCAATTTTCGCCGTCCGTGACTACGCGGCTGCCCCCGGGTCCTCCGTCGCCGACGTCTCCGGCCGGAACGCCGCCCGTCATCGAAGGCGGCCCGATCACGCGGCTGGCGTCGCTGGTCGATGACGTGGTCCACCAGCTCGAGGCACCGCTCGGCGATCCCACCCGCCAGCTCATCCCCGCGTGCAACGCGGCGCTGGAGGAATGCCTCGAGCGCCTGCGCGAGCCCGGCGACCGCGACGACCTCGTGCGCACCGCGCGGGCCGATCTCAGGCGGCTCTCCCGGCTATTGAAGCTGGTCGACGGCCCCGACGTCCCCTTCGTCCTGCGCCAGATCCGCCGCGTCCTCGGCCGGTTCGACGCCTGCGGCGGCGGCCTCGTCGTCGACGACTGACCGGCCGCGGTCAGCGGTTCTGGGGGAAGCCGAGGTCGACGCCGCGGTGGCGCGGATCGGGCCAGCGCGATGTGATCGCCTTGGTGCGGGTGTAGAAGTGGACGCCGTCGCGGCCGTAGATGTGATGATCGCCGAACAGCGAGGCCTTCCAGCCGCCGAACGAGTAGTACGCCATCGGGACGGGGATCGGGACGTTGATACCGACCATGCCGACCTCGACCTCGTGCTGGAACTTGCGGGCGGCGCCGCCGTCGTTGGTGAAGAGGGCGACGCCGTTGGCGTAGGGGTTAGTGTTGACCAGCCGGATCGCCTCGTCGTAGCTCGCGGCGCGGGTCATCGACAGGACGGGGCCGAAGATCTCGTCCTGGTAGATCGACATGCTGGGCTGGACGTGATCGAACAGGCAGGGGCCGAGGAAGAAGCCGCCGGGGCGGCCGGCGACGGACAGGCCGCGGCCGTCGGCGACGAGGGTGGCGCCCTCGGCGATGCCGCGGTCGACGTAGCCGGCGACCTTGTCGCGGTGGGCGCGGTTGATCAGCGGGCCCATCTCGGAGCCGGGCTCGAGGCCGTCGCCGATCTTGAGCCCGGCGATCCGCTGCTTCATGAGCGGAACGAGCTTGTCGGCCGCGCTGCCGACCGCGACGACCACCGAGATCGCCATGCAGCGCTCGCCGGCCGACCCGTAGCCCGCCGACACCGCGGCGTCCGCCGCCAGCTCCATGTCGGCGTCGGGCAGGACGATCATGTGGTTCTTGGCGCCGCCGAGGGCCTGGACGCGCTTGCCGTGCCGCGTGCCGGTCTCGTAGATGTAGCGCGCGATCGGGGGCGAGCCGACGAACGAGATCGCGGCGACCCGGGGGTGCTCGAGCAGGCGATCGACACAGACCTTGTCACCGTGCACGACGTTGAACACGCCCGGAGGCAGGCCGGCGTCGGCGAGCAGACGAGCGCAGAAGTTGGCGGCCGAGGGGTCGCGCTCGCTCGGCTTGAGGATGAACGTGTTGCCGCACGCGAGCGCGATCGGATACATCCACATCGGCACCATCGCCGGGAAGTTGAACGGCGTGATGCCGGCGACGACGCCGAGCGGCTGGCGGATCGAGTACGAGTCGACCTCGGTCGAGACGTTCTCGGAGTACTCGCCCTTGGCGAGGTCGGCGATGCCGCACGCGAACTCGATGACCTCGAGGCCGCGGTTGACCTCGCCGAGCGCGTCGGCGGTGACCTTGCCGTGCTCGAGGGTCAGCATCCGCGCGAGCTCGTGCTGGTGCTTGTCGACCAGCTGGCGGAACGCGAACAGGATCTTGGTGCGCCGCGCGATCGAGACCGAGCGCCAGGTCTCGGCGGCGCGGACGGCCGCCTCGACGGCCTCGTCGACGACGCCGGGCGATGCGAAGGCGACCCGGGCCTGGACCTCGCCGGTCGCGGGGTTGAACACCTCGCCGTGGCGCTCCGCTGCGCGCTCGTGGGGCTTGCCGTCGATCCAGTGCGTGATCGTTGTGTCCGCCATGCGCCGGTAGCCCTACCACGGCCGGCCGGAGTGGTGAACCGCAAAGCTCGGCGGCCCGCCGCCGCGACGTGTCCCGGTGCGGTGGGACCGGCGAGAGGCGGATCTCGCCTTCGGGCCGCCGGGCGTCCAACTTGGCGGATGCCGCGCAGGCGTCCAAGGCACTGATACCTCTCCGGCACGGGGGCCGTGCCGCACGGGCGCGGCCGCGCGGCGCAGCGACGGCGGCAAAGCCCGCCATCCGTGATTGAATCGGGCTCTCGGGCTGTGTTAGCCCAACCGTTTCCGGTTCCCTCGGACCCCTCGGAGGCGACGTGACCGACCTCAGTATCACCGTCAATGGCATGAAGTTCGAAAACCCGTTCGTGCTCGGCTCCGGGCCCCCCGGGACCAACGGCAAGGTGATCGCCCGCTCGTACGACCTGGGGTGGGGCGGGATGGTGGCCAAGACGTTCTCGCTCGATGCGTCCAAGGTCATCAACACCGCGCCGCGCTACGCCAAGCTGCGCGGTCGGTCGAGCGAGGAGGTGATCGGGTTCGAGAACATCGAGCTGATCAGCGACCGGCCGTACGCCGACTGGATCGATGACCTGCGCCAGCTCAAGAAGCACTATCCCCACAAGATCCTGATCGCGTCGATCATGGAGGAGTACCGCGAGGAGGCGTGGCAGCAGATCGTCCGCGAGGTGCAGGACACCGGCGTCGACGGCTTCGAGCTCAACCTGAGCTGCCCGCACGGCCTGCCCGAGCGCAAGATGGGCATGGCGATGGGCGAGAACCCCGACATCGTCGAGGAGGTCGTCGGCTGGGCCAAGCGGGTCGCGCGGATCCCGGTGTGGGCCAAGATGACGCCGAACGTCGGCAACCCGACGGTGCCGGCCGGCGCGGCGGTGCGCGGCGGCGCCGACGGCATCTCGCTGATCAACACGATCCTGTCGGTGATCGGCATCGACCTCAAGACGCTGCGGCCGATGCCGACCGTCGAGGGCCACAGCGTGCCGGGCGGCTACTCGGGGCAGGCGGTGCGGCCGATCGCGCTGCGCCAGGTCATGGACGTCGCGCGCGCGTTCCCCGGCGTCGCGATCAGCGGCCTCGGCGGGATCGAGACCGGGACCGATGCGGCGCAGTTCTTCCTGCTCGGCGCGTCGACCGTGCAGATCTGCACCGGCGCGATGCTACGCGGCTACGAGATCATCGACGAGCTCAAGGACGAGCTCGCAAAGTTCATGACCGATCACTCGTTCACGAACCTGCGCGACTTCATCGGCCTGAGCCTGCCGTTCTTCACCACCCATCACGATCTCGTCGACCGCCAGAAGTCGGCGCGCGACGCCAAGGAGGCCGCGCGGTCGCGCACCGGCCGCGACGCCGAGACCTGGAAGGGCGAGATCGCCAAGGAAACCTCCACGCTGAGTCGCGCAGCGTGGCCGATATCCAGGCGGCGATGTTCGAGAAGCACCTGCCGATGATCCACGACGCCGGCAAGAAGGGTGTCCAGATCCTGTGTCTGCAGGAGATCTTCAATGGCCCCTACTTCTGCCCCAGCCAGGATCGCCGGTGGTACGACGCCGCCGAGCCGGTCCCCGGCCCCACGCTCGACAAGCTCGTGCCGCTCGCGAAGAAGTACCAGATGGTGATGGTCGTTCCGCTCTACGAGCGCGAGCAGGCCGGCGTGTACTACAACACCGCCGCGATCCTCGACGCCGACGGCAGCTACCTCGGCAAGTACCGCAAAACCCATCTTCCGCAGACGGCGGGATTCTGGGAGAAGTACTTCTTCAAGCCGGGCAATCTCGGCTATCCGGTGTTCAGGACTCGCTACGCCACGATCGGCGCCTACATCTGTTACGACCGCCACTTCCCCGAGGGCGCCCGCGCGCTCGGCCTCGCCGGCGCCGAGATCGTCTACAACCCGTCGGCCACCGTCGCCGGGCTGTCGCAGTACCTGTGGAAGCTCGAGCAGCCGGCCCACGCCGTCGCCAACGGCTACTTCGTCGGCGCGCTCAACCGGGTCGGCAGCGAGGCGCCGTGGAACATCGGCAAGTTCTACGGCAACTCCTACTTCGTCGATCCGCGCGGCCAGATCCTCGCGTGCGGCAGCGAGGACCAGGACGAGCTGGTCGTCGCCACGCTCGATCTCGACATGATCGAGGAGGTCCGCCGCACCTGGCAGTTCTTCCGCGATCGCCGCCCCGATTCCTACGGCACCCTGGTCGAGGACTGACATGCGCATCCTGATCAAGGACGGCACCGTCGTCACCGCCTCGGACACGTTCGCCGCCGACGTCTGGATCGACGGCGGCAAGATCGTCGGGCTGACCCACCCGTCGCAGCGCGGCGCCCACGGGCTGCAGACCGCCGACCAGACCGTCGACGCCACGGGCCAGTACGTCATCCCCGGCGGCATCGACGCCCACACCCACATGGAGCTGCCGTTCGGCGGCACCACCGCCTCGGATGACTTCGACACCGGCACCGTCGCCGCCGCGCACGGCGGCACCACGACGATCGTCGACTTCGCGATCCAGTCCAAGAACAGCTCGATGCGCGCCGGCCTCGACGCCTGGTTCGCCAAGGCCGAGGGCAAGGCGGCGATCGACTACGGCTTCCACATGATCATGACGGAAGCCAGCCCGGCGGCGCTCGAGGACATGGCCGCGATGGTCCGCGAGGGCGTGACCTCGTTCAAGATGTTCATGGCCTACCCGGGCGTGTTCCTGGTCGACGATCAGCAGATCTTCCGCGCCATGCTGCGCGCCGGCGAGCTCGGCGCCCTGATCACCATGCACGCCGAGATCGGCCTGCCGATCGACGTGCTGGTCCAGCGCGCGCTCGCCGCCGGCCACACCGCACCGATCTATCACGCGTTGACCCGACCCGAGGCCGCCGAGGCCACCGGCACCGAGCGTGCGCTCGCCCTGGCCGAGATGGCCGGCGTCCCGGTCTACATGGTCCATCTCTCCGCGCAGCGCGCCCTCGAGCGCGTCATGGAGGCCCGCGACCGCGGCCTGCCCGCCTATGCCGAGACCTGCCCGCAATATCTGTTCTGCACCGAGGACGATCTGCGCGGCGATCCGCCGGGGCAGGGTCAGGGCGAGTGGAAGGGCGCCGGCTACGTCTGCACGCCGCCGCTGCGCCCCCGGCACCACCACGACCATCTCTGGCGCGGCCTGCGCAACTACGACCTCCAGGTCGTCGCCACCGACCACTGCCCGTTCTGCATGAAGGATCAGAAGGAGCTCGGCCGCGGCGACTTCTCCAAGATCCCCAACGGCATGCCCGGCGTCGAGACCCGGCTCTACCTGCTGTGGGAAGGCGTCGTCGCCGGCAAGATCTCGCTCAACCGCTTCGTCGAGATCACCTCGACCGCCCCGGCCAAGATCTTCGGCATGTACGGCAAGAAGGGCACCCTCGCCGTCGGCGCCGACGCCGACATCGTCATCTGGGACCCCAAGCGCGAGAAGGTCCTCGGCAAGGACACGCTCCACATGCGGGTCGACTACTCGCCGTTCGAAGGCCGCAAGGTCCCCGCCAGCCCGTCGCACGTGTTCTCGCGCGGCGAGCTGATCGTCCAGAGCGATCAGTGGGTCGCCAGGCAGCGCCAGGGCCGCGGCCAGTTCCTGCGCCGCAGCACGTTCGGGTTGTGATCGAGAAGTGCGTCATACTCGTCAAGTGAGTAAGCGGTTACAGGTGTTGCTCGAGGAACCCGAATACCGCGGGCTCGTCCGCATCGCGCGGGCCCGGGGCATGACCGTCTCCGAATGGGTCCGGCACGCACTACGCGAGGCCGCACGCGAGGAGCCAAGCGTCAACCGAGCTTGCAAGCTGGCAGCGATCCGGGCCGCAGCTGTCTACTCGTTCCCTGTCGGCAACATCGACGCGATGCTCACAGACATCGATCGCGGGCGAGCGTGAACGGCTACCCTTGCGGTTCGCACGGAACGCTCTCGATCGTCAGTCCTGCAGCGGCACCTTCAGATTATAGCTCGGAAGAGCGCGATCAGTAGCCCTCGATTGCGTAGTGTGCCGGCTCCTCCGAGGCGCGGGTTGGTAGAGCCGTATCCGCCCACAGCACGGCGAGGTCGAATTCGATCGCGCCGAACGGCTCGATCCGGGCGCACTCGGCATCCTTGTAGACGGCGAGCGCGACCCACTCGCCATCGCGGAGCCGGAAGGCTTCGAGGCTGCGTCGGCGAGGATGCACGAGCCAGGCGTACTGCACATCGAACGACGCGTAGAGCGGCATCTTCTCCTCGCGATCGGTCTTCTCGGTCGATCTGGAGAGCACTTCGCAGATCCAGTCCGGCGGCACCGTGATGAAGGCGGCATCGGGCGCGACGGGCAGCCGCTCGCGCCGCCATCCCGCAAGGTCGGGTACGACGATCTCGTCGCCGAGGTGGAGCTCGGGCTCGTCGAGGATCAGCCAACCTCCGGGACCTCCGCGACCACGCTTGAACGGCGGGCCGAGCTCCTCACCGAGCGCGGATGCTGCGGCAGTGGCGGGCCCGGCCGGCCGAGTCGATAGTCGCAGCTCGCCGCCGATGATCTCGGCGACCATGTGCTCGGGAGAGTCGATCACGTCTTGATAGGTCGCTCGTTGCTTCTTGCTCTCAGCGTCCATGACACTGAAACGCTACCAGATCGGTCTGACAAGGAACCGGTCATTTCATCGTCGACGTTCGTTTGGAGAAGCTTCGTATTGTGGACGGCTGCGATGCTTCGTCGATGCAGGGCTCCGAGTGGTTGCCTCGTGCGGGGGGCCCGAGGTACGTCTTCAGAAGTAGTCGGCACTGGCCGGCCGCTTCAGTCGCTCGTCGTCCAGCGTGAATCCCTTGACGAGGTACTCCGCGAGCTGGGTCGTCGCCCATTGCCGGAACTGCGTGCCGCGCAGCGACCGCACGCGGTAGCCCACGGCGAGCACAACCGGCAGCGAGTAGTGGTCGACTGTCCGGGAAATCTTGCGATTTCCTTCGGTTCGAACCGTTAAGAACGACTTAACAGTTGCCTCTGGCGCGAGCTCCCCCTCCTCGAAGATGTGGTTGATGTGTTGGCTGATCGCCGGGACAGTCACCTGATACAGCTCGGCGAGCTGCCTTTGCGTCAACCAGACCGAGCCGTCGACGAGCCGGACATGGATGCGCGTGATGCCGTCCTCGGTCTGATAGAGGATCAGCTCCGACCGGTCATTTGCGTTGGGCACGCACCCTCCGCGGCGTCTTCGCGTTCTCGCGCAGCCACGCGAGATCTCGCATCCAGGTCGCACGCTCGGTCGCGTCGCGCGTGAACAAGGCCTGTGTCTTGGTCAGGACCAGCGTGTACGGGCTGCCAGTCCGCCGGGTCACGTGGGTGACGGGAAGCTCGTAGCTCGTGATCATTCCGTGGACGTGCGCGCGCCGGTCCTTGGCGAGAGGCCACTCGAATTGCTGCTCGTTCGCGGCGCGAAGAAACCGGCCGAGTCGCGCGCACAGCTCGCACTTGCACCCGAGCTGCGTCATGATCGACCAATCTCCCGGCGCACGAGGTGGTGTGGCCACGAGCTCGGTGAGCGTGCGCGCGCAGTCGTCGTGCAGTGGCCCGAGGCCGAGCATGGCGGCGCCGTGGGGCGCTCCGGCGCGCAACACCGCGAGCGCTCCGACGATCGGGTAGCCACGCTCGGGCGCGAGGCGAGCAACGATCGTCGACTGGAGATCGCGATCGTCGGCGAGGGCCGCCGCAGCGAGCAAGCCGACGAGCGGGCGGCTGGCGCCCTCGATGGTCTTGAGCGAGTGGCTCGACAGCGGGGGCTTGATCCAGGCGTCGAGCCGTGCGTTCAGCCACATCCATTGCCCTCGTACGATCCGGCGAACGAGCTCGACGGCGTCCTCTCCGCCGTGCGTACACAGCAGCGCGCTCAGCGCCGGCAGCAAGACGAGCCAGGTCGTGCGCGGCTCGTGGTCGTAGTGGCGCTCGTCGCGCGAGCATCATCTGCTCGATCCCGAGCGGCTCGACGAGCGCAGTCGCGAGCTGTGCATCGTCGATGGCGTGCGCCACGTGCAAGATCTGATCGGCGAGACCAGGTGCCTTCTCGCGAGGCGCCACGCTGTTCCAGAACGGGAGCATCTCGCCGATGCGTTGCTTGGCGACCTCAGCCTTGCGGCGCGCGAGCGCCTTCGCGATCTCCTGGATGCCCCATGCTGGCGACGCCTTTGCGCGGATTGCGAACGTCCGGACGCGGGGCCACAGCAGCACGGCGGCGCGGTGGTACCAGCGGTCGACCGTGTTGCCGGCGTTGCCCGTGTACCCCTCGTGCTCGGACTTGAACGGCTCGAGGTCGACGCTCGGCTTCGTGAAGCAGATCTCGTCGTCCATCACCTCGTCGGAGATCGCCTGGACGCGCTTGTTCGACGTGGCCACCCAGTGCCTGAGCTCGACGTCGGAGTTGCACAACTCGATCAGCGTGTAGTCCTCGTCCCCATCATCCCCGTCTTCCTCGTCCCCGTCGTAGCGCGCGTACCAGCCGCGCCGTCGCCGGCCGTCGTCTCCCCAATCATCCTCGCACGACCAGGTCTCATGCACGTCGGCGAGTGCGAGCACGACCTCGCAGTCGAGGCGATCGGCGACCTCGCGCAACAGCGAGGCACGGACCGCATCGCCGTTCTTCAGCGCCCGCCACGCGAGTCCTTTCTGCGTGTACTCGTGATCCAGCAGGTACACAAGCCGCTCGGGGGCGGGGCTCGACGGCCAGAGCGGGCCACGTGCCGGGCGCTGCGTCGCGAAGTAGTCGCGCACGAGATCGAATAGCGCGTCTACCGGCGGAGCCGTCGTCCGCTCGCTCCGGCGCTCTGCCACATCGAGGAACAGGTTGAACGTCAGCGCTGCGCGGTAGCCCGAGGCGACCGGCCGCACTTCGTGGCGACAATCGGCGTAGAACGCGACGAGCACGAGCTGGTTGGGCGATCCGCGGTAGCTGACCTTCTCGTCGTGGTGCTCGATCGCGAGCGCGCCGCCCTTCGAGTCGGACGGCAGCAGGACCACGAGCGAGCCGATCATCCCGTCGGCTTTCTCGGAGTCCTGGTGGGGAGCGAAGAACTGGCCGGGGCCGTAGACGAGCAGGTTGTGCAGCTCGGCACGCAGCTTGACGCCGTCGGGCAATCCGAGGTCGCGCGCGATCAGATCGAGCTTGGGATCGAGCGTGCGCTGCCAGTGTCGCGTGTCGAGCTTGATCTGGCGCTTGCCGATCTCCCACGTGTCCCGCACCCGCGGATCGAGCAGCGTCTTCACGTCGCACAGCTTCTGGGCTGTACGATGTGACAGCGGCAGCTGCACCGCTCCGACATCGACCACGTCGAAGTAGATGTCGTCGATTCCGGCGGTGTGCCGCGTCGCGAAGGTTCCGGGCGTGCCTGCGCTCGCGAGGAGCTGCTGGATCCGACGGATCACCGGCACGGCCGGATCCGCGGTCGTCGAACGAGATAGGTTCTTGCGCGTGAGCATCGCTAGATGGGCGAAAGAGTCCCAAGCCTAAGCTTCTGGAGTGGCCCAAGCGGATAGGACCCGTGACAGGCGACGGGAATCGTAAGCTCCTGGCAGCCGGACGATGCGTACCACGGCGGTCTGACCGTCACGTTCCAGTTGACGCAGCACAAGCGGCTGCAACAGCGGCTGAGGCGGCGGGTTGCGAAGCCGTTTGCTACAGCTGGCGAGCTGCCGGAATTTATCGAAAGAAATCGTGGAGGCGGCGGGACGCGGTCTTCGAGCTGGCGATGATCCTGTATGCTAAGCGGAGCCTCGGAGAAGCACTAAACCTCCTGGCCGGCGCAGTGCTTCGCGACGGCCTTCATGTGGGCGCGAGGCTTGGTCGCGAGGTCGATGGAATCGCCGATCGATCGGCCACCGCTGCGCGTGGCTACGGCGCGGCCGGATGGGCGGCGAGCTCGCTGTGTAGGGCGGAGGCGGCGAGCTCCTCGAGCCAGTGCGCGGTGGCGCCGGCGCGGGCGGCCCACCACGCGGTGATGGGCGGCAGCGCGACGAGGTGTCCGGCCTGGGTGCGGGCCTCGGCGGCGAGCCAGCCGAGCACGGCCGCCGGGTCCTGCGCGAGCAGGGAGCGCAGCGCGAACCGGCGCTCGCCGGCGCGCAGGCCGAGGCCGAGATCGATGGCGGCACGCGCGAGGTCGTCGCGGACGAGGACGATGCCGGTGCGCGCGGGCGCGAGCAGGGTCGCGAGCAGCTCGTCGAGGCCGCCCGGCGTGGGGGGGAGCCCGGGCGCGGAACGCAGGGCCAGCGGCAGCCGCGCCGGGGGGCCGAGATCGGCGGACAGCTCCGCGCACAGCGCCGCGGCGAGCGCCGCCCATCCGGCGTGAAACGGGCCGCCGATCCGCTGGAGCGTGGCGAGGTACGGCGGCATCCAGCTGGCGATGTGCTCCCAGTACAGCGCGGCGCGCACCGCCGCGGGCTCGGGGAGCGCGGCGAGCGCGGCGAGCGCGGCGAGGAGCACGCTCAGGTGATCGGGCTCGGCGGGCGGCTCGCCGCGGAGCGCGCGCCAGAACCCGGCGATGCGGTCGCGCGCCTCGCCGCCGAGCATGCCCTCGGCACCGAGGTAGACCGAGGCGTAGGGATAGGCCTGGAACACGAGGATCGCGGTGTGCTCGTCGGCGGCGACGGCGGGCAGCTCGAGCGCGGCGGTGACCGCGGCGTGCTCGGGCCCGGGAGCTTCGAGCAGCACGGCGAGCGCGCGCAGGACCTCGGTCACGTGGCCTCGGGCTTGGGTCCGGGGAGCGCATAGGCGGCGCGGTCGGGCTTGAGCGGGCGGAGCAGCCAGTACGGGCGGCGCGTGCCGTCGGGCGAGACCTGCGGCGCCGGGCGCGTTCGCGCGAGCCATTGCTGGTAGACGGCGCGGCTCCGGGCGGTGTCGACGACGATGTCGGCGTGGCGGTCGCCCGGCTCGGCGCGCCGCACGCGGACCGCCTGGTGCCAGCAGTGCATGCCGGAGATCGGATCGGGGTGCACGGGGAACGTGAGGTTCTGGTGGACGCCGGCGTCCGACCACCAGATCCGCGCGGTGTCGCGGTCGGTCGATGCGTAGGGCTCGACGCCGCGCTGGCGCCGCATCGTCCAGGCGGTGCCGGCGCGCTCGATCGCGACGGTGGCGGACAGCTGGCGCTGCCCGCGATCGCCCTGCGCGTCGAGCTTCCACCGGCCCATGTGGTGGCTGCACGCGACGACGCCGGGCCGGATGCCCTCGGTGACCCACGCCTTGACGACGAAGTGGCCGAGCTCGGTCTCGACGCGGACGAGGTCGCCGGTCGCCACGCCGAGCCGCGCGGCGTCGCGCGTGTGGATCCACAGCGGGTTGGTGTGCGCGATCTCGTCGAGCCACTTGGCGTTGGCGCTGCGGGTGTGGATCTGGATCGGCAGCCGGAAGGTCGGGATCAGGACCATGTGATCGGCCGGCAGCGCGCGCGGATGGACGTGGCTCTCGATGTAGGTCGGCAGCGCGTACTCCGGCCAGCCCCACTCGGCCAGCGTGCGCGACCACAGCTCGAGGCGGCCGCTCGGCGTCGGGAAGCCGCGCAGGATCTCGCCGTCGACCCGGACGCCGACCAGGCGGCGGCCGGCGGCGTCGCCGTCGGGGGTGGGGGTCGGCACGAGGTTGTCGGGCGCGGGCCGCGGGGCGCGGGTGAACACGCGGCCGAGCGCGTCGCTCGCGAGGTCGTCGAGCTCGTCGTCGGGCGGCGCGCGCGGGGAGCCCTGGCACCGAGCGCTCGAAGATGTAGCGGTAGTACTCGTCGACGCCGAGCTTCTCGCCCGGCCGGTCCTGCGACTCGAAGTAGCGGTGGATGCCGAGCGCACCGTCGGGATCGATGCGCCACGACAGCTCGATCCAGAGCTCGTTCTCCTCCCAGACCTGTCCGGGGCTGGTGCCGCGGGTGTCGCCGAGCGTCTCGCCGAGGCGCTCGCGGGCGGCGCGCACGACCGGCTGGCGGAACCCCAGCCACTGCGCGTCGTGGGTCTCGTAGGAGTGCAGGTCGTGGCGCTCGCTGCCCAGGCCCATCGGCAGGACGTAGTCGGCGTACTGCGCGGTCTCGCTCCACGTCGGGGTCAGCGCGACGTGCAGCCGGATCTTCGCCGGGTCGCACAGCAGCTCGATCCAGCTGAACCCGTCGGGGTTGGTCCACACCGGGTTGTAGACCCGCGTGAAGTACACCTCGAGCGCGCCGCGGCCGTCGGCGATCAGGTGCGGCAGCAGGAACGACAGCTCGTTCATCGCCAGCGGGTACTCCGCCGGCCAGGTCAGCTCGTTCCAGGTGTGCGGGTGCGGCGGGGTGTAGATCGGGCGCGGCACGAACTTGTTCCAGCCGTTGGGGTACGTGCCGCCCTCGCACGCGACCGCGCCGAGCAGCGCGTTGAGCAGGAACAGCGTGCGCGACACCTGCCAGCCGCCGAGGTTGCCCGCCGCGGCGCTGCGCCAGGTGTGGGTCGCCAGCCGCGTGCCGGCGGACGCGATCACCTCGGCGATCTCGCGCAGCACCGCGGCGTCGACGCCGGCCTCGCGCGCCGCGAAGTCGAACGTGTAGCGCGCCCACATCGCGGCGAGCTCGCGCTCGAAGTCCTCGAAGCTCGCGTCCGGCCGGCCGAGCGCGGCGGTCATGTACTCCTGCCAGTTCCACCATCGCCGGACGAACTCGCGGTCGTAGCGGCGGGTCGCGATCAGGTGGTGCGCGATCGCGAGGAAGATCGCCGCCTCGCTGCCGGGCTGCGGCGCGATCCAGTGATCGGCGTGGGTCGCGGTGTTGGACAGCCGCACGTCGAACACGATGAGCCTGGCGCCGCGCTGCCGCGCCTCGATGATGCGCTGCGCGTGCGGGTTGAAGTAGTGGCCACTCTCGAGGTGCGCGCTGACCAGCACGATCACGTCGGCGTTGGCGTAGTCCGGGCTCGGCCGATCGAAGCCCATCCAGTAGTGGTAGCCGGCGCGGCCGCCCGACGAGCAGATGTTGGTGTGCGAGTTGTGGCCGTCGATGCCCCAGCCGGCGAGCACGCGCTCGGTGAAGCCGTCCTCGCCGGGCCGGCCGACGTGGTACATGACGTCGTTGGGCCGGCGCTCGACGATCGCGCGCCGGATCCGCGCCGCGATGTCGGCCAGCGCGTCGTCCCACGACACCTCGATCCAGCGGCCCTCGCCGCGCTCGCCGGCGCGCTTGAGCGGCGCCAGGATGCGATCGGGGTCGGTCACCTGGTTGAGCGTCGCCGGCCCCTTGGCGCAGTTGCGTCCGCGCGAGGCGGGGTGCTCGGGGTTGCCCTCGAGCTTTCTGACCTCGAGCGTGTCGCGATCGACGTACGCGAGCAGGCCGCACGCCGACTCGCAGTTGAAGCAGGTCGTCGGCACCAGCAGGTACCGGCGCTCGCGGCGATCCGGTGATCGCGCGTCGACCTCGACCCAGTCGCCCCAGCGCTCCCGGGGCGGGAACGCGGCGAGGTGGATCCGGCTGGCGCCGGGATAGAACGTCTCGCCGCGCGCCTCGACGTCGCGCCGGGCGGCCGACACGCGCTGCTCGAGGCGCTTCAGCGGATCGCCCGGCGGGCTAGGCAAGCGGCACCGCCTGTCCGGCCTGGACGTGCGCGTGCTCGAACGCCAGGACGCCGGCGAGCGCCGCGATCGGCGGTGCGATCGCCAGCCACGGCGCGGCGATCGCGAGCGCGGCGAGGGCGAGGCCGGGCCAGAACACGCGCGCGTAGCGGCCGTGGGTCATCTCGCGCGCGGCGAGCCGGGCGTGCGCGGTGGCGTGGGTCAGCGCGATCTCGCCGAGCACCAGCAGCACGTGGACCGCCGCCGCGATCGCCAGGAGCCACGACACCGCGGGCGGCACCGCCGCCGGCGCGAGCAGCAGCACCGCGCTGCCGACCATCACGGCCTGGACCACCAGGTGCGGCGGCAACAGCGGGCTCTGCCACAGGTCGCGCGCCCGGGCCTGCGCGAACAGGAACGCCGTGTAGATCGCCGTCATCGCCGCGAGCGGCCCGCCGGCGACACCGAGCCACGACGAGACGCGGCTCGCCCCGGCTAGCGACGCCGCGAGGTGCGCCGCGAGCACCGCGCCGTAGCCGGCGAGCACGAACGCGCCGCGGACCAGCCAGCTCCGGCCGTGGTGCCGCGTGAAGATCAGGAGGAACCGCGCCGGGCGATCGAGATCGGCGATCAGGACGATCCCGGTCAGCCCGAGGAA
>VBLP01000295.1:1720-7236 GCA_005887925.1 Deltaproteobacteria bacterium | reverse complement strand
ACCCGCCAGTCCCACGGGGCGCGATGCGCCACATCGTAGGCGAGCAGCGCCGCGGCCGACGTGTTGGGGCGCCCGGGGTGACCGGCCGCGACCGCGCCGGGGCCGCGCGGCTGCTCGGACCACAGGTACAGGCCGCCGCCGGGCCGGCGCGCCGCGAGCGGATCGAGCGTGGCCGCGTGCGCGCCCTTGTAGAACACCTTGGGGTGGGTCTCCTTCTCCGGCCGGCGCACCGCCACGGCATCGCGCTGCACGATGCGCGCGACCGGCGACGATGGATCGTCGAGATCGCCGACGAGGATCGCGCCGGTCGGGCACACCGTCACGCACGCCGGCTCGAGCCCGGCGTCGATCCGGTGCGAGCACAGGTTGCACTTCTCGGCGGTGTGGTCGTCGGGGTTGATGAAGATCGCGTCGTAGGGGCACGCGGCGATGCACGCCTTGCAGCCGATGCAGATCGACTTGTCGAAGTCGACGATGCCATCGCGCCGCCGGTACATCGCCCGGGTCGGGCACGCGATCGTGCACGGCGCGTCGTCGCACTGGTTGCAGCGCCGAGCGGCACGCCGTTCTCGGCCTTGCACGCCGTCGAGCACGCGTGACAGCCGATGCAGCGGCTCTGATCGAGCACCTTGGCCCAGCGCTGGATCTGCACCGGCTCGGTCATGGAACCCCAAGCTTTACCGCATTCCAGCGCGCGTCACAGCCAGCGCTTGCGCCGCTTGTGGTGCTTGACGTCGCGGTAGCTCCGGCGGTGGCCGGCTTCCCCGAGGCCGAGGTAGAACTCCTTGACGTCGGGGTTGTCGCCCAGCTCGGCGGCGCTGCCCGCCAGGACGATGCGGCCCGACTCGAGGACGTGGCCGCGGTGGGCGACGGCGAGGGCGCGCCGGGCGTTCTGCTCGACGAGCAGCGCGGTCAGGCCGAGCTCGCGGTTGAGGCGCCCGATGATGCCGAACACCTCGTCGACCAGCTGCGGCGCCAGCCCGAGCGACGGCTCGTCGAGCAGGAGCAGGCGCGGGCGAGCCATCAGGGCGCGGCCGATCGCGAGCATCTGCTGCTCGCCGCCCGACAGGTAGCCCGCGACGCGGCGGCGCAGCTCGGCCAGCCGGGGCAACAGCCCGTAGATCCGGTCGAAATCAGCGGCGCGGATCCGCCGCGAGTAGCCTCCGGCGACGAGGTTGTCGTGGACGGTGAGGTGCTCGAACACGCGCCGGCCCTCCATGACCAGCGACACGCCGCGCTTGACGCGCTCGGCCGCCCCCAGGTGCGTGATGTCGTCGCCATCGAGCCGGACCGTGCCGTGCGTGACCGCGCCGTGCTCGGTGGGGAGCAGGCCGGAGATCGCCTTGAGCGTGGTCGACTTGCCCGCGCCGTTGGCGCCCAGGAGCGCGACCACCTCGCCGGCCGGGACTGCCAGCGACAGGCCGCGCAGGACGAGGAAGGCCCCGTCGTAGACGACCTCGACGCTGGTGAGCTCGAGCAGCACGGCTACTTCTGCGGCGTCACCGCGGTGGCGACCTCGACCATCTTGCCGCCCTCCACCTTGTAGATACCGGCGGCCGTCGCGCCGCGGTGGCTGTCCGCCGAGAACCGCACCGGGCCGATGACGCCGCCGGTATCGACCGGATCCATGGTCTCGAGCGCGGTGCGCAGGTTGGGTCCGGTGAGCGGCTTGCCGTCCGCGGCGACCTTCTCCAGGCCCCGCGCCATGACGTGCATCGTGTACCAGCCCTGCACGAAGTGGAGGCCCTTGGCCTCGAGGTCGAAGCCCTTGGCCTTGGCGTAGGTGCGCACCGACTCGTGGCCCGGCTTGCCCGCCGTCGGCGGCGCGAACGGCTGGACCATCCAGTGGCCCTCGGCGGCAGGACCGGCGAGCTTGACGAACAGCTCGTCGGAGCACCAGTTGAGGCAGACGATCTTCATGTCGAGCTTCTGGGCGGCGACGTCGCGGGCCACGGTCGCGGCGGGGCTGGACACATTCTGGATGACGATGAACTTGGCGCCCTGAGCCTTGGCCTGCTGCAAGAGGCCCACATGGTCGGTCGCGCCGCCCTTCATCGCATAGTCCTTGTAGCCGAGCTTGTAGCCGCGGTCCTTGATCCACTGCTCGCCGTCGGCGACCGGCGCCATGCCGAACGGAGAGTCGTGGTGGAACACGGCGACCTGGGCGGTGGGGTCGCTCGCCGCGATCCGGTCGAGCGCAATCCGCATCTGGTCGGAGTACGTCGGCGCGACGACGAAGTTGTACGGCGACTGCTTGGGATCGGTCAGGACCTCGGCATAGGACGCGGACATGAACGGCAGCTCGTCGCCCTTGACCTTGCTGCGCAGCGCCTCGGAGTCGCCGGTGCCCCAGCCCTGGATCGCGACCGCGCCGGCCTGGACGTACTTCTTGTACTTCTCCTCGGCATTGGGGATCTTGTAGGCGTAGTCCTCGCTCAGTGCGTTGATCTTGCGGCCCTTGATGCCGCCCTGGGCATTGAGGTTGTCGAGGTAGGCCAGCATGCCCTCGTTGTACGGCTTGCCGACATCGGCGGTGGCGCCGGTCAGATCGGCGAGGATGCCGAGCACGATGTCGTCGCTCGCTGGCTTCTTGCCCTCCGCGGCCGGTCTGGCCTCGCTGCCCGCACCGGACGATGAGCCGGATTGCTTGCAGGCCGAGATGGTGAGCAGGACAGCGCTGAATAGATAGATGGTTCGCGTCATCGCCAATGCCTCCTTCAGTAACGGAATGGCCAAGAACCGAAATAGTCTCTGACCCGACGCCACAGGCGGTCGAGTCCTCGGGGCTCGAAGATCAAAAACAGCATGATCACCAGGCCCACCGCGGCGACCTGGAGGGCCGGCAGCTGGTCGGCCAGGAACGGTGCGGTGGTCCGGACGGCGTCGGCCAGCGCCGAGAGCAGCGGCGGCAACAGCAGGAGGAAGGCGGCGCCGTAGATCGAGCCGGCGATGCTGCCGAGCCCGCCGACGATGATCATGCCGAGATACAGGACCGAGACCTCGCGCGTGAAGCGCTCCCAGCTCACGGTCCCGCTGTAGTGGGCGGTCAGGGCGCCGGCGAGCCCGACGTAGCCGCTCGACAGCGCGAACGCACCGAGCTTGGCCCGTGTCACGTTGACGCCGATCGTGGAGGCGGCGACCTCGTGATCGCGGACCGCCATGAACGAGCGGCCGAGCGCGGTGCGGAACACGTTGCGCGCGGCGGCCGCGCCGAGCGCGGCAGCGCCGAGGATGACCCAGTACCAGGTCCGCTCGAACGTGGCGCGCTGGACGTGCCAGCCCAGGACGCCGAGCGGCGGCGCCTCGAGGAAGCCCTGGCCGCCGGTGAGCCAGCGCCAGCGCCGGATCACGAACTCGATGATCTCCTGGCTCCCGAGCGTCGCGATCGCGAGGTACAGCCCCTTCAGGCGAAGCGCCGGCAGGCCGGCGATGACACCCCCGATCGCGGTCACGACGACCGCGGCGGCGATGGCAACCGGGATCGGCACACCAGCTCGCCCGGACAGCAGCGCCGAGGTGAACGCGCCGACCGCGAGGAAGCCACCCTGGCCGAGCGAGATCTGGCCGGTGAAGCCGACCAGGATGTTCAATCCGATCGCACCGATCGCGGCAATTCCGATCGCATTGACGACGCTGAGCCAGTAGCTGTCGAGCAGGAACGGCAGCGCCCCGAGCGCGAGGATGCCGAGCCCCAGGCGCGCCTTCTCGCCGCGGGTGTTTCGCAGCGCGAGCTCGGACGCGTACGAGGTGTGATGGATCCCGGTCGCGAGGGGCACGATCACACCCGCTCGATCCGCGGCTGGCCGAACAGTCCGTAGGGCCGCACCAGGAGGATGACGACCAGGACGACGTACGGCACGACCTGCGAGGCGCCGGGCGACACGCCGTCGGCGTACTGGCTGACCAGCCCGATCACGAAGCCGCCGAGGATGGTCCCGGGCACCGAGTCGAGGCCGCCGAGGATCACCACCGGGAACACGATCAGACCGAAGCCGGCCAGGTTCTGGCTGACCTCGGCGATGTCGGCGATCAGGACGCCGCCGGCGACGGCGCTCGTCGCGGCCATCGCCCACGCCAGCGCGGAGATCCGCGTGACCGAGATCCCCTGCGTGAGGGCGGCCTGCGGGTCGTCGGCGACCGCGCGCATCGCGACGCCGTGGCGCGACCACCGGAAGAACGCGCTGAACCCGGCGAGCACGACGCCGGCCACCGCGATGGCGACCAGCCGATCGACCGGGATGACCGCGCCGAGGATCTCGACCGAGCCGCCGGGCAGGAGCCGGGGCATCGTGCGCGGCGTGGTGCCGTAGGCGATCTGGACCACCGCCTTCAGCACCGCCGACAGACCGATCGTCACCATGAGGATCGCGATCGGCTCCCGGCCGATCAGCGGCCGGAGCACCAGCCGCTCGATCGTGACCCCGAGCGCCACGGCGACGACCACGCCCAGCGCGACGGCGAGGAGCGCCGGGAGCTGGAGCAGCACGAAGCCGGAGTAGAACGCGTAGGCGCCGACCAGGAGGAACTCGCCCTGCGCGAAGTTGATGACGTTGGTCGCCTTGTAGATCAGGACGAAGCCGAGCGCCGCGAGCGCCAGGACCGCGCCGTTGGCGAGGCCGTACACGGTCAGCTGGAGGAACTGCGTCATCGCACGAGCTCGCCGGAGAGACCGCGGCTTCTCGCCTCGATCGGATCGTCGATCGGCGTGACGGCAACTCCGATCGCGTGGAAGAACCGCATCACGTCAGGCGGCGGTGCACCGCAGGCGTAGCCTCGCTCGAGGCGGGCGAGGCCGAGCTGATCGCGCACCCGCCGGAGCGCGACGGCATCGGCGATCCGGTGCGCCACCGCCAGGCGCAGCCCCGGCCGTCGGCCGCGCATCCGGCAGTCCGCGAACGCGTCGCCCACCCCGTACGCCCAGCGGAACGCGCGGCGCTTGAGCCAGTCTGCGTCGTCGAGGCGCGCCTGCACGTCCGCGCGCATGTCCTCCCAGATCCGCGGCGGGCCGAGCATCACATCGGGGCCGATCTCGCGCAGGTCGGCGCGCTGGGTCGCTGCGTCCTCGGGGAACGCCAGCGTGAGCCCGTACGCCAGCCCGCAGGCGACTGCGAGCATCTGCTCGCCGATCCACGCGAGCGGCAGGACCGAGACATGGCGCTGGCCGGGGCGGAGCGGGCTGAGCCGGTGGAGGCGGTCCGCCATCGCGAGCAGGTCGGCATGCGAGAGCGCAGTCAGCTCCGGGGCTCCGGGCGCTCCCGGCATCGCGCAGATCACCGCCCGGTCGCCCGCGGCGCCCGCCGCGATCTCGCCGTCGAGCCAGCCCGGCCGCGCGGCGGCATCGCGACGACCCGCCGCGGCGACGTCGGTGAGCTTGGCGAGCCCGCGACCCTGCGCCTGCTCGAGCCCGTGCGGATCGTAGTAAAGGACGTGCTCGAGCCGGGGCAGCCGGCCCTCGAGCCGCGCCAGCTTGTCGACCTGCTCCTGGTCCTCGGCGACGACCACGCGGACCTCGGCGC
>VBLP01000295.1:0-1707 GCA_005887925.1 Deltaproteobacteria bacterium | reverse complement strand
ACTCGGGCCGGTTGTCACCGACGACGCCGATCACCTCGCTGCGACGCACCCCGAGGGTCGCCAGCCCGGACGCGACGTCGCGCACGACCGCGGCAACCTCGGCCCAGGTGATCGGATGCCAGATGCCGTAGCGCTTCTCCTGCATCGCCACCGCAGTCGGTCGCGCCGTCGCCAGCTCGGCCAGGCGACGCGGCAAGGTCAGCCCGTGGCTCACGCGACGTCCCTGCCGAGATAGGCCTCGATGACGCGCGGGTCGCTCCGCACCTCGTCGGGTGTGCCGTCGGCGATCCGCTTGCCGAAGTCGAGCACCGTGACCCGGTGCGAGATGTCCATGACGACGTCCATGTCGTGCTCGACCAGCACGATCGTGAGGCCGGCGAGCCGGTTGACGTCGAGCAGATGGCGCGCCATGTCCTCCTTCTCCTCGGCATTCATCCCCGCCATCGGCTCGTCGAGCAGGAGCAGCGCGGGCTGCATGCACAGCGCGCGACCCAGCTCGACGCGCTTGGCCAGCCCGTAGGGCAGCGTGCTGACCGGTCGGTGGCGCACCGCCTGGAGCGCCAGGCGATCGATCACCTCCTCGACCAGCGCGCGGTGGGCGATCTCCTGGCGGCGCGCCGGCCCGAACCACACCAGCGCAGGCAAGAGCGACAGGCTCATCCGGGTATGGCGGCCGAGCAGGAGGTTCTCCAGCACGCTCAGGTGGCGAAACAGCTCGATGTTCTGGAACGTGCGCGCGATCCCGAGCCGCGCGAGCTCGTGCGGCTTGCGACCGACCAGCTCGACCGCGCCGTCCCCGTGATGCAGCGAGATCCGGCCGCGCTGCGGGCGGTACAGGCCGGACACGCAGTTGATCAGGCTCGACTTGCCCGCGCCATTGGGCCCGATGATCGAGTGAATGGTTCCCTGCGTCACGGCAAGACCGACGCCGTCGATCGCCTGGATTCCGCCGAACCGCAGGCCGATGTCGGCCAGCTCGAGCACCGGCCGGCCGCTCGCGAGCGTGCTTCCATTCAGCAGGAATGCGTACTCGCGGCTGATCACGGGAACCTCCAGAGACGTGGGCGCCGGTCGCTCGCGCGCATCCTAACAGCGGCCGCCGACGGCGCGCCACCGCCAGATCGCGCTCGATCGTCCTGCTCGCTCGCTCCGGCGGTCAGCCCCCGACCGCGTAGTGCGCCGGCTCCTCCGAGGCCCGGGTCGGTAGCGCGGCATCCGCCCACAGCACGGCGACGTCGAATTCGATCGCATCGAACGGCTCGATCCGGGCGCGCTCGACGTCCCTGTGGGTCGCGGTCGCGACCAGCTGTCCCTGCTGTCCCTCGCGCAGCTGGAAGGTTTCGATGGTGCGCCGCCGCGGGTGCACGAGCCAGGCGTATGCCACACCGGACGCCGCGTAGAGCGGCATCTTCTCCTCGCGATCGTACTTCTCGGTCGACCGGGACAGCACCTCGCAGGTCCAGTCCGGTGGCACGGCGATGAACGAGGCATCCGGGGAGAGCGAAAGCCGCTCGCGCCGCCAGCCAGCCAGGTCGGGTACCACGATATCGGCGACCATGTGCTCGGGCGAGTCGATCACATCTTGATACGTCGCGCGTCGCTTCTTGACAGGATCCATGACATTGCCACCGTACCAGACCGCTCTGACGTTGTGTCGATGAGATCGGCACTGCTGCCCAGGAATGGAGGCCAATAGAAGCTTCGCAT
>VBLP01000298.1:2483-16911 GCA_005887925.1 Deltaproteobacteria bacterium | reverse complement strand
AGCACGCTGGCGTCGCTCTTGGCCGTGAGGGCCTGGATGACCGTGAACGACGTCTGGGTGCCGGCCGCGGTGACGAACTCGGCCTCGCGATCACCGCCGGTGATGCGATCGACCTCGGCGAAGATGTCCGCGGTCAGCGTCGCCACCGTGGCATCGCCGGCCTCGACCCGGGCGGCCGCGAACGGCGCCCACGGGTGCTCGACGCCGAGCTCGAGATCGGCCGGCAAGGACAGCCGGCACTTCGCGTCGGGAACCGCTGCGTCAGGCGCGAGCTGGATGATGCGCCGGCCTGTAGACCAGCCCCGCGCGCGCTTGGTCTGCGCCTCGTCGCCCTTGAGCGCGGCGCCACCGCCCTCGAAGTCGATGAACCCCAGGACGTCGCACCACGCCGCGATCTTGCCCCACGTGAGCTCGTTGAGCTCCGGCCGGTATCGATCGTAGTCGGGCCCTCGTGGATTCTTGAACGTCTTCTCGTCGCTGTGGGCGAGGATGATGATGGCCATCCCGCGGTTGATCAGCTGGTCGAGCTTGCCCAGCAGGGCGCGGATCTCGACCAGGGCGACCTTGTAGCCCTTGCCGTAGCCGTACGCTTCGATGTTGGCCTTGCCGTCGCGGCGACAGACGAACTCGTGGATCAGCGACTCGAGCGCATCGGCGGTGTCGATGACCAGCGACTCGTAGCCGTGTCCCGGATTGGCGATCAGGTCCTCGACCGCGGCGGTGACGTCCTCGTAGACGCGCGGCACGTGTCCACCCGGCTCGTCGCGGAACGGATACCGCGCGACATCGATCTGCGGGGATCCGCCCTCGACATCGAGGAACAGCGGATTGGGCGCATCGGCCCCCAGCGACGTCTTGCCCACGCCGCACGGGCCATAGAACAGATGACGCAGAGGGACCCGGAGCCGGCCGCGCTGGATGGCGCCGAGGCGTGACTTCGGCTTCGCCGCTGTGGTGGCGCCGGCCGGGCGCGGTGCGGGCGCCGGAACCGGCGCGAGTCGTGGGGTCGGTGGTGTCGTTGCCATACAGTGATTGCCCTCTCTCGGCAGTGGTGTCAGATCGCGGTGGCGAGCTCGGGATGAGCTCGACCGCGTGGAAATCGGATCTCGTCGAATCGAGCGCACGCATCGCCATTTCGTGGCCATGCCTCGCGCGTGGTGCACAGCTCGGCGATCGCGATCGTGTCGACCAGGTCGTTCCGCATCGCCGGCAGCTCGTGCTCGAGGCGGACGACAACGGAGCGCTGGAGCCAGCTGTCGGGCGACTCCGCGATCACGCCGAGTAGCCGCTCCTCGAATACCTCGACCGTCTCGTCGCTGTCGCGCTGGTTGGCGTGCAGGCGCGGCGCCTCCGGAACGCCGTCCTTGTTCTTCTTCCAGCCGGTGCCGTCGCATTCGCCGCACGGCACCTCTTTGACCTCGGCGCCGAACACGACGGAGTAGCTGCCGCGGCCCTGGACGATGCCGTCCTTGCCGCCGGCGCTGCCGCCGCACCGCCGGCAGCCCTTGCCCTTGGTGTACTCGCGGCGGTCCGGAGGCGTGGCGAGCAGCTGCTCATGCCCGGGCCGCTTGAGGACGTCGTAGATGCAGCCCGCGACCTCGTAGCCGAGCATCGTCGCGCCGTCGATGTAGATCGACACCTGCGTGTCGATCGTCAGCTTCTCCCAGTACGCACCGCCGAGCGACGTCTCGACGCCGGTGAACTTGTGCTCGAGCACGTACACGCGGCCGTCGGTGCGCTGCCGGATGATCGCGTCGATCTTGCCGCCGAGGAGGTGTTCGCCGAGCTGGTAGCGGAACTCGACTTCGACCGCCAGGATGTCCCAGTCCTCGGCGCCCCAGCGCTCGTGGTACGCGACGAGGAGCAGCCGGAGCTTGACGCGGTCGAACTCGCTGTCCAGCTGATCGACGATGGTGAGCGCTGCGTCGAGCCGAGCGTCGAGCTCGCCCGCCTGCCAGGTGCGCAGGTACGCCTCGAGCGCGGCGTGGCCGACCGTGCCGAACCGCGCCTCGTCGGATTGCGGCATGGCGAGCCCGAGCTCGTAGCGGTAGTAGTGCAGCCGCAAGCACTGCCGCAGCACGCGCAGCCGCGAGGCCGTGTAGAGCTCGGTCGTCATCGCCGAAGCGCCTCGCGCAGGTCAGCGCGCCGCTTGCGCGCGGCCCTCCGGATCGCCCGCAACGTCGCCGGCGGCAGCTCGACCGTATCGTCCAAGAGCATCGCGCCGCCCACGCGGTCATCGTTCAGCGCGCCGCGCAGCCAGTACCCGGTGATGATGCCGGCCGCGTAGAGGCAGACGAGGCTCAGCACCCAGATCGCCCACGGGGTCATGCGGCACCGCCGTGGTCGAGAGCGTGATCACGGGTTCGCTTGTCGCCGCGATCGGCGTGTTCCGTACCCTCCGCCGGGTCTGCGTCCTTGGGCTCGGACCCGACCATGCTCTCGGTCGCTACAGGCGGCTGCTCTGCGATCGGCCGCGTGACGCCCCACGGCCACGCTTCCGCATCGCGGTCGTCGCGGTCGTCGTGCGTGGCGAGCTCGCGCGCCAGGTACCCACACTCCTCGCCGTCGTTGGCCGGAGTCGCATCTTCTCCTGCGCAGTGCATGTCCCAGCCGCGCAGCTCGTCGTCGGTCCACGGAACCGAGTCGCCGTAGTCCATGCTCGCGGCACGTAGCTCGATGGCGACGCGACCCGCGCCGTGGTCGTCGTTCGCCGGACCAAGCGGCATCCGCTCGCCGCACGCCAGGCACCACTTCGCGATCGCCACGTCCATGCCGTCGATCCGGCCCCAGTCGTAGCGGAACGCGTTGTGGGTGCAGCGGGTCGCCATGGCGGTCCTCGGCGTGGTCCGACTGCCTTTCACAGGCGATTGCAGCATCCCGCTCATCGGCCACCGCCTTCCGCAACCTGCGGGGCGTGCTCGTCGACCGGCCGCCCGTACGGATCGGTCGGCCATCGGGCCACCTCGCCATCGAGCACCGCGCTCGCGTCCGCGAAGCTCGCATGCGCGACCGTCAGCGTCAGGACCTCGAACCGCATCTCGAGCTGGCGCTGGAGCCATGCGTTCTGCGCCTGCAGCGCAGCGACCTGGTCCGCCAGCTGTTCGCGGGTCGGACCGGGGCGAAGATCGATGAGCGTGAGCTCGCAGTCTGTCGGCAGCCGCGGCGCGGGAACCCCGACCGGTGTGCACGCGCGTCGCCGCACCGCGTGGAGCTGCGCCCAGCGAGTTGTCCTCGCGGTGGTCACGGCGAGCCTCCGGCAACGACCTCGGGTGCGGAGCGCCGGCGCGCGATCTCCGCATCGAGATCGGCCCCATGCTCGGCGAGTAGCTCGTTCGTGGTCTTCACCGCGGCGGTGCGGGCGATGCGGTTGAGCTCTGCGAGCGTCGGGCTGTCGGGCGCGAGCTTGCGCAGCAGCGACCTCAGACCCTCGGAGACGCCCGGGTTGCGCGTCTGCGTGTGCCCCGTCGCGCTGGCCAGTGCGGTGATCTCATCGTCGGTGATGGTGAGTGTGAGCGTCTGCGGCATGACCATGTCTTCCTCTGGTGGCGGTGCGATTCGTCGGTCGGAACGAGCGGTGTCAGCGCTGCCAGCGAGGCGCGCGCTCCGGCTCGTCCACGGCGCGTGACGGCTGACGCCACCCGCCGATGATCATGATCGTCAGCTGGCCGGCGGCGTCCTCGATCCGGGACTGCAACCACTCGTTCCGTACGCCCGTGCGCCAGCGCGGTTCGGGTGCGCCGAGGCCAGCGGCGATCCGGCGGGTCGAGGCCTCGTCCGGTGCGTCGATCGTCACGTCGACGCGCCCTTCGGTGCGAACCGCCATGACCTGGAAGCTGTCGAGACCCAGCTCGCGGAATGCTGCGATCAGCGCGTCGAGCGTGGCGCGCGCGATCACAGCGCACCGCCCATCAACTGCTCGAGCTCCACCGCGGCCCGATACGCGCCGAGTGCGTCGCGGTCACCGGTCAGCGCGCGTCGGCAGCAGCGAACCATCGCGATGTCGCTGTCCGCCTCGGCCTTGGCAAGCCGCGCCCGGATCTCGGCCTCGCGCGGCCGGCAGAGCCAGCACAGGCAGTCCCCGCCGTGGCGCGAGATGCCACCGGCGAGGACCGCGCGGGCCGGCATGCTGCGAAGGACGGGTCGCGGGCGCGTGATCGCGACGGTGCCGTCGATGTTGCTGCGCGCCACTGCCAGGCTCGTGACACGCTCGATCCCGTGGCTGACCTCGTCGCGACGCGGGTTAGCGATCTCCAGCTCATCGCGGAACGGCTGGAGATCTGGAGGGATGGCCTCGGCGTTCCGAGGCGCAGCGGCGAGTGTCATGAGTATAAAGTACTCACCATCGACAGAGTGTCAAGTCGAAACGAGTACTATCTTCTCACGACGACAAACCAAGCCTGGGGGCTGCGATCTTGAAATCCCGGGGACACTCTCGACCCGTGGGCACCTTGCGGTGGCGGTGTACCCGCGCGGTCCTGTTACGTGTGGCCACCGCGCGCAACGTTCATGCGTCGCACCGCAGACCGCGTTGGCCACGAGGCTCTACTTGATGGCGCGCTTCCCGGTCGGGGTCCTCACGCCCGAGCGCGCGGTTTGTCTGCGGGGCGTCTTCTCGCCGGTATCTTCGATGGTCTGCTCCACTCTCGGTACTTCAACCCTTTTCGGGGAGTATCGTCGAGCGATCTGTTGGTGCTGATGCGCCTCCTCGTAGGAGGAGGCGAAGAACATCGGCGGTGGAAGGTCCGGGTACAACACCAAGAACGCGGTCATCATCTCGTAGGTGGTCACGTCGCCGCGCAAGAAGTCGCCAACCGCCGTTCGATGAAACGGTGGATCACGCCGAGCCACAGCGTTCAGCCGCGCAGCGGTCTCTGTGGTCGTCTCGCCATCGCATAGCCGGTTCAATGCCTCGAGCCACCAGTGAGGGAGCTGGACGGGCTTTCCGCGGGTTCGAGGCATGTCGCTAGGTTACCCTGGGCATGGCGAGCATTGAGCGCTCAGAGGTTGACCACCAGTATGAGTATACAGTACTCACATTGCCATGTCAGCTCCGGCCTTGTCCACCCGAGAGCAGCACATTGGCGTCCGCAACCCGCCGGCTCACCGAGCTTCAGGGTCGAAACCAGTGTGCCGTCGTTCGATCTCGCGTTCCACGCGCGCGGCGCTGCTGGCTGCTGCCTCTGGCATCACGATGCGCGAAGCTGCCGGGCGCACGCGCATCTCGCACCAAGCGGTGAGCCAGGCGTGGCGTCGCCTCTTCGGCGATCGCGATCCGCCGAGCGTGACGACGCGCGCTGCAACCGCGGAACGTATCGCGCAGCTCTGCGTCGCGGGTGGTAGCGCAGCCGAGATCTCCGTCGAGACCGGGGCGAGCCGCGGGGTCGTCCAGCAGGTACTTCACAGCCGGGGCTTGCGCGCGCGAGATCCGCGCAGTCGTGTCGCGCCAGCAGCGGTCGAAGCCGCCGTGACCGCAGTTGTGGGTGGTGCATCGATCGGCGAAGCCGCGACTGATCACGGCATGTCGTACGGTCATCTCGCGCGCGTCCTGAGGGGGCGCAGCGTCGTGCTCAGCATGGGACCAATGTCGACTCGAGCGCTGTGCTCCACCGGGCGTGTATCAGCGTCTCGCGCGTTCGCGATCGACTGGGGGAAGCCGGTGAGCTCACCGCTCAACATCCTCGCGCGGACGTTCCGCCCCGTCGACTTGCCGCGGCGCGTGCAGGCCGGCTGCTCGAGATGCGGCTCGGCCCTCGTCGGGGTGTACCTGCTGATCGCTCGCGAAGAGGTCACCTACGTTGGCACCAGCACGGACATCATCCACCGACTCTACGGGCAGCTCCTCGATCGTCGCCGACGCCGCAAGCGTTTCGACCGGGCGCTCTGGCTCCCCCTTCCCGCGAGCGTGCTGTCCCACTACCGAGGTGCGCTGATTCGCGCGCTGCAGCCGAAGCACAACGGCAAGGCCCCGAGGAGCCACGGCTACGACGCCGAGATCCTGTGGGGCCTCGGTCTCAAGGACGAGCTCTCAGACGAGGAGATCGCGGCATGACGCAGATCTCGTCACAGCCGGTCTCCTTGCGTTCGCGCACGGGTTCGTGCCGGCGGCGCGTCACCTCACACCGCCGGCGTCCCGCGCCCACCGGCCGCTTCGATCTCACTGCCCCCCCGTCACACCGCCGAGCCTGCGCACGCGCTTGCGCCAACGCCAGACCGGTTGGTCTGCGCCGTTGAGCGCGCGCCTACGCGCCATCCACCGCGCGCTGCGTGAGCAGCGCTTCGCCCCAGGAGTCCCAGATGAAGCAGAGCAACGTCAACGATGACCGCGTGAACTACGACGCGCTCGATCGCCTGTTCCCGCGCCGCTGGTGGTTCGCGCGCGTCGGCCGAACACGGCGCCAGCGCGCCGGCTACACCCGGCCCAAGCAAGACGTCGGCCCGCGCGGCCGGTGCGGCGCGATCGAGGCCGACGCGATCAGCGGCGAGATCGTGCGATGACCGCGTGGACGGCTTGCCGCGTCCACCTCGCCGGCAGCTCCGCGCCGGCCGAGCGCGAGCGCGTGCGGCGCTGGTCGGCCGCGCTCACCGCAGCGGGCATCACGGTGCAAGCGACCTGGCCAGTCACCGTCGCCGCGGTCGGCGCCGGCGAGCCGCCGCACGCGTCGGAGGCGGACCGACGGCGTCGGGCAGTCCAGTACCTGACCGAGCTGCGCCAGGCCGACGTGCTCTGGCTCCTGTGCCCGCCGATCGACACGCCGACGCGGGGCGCCTGGATCGAGCTCGGTGTGGCGTATGAGTGCGCGAAGCTGATCCTCGCGAGCGGCGACGCGGCAGAGCGTGTTCACCGCCCTGGCCGAGGAGTTCACCACCGACGAGGATGCGTTCCACGCGCTGTTGCTCATCGCGGCGGGAAGGGCGAGGCAATGACGGTCGGCGCGATCCTCGAGCTCGGCGACCGCCCCGACGGCACGCGGCTTCGCCAGTTCTGCGTCGACGGCGTCCTGGTGCAGGTGCACACCCTCGCCCCGGGCCACGACACGGCGGCGGCCGCGCTGATCGCGATGCTGCACGCCACGTGCGCGACCGCCGAACCGCCGGCAGAGCGAGCCACGCCGTGGGGCGATGACCCGTTCGACCCGATCGAGCTCGGTCCGAGCGTCACCGCGAGGATCCGCATCACCGGGAATGGCAGCGTGGTCCTCCGGCTGCGGCTCCGCGATCGCGAGACCGCCATGCCTGCCGCCGCGCAGCTCGGGGTCGACCCGCTCGAAGCGTCGCGGCGCGCAGCGCGGATCCGCGTGGCGCGCGACGCGTGCGGCCGGCGCGCGCGACGGAGGGCACGCCGATGAGGTGGTACGAGATCACGCTCGTCATCCTGTTCGTGCTCGTCGAGTGCCTGTGGCCCGATCCGTCCGGACGGTGGAGGACCCGAAGGAGGCTGTCGTGACCCTCACCGACCTCGTCTGTGCCATCGCGACCGTCGTGATGCTGTGCTGCGCCGCCGCGACGCGTCCCCAGCGTGCACGCTGCGCCCCGGGTTGGTATGTGAACGGAATCCGGCCGAGCGGCCGCTTCGAGTGCCGCCGCGTCGATGCGCCGGGCGTGATCCGCGGCCGCCTGTTCTGTACGAACGGAACGCACCCGATCGTCGTGCTCACCGATCGCGAGGCCCGCACCGTGGGGTGCCAGCGATGAGGCCGACGGTGTTCCGCCGCCGGCGCGGCTGCGCACGTTGGTGCCGCTACCGCTGCGCGGTCGCCGGCGACCGCGTCAGGAGCGCGGAGGTGCTGCGTGAGAGTGCTCTCCACCCTTCGCGCGCCGCTCCCCTGGTTCGGCGGAAACCGGCTGCGTGCGGCAGGAGCAATCCCGTGACCGCGCCGCGCTGCTCCTGGCCGCCGTACCTCGGCCCCGGCTGGATCGCCTCGTACGCCATAGGTCTGCTCGCGTGGCTCGCGATCTTCGAGCTCTGGGGCGCGTGCTTCGTCGTGGCCGTGCTCGCGATCGGCACGCTCGGCATCACCGCGCTCGGTGAGCTGCTCGCGACCGGGCACGTCGACAGTGGAGGGCGCGACTCGTGAAGGTTCTGCTCTGGCACCTCGACGGCAAGCTGCCGAACCTGGCGCTCATGCGGTTGGCCGCGCATCACCGCGCGCTCGGCGACGACGTCGAGCTGCGCCGCATGAGCAACCCCCATGCGCTCGACGCCGCGGCGTTCCGCGAGATCGAGCCGCGGTTCGGCGATCCGGCCTGGGATCGAGTCTACGCGTCGGCGATCTTCTTCGTACAGCACCAGGCCGCTCGCCGATCGCCTCGCGGCGCTGTATCCCAGCTGCGAGCTCGGCGGCACCGGCTCGTGGAGCCTCGGCCGTACACTCGCCGACGTGGGCGTGAGCGATGGCCCGCTCGATTACTCCGACTACCCGGAGTTCCGGGCGTCGGTCGGCTTCACGATGCGCGGCTGTCGCTTCAAGTGCGACTTCTGCGTCGTGCCGCGCAAGGAGGGCCGCGCTCGCGCGCACGGGACGATCGCGGAGATCTGGCGCGGCGAGCCGTGGCCGCGCCAGCTGCTGCTGCTCGACAACGACTTCTTTGGCGGGCCAGACTGGCGCGCTCGGATCGCCGAAGTCCGTGCCGGCCGATTCCGCGTTTCGTTCGTGCAGGGCATCAACGTCCGCGTGCTCAGCGACGAAGCGGCGGGCGCGATCGCGAGCGTCGACTACCGCGCCGACGACATGCACGAGCGCCGGATCTACACCGCGTGGGACCAGCTCGGCGACGAGCGCGTGCTGTTCCGCGGCCTCGAGCGCCTCGTGCGCCACGGCGTGAAGCCGGACCACCTCATGGTCTACACGCTCATCGGCTACGCGCGCGGTGAGACACACGAGCAGCGTGATCACCGCCGCCGGCGGCTCCGCGAGTTCGGCGCCCGGCCGTACCCGATGCCGTTCGTGCGCACGCCGGAGCTCGTTGGCTTTCAGCGCTGGGTCATCGGCGCCTACGACAAGTCGTTCACGTGGGAGCGGTGGCAGGCCGCCGGCTACTCGCCGCGCCGGCTCGGTGACCGCCGGGTCTCGCTGCCGCTGTTCGGAGCCGGCACACCGTGACCGCGATCGTCTACGTCCACCGCTCCGACCCCTCGCGCTGGTGCGTGCTCCGCGCCGCGTACCCCGGCGGCCGCGTGACGGCGCTCTGCGGCGACTGGCAGACGTACAGCCCGGTCCTCGTCTGCACCGCCGACCCTGGCGATCTCGTGTGCCCGGCGTGCCGCATCGAGCTCGCCGCGGGTGCGCTGGGAGCCGCGGTAGCGATCGAGTCGCACGCACCGACGTACGACGCCGATGACGACGACGTGCTCGGCCCCGACAGCCAAGCGATCCGCGCCCTGCTCGGCACCGAGCACGAGGACCTGCTCGGCGACAACGTCAGCGCATTCGATCATCTCGCCGATCTTCGCGAGGACGAGCCGTGACCGCCAAGCGTGCGCACGAGCCGTGGCTCGACACGGCGCAGCATGGATCGGCATGTGCCGCCGAGGATGCGGCTTCAGGCGGAAAGCGGTCCTTGGGCGGCGAGACGCACCATGCGCCGAGCGTGGATTGCTGCGCGAGCTGCCAGCGCGTCGCTGGCCACGGCACCGCGCTGGTCACGCTGACGTCACCAGGCAGCGAGTACCAGCTCTGCCGTCATTGCCTGGGGCGCGACGCCGAGCCGCGTGCACCACGAATGCCGACGGCGATCCCACCGCCACGGAGGCGCGCCGCGTGATCACGCTGCGACCCTACCAGGAGCGGTCCATCGAGCAGCTGCGCACTGCGTACGCGCGCGGCCGCCAGGCACCGTGCCTCGTGCTGCCGTGCGGCGGGGGCAAGACGATCATCTCGGCCGCGATCATCGCTGCCGCCACCGCGCGCGCCACGCGTACGCTGTTCGTGGCCGATCGCTGCACGCTGATCGATCAGACCGTCGCGAAGCTCGCGCTCGGCGGCGTCACCGACGTTCGCATCATCCAAGCGGAGCGCGACGAGGGTCCGCGCCGCGCGCCGGTCACCGTCGCGAGCGCCCAGACGCTCCGCACCGACGGCTGGCAAGACCAGCTGCCCGAGGCGGATCTCGTGATCTGGGATGAATGTCACGGAATTCTCGCGGACAGCTACGCGGGCGTGCTCCGGCGCTATCCGAACGCGCGGCGGCTGGGTCTCACGGCCACCCCGTGTCGTGGCGACGGTCGAGCACTGACCACGTTCGACGAGCTCGTCGTCGGTGCCACGGTGCGCGAGCTCACCGAGCTCGGGCACCTCGCCCCCGCTCGTGTCCTCGCGCCGCCCGCCGAGCTCGAGGCGAACCAGCTCGCCATCGATCCCGTGGCCGCGTACCGCCAGCACGCCGCCGGCCAGCGCGCGGCGCTGTTCTGCGCGACGGTCGCCCAGGCGGCGAGGTACGTCGCCGATTGCCAGGCCGCCGGCATCACCGCCGAGCTCGTGACGGCGAAGACCCGCAACAGAGCCGACATCCTGCGCCGGTTCGCCGCCGGCGACTTCCAGCTGCTCGCGAGCGTCGGCACACTCACTCAAGGCTGGGACGATCCAGGCTGCGGCGTTGCTATCATCGCCCGCCGGGTCGGCCACATCGGGCTGTGGCTGCAGATCTGCGGCCGCGTCCTGCGTCCCCATCCGGGCAAGGCGCACGGCCTGATCGTCGACCTGTGCGGCTCGGTGCACCAGCACGGATTGCCCGACTGTGACCAAGCATACAGCCTCGACGGCGACGGGATCCGGCCGCTCGTCCGCGACGCGATCCGGCAGTGCCCGCGCTGCGGCGCGATGTTTCCGTCCGCGCCGCGCTGCCCGCACTGCGCCACGGCGCTTCCGGCGCGGCCCCGCGAGCTGCCGCGCGCGACCGGCGTCGGCGTGCACGAGGTCGCGGGCACACATACGTCGCGGTGCGAGTACGTGGTCGCGATGACGTCGAAGCGCTGGGGGACGTGCGCGACCTGCGGCGGTGCGATCGAGCCCGGCGCACCGATCCTCTGGGCGACGCAAGCGAAGCAGGCCAAGCACCGGCAGTGCCGGAAGGAGATCGCTTCGTGACCGACGTCGACTCCCAGGCCCTCCCGGCGATGACCCGCGCCGGGCCACGTGCGGCACGGCCTGTCCATCACCGTCGAGCTACACGCGGCTGCCTCTGCACGCCGCGCCGGCGCGCGTGGCAGGACGACGGGACGTGCGCGAGCTGCGGTCAGCGCGTGCACGAGTTCCAGGTCCTCGACGTCGTGCGCGCCACGCTCATCACCGACCCTGCGTGCATCCTGTACCGCAACGAGATCGGCGCGAGCACGCACTGGCCGACGGGCGAGAAGCGCAAGGGGCCGATCCGGTACGGCGTGGCCGACCCGGGCGGCGCCGACCTGATCGGCCTGTACCGGCTGCCCTCCGGCGTCGGCGTGTTCCTCGCCGTCGAGACCAAGACCGTGAACGGCCGGCAGAACGCCGACCAGCGCCAGTTCCAGAAGTTCGTCGAGCAGCGCGGCGGCATCTACGTGATCTGCCGCAGCGCGGACGACGCCGGTGCCCTGCTCGCGCGGCTCCGTGCCGAGGTCCCCCGGTGACACGCGATCCGGTGCGCGCGACGATCGAGCGCCAGCTCGACGATGCCGAGCAACGGGTTCACGAGGGCGCGACTGTCAGGCGACGGATCCTGCTCGATGCGGCATACAGCTACCTCGAGAGCTCGCCACAGTTTCCGATCTTCCCGGTCGATCCGGTGACGAAGTGCGGGATCGCGACGCCTACCGGGGCCGCAAGCGGCGTGGTCGTGATCGATGTCGATCACAAGCACGACGGCGAGGAGCTCCTCGCCGCGCTCGAGCGCGCGCTCGGACCGCTACCGCGCGTCCGGGTCGTGCGCACACAGAGCGGCGGGCTACATATCTACCTGGCGCACCCGGGCGGCGGGATCCGCGTGCGAACCGGCGCGGGCGCAAACTCGCCGCTTGGGCGCCTGCTCGACAAGCGGGCGGGTGTCGACGTGCGCGCCGACGGTGGAATCGTCGTGCTGCCGCCATCGCTCGGCTACCGCTGGATCGCCGACGAGGATGAACGGTTGCCGTCGCCGCCCCCGCTGTGGCTCGCTGCGATCCAGGGAGCCGGCGATCCGCCACCCCGACCACGACGGCCGACGACTCGAACCGACGACGACATCGTCGGCGACATGCTGGGGAGGATGTCGCCGATCGCCGATGGCACTCGCAATGGCACGCTGTTCCGGATCGGCGTTCGGCTGCGGCATGATGGACGGACCGAGTCGGAGATCCTCGACGCGCTCGACCGCATCAACGTCATGCTCGCGGCTCCGCCGCTGTCGGGCCGCGAGGTCCAGAAGATCGCGCGCAGCGCAGCGCGAGAGGCACGATGACGACCGATCCGACGATCGCCCAGTGGCGACTCGATCGGATCGTCGCCCGCGTGCACGGCGAGGAGCAACGCGCGCACGCGGGCGAGCCAGCGCCACCTGGCGACCCGCCGCCCGACGCCGCGCCCTCCCCGGGCGACAAGGATGCGCCGCCATCGCAACGCAGTCGCATCGATCCAAACGATTCACGGCCCGAGATCGTGCTCTCGACCGATCAACCACCGGTCGTCGAGAAGGCGCTCCACGCGCTCGCGTTGATGGGTGGCGTCTACGTACGCGGTCGCCAGCTCGTGCATGTGGTTCGTGACCATGGCGCGCCGGATTGGTTTCTGCGGCCGGCCGGGTCGCCTGTCATCGTGCCGATCGAGCGCGATCACCTGCTCGATCTGCTCGGCCGTGCGGCGCTGTGGTCTTCGATGAAGGACGGCGTCTCGCATCGGGCCTCGCCGCCGACCTGGGTTGCGTCGCGGATCCTGGCGCGCGGTGAATGGAAGCTGCCCCAGCTCGAGGCAATCTCCGACGCGCCGGTGTTTCGCGCCGACGGTACGATCCACGACACGCCCGGGTACGACGAGCGGACACGCGTCATCTTCGACCCCTGCGGCGCCGCGTTCCCGCCGATTCCGAGCTCGCCGACGCGCGCCGACGCAGAGCGAGCACTGGTCGAGCTCGTCGAGCCATTCAGCGAGTTCCCCTTCGTCGCCGACAGCGACCGCGCCGCGTGCGCGGCGTTCGTGCTCTCGGTGACCGGGCGCCCGGCGATCCATGGCCAAGTGCCGATGTTCGGTGTCCAGGCACCGACGCCAGGCTCGGGCAAGGGGCTGCTCACTGACGCTGCGGCGATGATCCCGACCGGCCGCAAGGCGCCGCTCATGGCGCCGACCGACGAAGACGAGGAAACCCGCAAGCGACTACTCGCCATCGCGATGGAGTCGCCGTCGATCGTCGTGATTGACAACGTCGACGGTGTGCTGGGCTCGCCGGCGCTGGCGATGGCGCTCACCGCCGGCCAGGTGTCAGATCGCTTGCTTGGCTCGACGCGCATGATCACCGCGAGCCTGCGTCCGGTCTGGGCGTTCACCGGCAACAACGTCCAGCTGAGAGGCGACCTTGGCCGGCGCGTGGTGCCGATCGACCTTGATCCGAAGGTCGAGCATCCCGAGGACCGTACGTTCCGCCGCACGGATCTACTCGGCTACGTGCAGGAGAACCGCCCTCGGCTCGTGGTCGCCGCGCTGACCGTGCTCCGGGCGTTCGTGGTCGCGGGCAGTCCGGCACATGGACTCCCCGCGAAAGGCTCGTTCGAGGCATGGGACGCGCTCGTTCGCGGCGCGATCCTCTGGGCGGGCGGTGCGGACCCGCTCGGGGGCGTGAAGCGGATCCGCGATCGCGCCGACGAGGACCTCGATCGGCTGCGCGCGCTCCTCACCGCGTGGCGTCAGGCGTTCGAGGGGACCGCGCACACCCTCGCCGAGGCCATCAAGCATGCCGGAACCTCCGGCGATCTCCACGACGCGCTCGCTGCGTTCTGCCGGAGCGGAAAGCCCGAGGCGAAGCCGATCGGCTACGCGTTCCGCAAGGCGCAGGGTCGGCCGGTCGGCAGCAAGGTTCTGCGGCGCGAGGAACTCGATCGCGATGGGATCGTCCGCTGGCTGGTGCAGCTATGCGAGTGACCGAGCGGCAGGGGATGCGGGGGATGCGGGGGATGCGGGGGATGTTCCCCGTCAGTCCGAATGGGCCGAGCGATTTGTATCAGCAGAAAGTATACCCCGCATACCCCGCATCCCCCGCAGAGTGAGCGGGCCGGCGGGGGATGCGGGGGATGCGGGGGATGTTTCCCGTCAGTCCGAATGGGCCGAGCGATTTGTATCAGCAGAAAGTATACCCCGCATGCCCCGCATCCCCCGCAGAGTGAGCGGGCCGGCGGGGGATGCGGGGGATGCGGGGGATGTTTCCCGTCAGTCCGAATGGGCCGAGCGATTTGTATCAGCAGAAAGTATACCCCGCATGCCCCGCATCCCCC
>VBLP01000298.1:0-2451 GCA_005887925.1 Deltaproteobacteria bacterium | reverse complement strand
TCGTAATGGGCCGAGCGATTTGTATCAGCACAAAGTATACCCCGCATGCCCCGCATCCCCCGCCGGTGGTCAGGCCAGTAGAACCTGGGCCGGACCATCGGCTGCAGCATGTCTGATCCGTAGCGGCCGAAGCCGGCGGTCCTGAGCGAGCGTCGTGCCATCTCCTAGCCGCGGCATCGGAGGTGGGTCGCCGCCGCCGGCCTGTGAGACCCAAGATGGGTTGGGCTCGCCGCTGACGGCCGCGCGGCGCGAAGCCGAGCGATCGAAGATCTGTCTCGCTCTCAGGGTTTTATCCCCCCTCATCACCCGCATCACCCGCATCGCCCGCGCCGGAGAATCCTCCGGCCTCGGCAGCGACGGGAAGTATCACCCGCATCACCCGCATCACCCGCATCACCCGCACGGCCGGATCAGCAACCGACACGCGGGGGATGGGAACTATCACCCGCATCACCCGCATCACCCGCAGGGCCGGCCACTCTGGAACCTGAGTTCGGCTGCTATGCGCGAGCAGCGTGCCATCTCCTAGCCGCGACAGTTGCGATGTGACCTCCGGGATCGTGCCGCGCTCCGGCTCGGCGAGCCGCGCCGGTGGGCGGCGAGACGGGCAGCCATCGCGGCGCGGCGACGCGGCCAGGATCGGCAGCGACCGCCTCGAGCTCGCGGCGCATCGCGCTCCACCGCCGCCACTCGACGTCGCCGATCTGGCGATCGCGCGCGCGGCGATCGGCGTCCGGCCGGCGGCCTCGGCGAGCAGGCCGGTCCGCGCGAGCACGACGGCGCGGAGATCGAGGACCGCGCGCGCGCGCATCGGGCACGGCCTGAGCGACCGCGGCGGCGGCTCGCGACGGGTGCTGGTCGGTCGCTGCCGACCCGCGCGCGGACGGGCGTCGATCCCGACGGCGGGGCGATCACCGTCCGGCACAGCCGGAGCATCTGTCCGGCACGCGGCGGCGGCGCCGAGCTGGGCGGTGTGACCCGCGAGGGCGGCACGCCGATCGACGGCGACGAGGACGAGGTGTAGCCGTGCGTGACTGTTTATGTTGGCGACGGCCATCGGATCGGTGACGCTCGCCGTCGCGGTCGGGTCGTCGTGAGGGCAGCGACTGCGCGCGCGCGAGTGATACATTCCGACGATGCAGATCCTGCTCGTCGACCGCGGGACGGCGATGGTCCGCGCGTGGCGTGATGCGTTCGCGGATCGCGACGACGTCGAGGTGATCGAGGACGATTACTTCGCGCGTTCGGCTGGTGCGATGGTCAGCCCGGCAAACAGCTTCGGCATCATGGACGGCGGGCTCGACGCCGCAATCCGCGATCAGCTCGGCTTCGCGATCCAACAGCGCGTCCAGCGCGCGATCGTCGAGCGTCACCACGGCGAGCTGCCGGTCGGCGCCGCTGAGCTCATCGAGACAGGCGATACGCGGTGGCCGGTGCTCGTGGTCGCGCCGACGATGCGGATCCCGGAGAGCGTCGCGCAGACGCTGAACGCGTACCTCGCGTTTCGCGCGATCGTGCTGGCGTGCAGGCGCGCGAGCATCGCGTCGGTCGTGTGCTGCGGGCTCGGAACCGGCATCGGCGGCATGGAGCCGCGGCGCGCCGCCGTCCAGATGCGGATAGCGCTGCTCCACGCGAGCGGACCAGCGCGAATTCCGTCGTTCGATCAGATCCACGCGGCGCACCGCGCGCTGCGCACGGCGTGATCAGTAGCGGTCGCCGCCGTAGCATGTGAGGCTGCCCGCGATCGTGCCCCAGCAGTGGTACCCGGAGTGCGGATCCAGCGCGAACGTCTGCTCGATCGCGCTCCGCATCGACTACTGCGCGTCGTCGATCCTGTTCACGGGCGACGCCGAGGCGCTCGAGGAGGCGGACCTGACCATCAACGCACCGGTCACGCTGCTCCAGGTCGGCCACCACGGCAGCAAGACCTCCTCGAGCCCGGGGGCTGCTCGAACGCGCGAACCCGAAGTATGCCGTCATCTCGGTCGGCCCACCGGCGAGGGCACGAACCTGACGTACTGCCACCCACGCAAGGAGACTGTGGATGCAATGACGGCGGTGCTCGGCGGGGTTGGCAGCGGCGTCATCCATACGTTCCCGTCGACGGCGAGCTGCAGCGCAAGCACGAGCGCGGCGCGCTGGGTCGATGAGCCGGCCAGCGACCGGCTGTGGGTGACAGCTCGGGATGGAGACGTCGTGCTGACGACGACGGGGGACGGGACGTTCCTGAGGGAATGACCGCGAGCCCGGTACGCGCCTGGGGACCGCGAGCTCGGTGTCGCTGACGAGGAGCGCTGGCTCTGTTCAGGTCGCCGTCCGAGGACGTCTCGGAAGCGGAGCAGCTCGCAGCGATCCACGGCCAAGCTGCGTCCTCCTGGAGCATTAGGTAGGTAGAGCTTGCCCGGCAATTCCGAGAGTTGTCGAGGGGAGAATTGTCAGAGGGACCGTCTA
>VBLP01000297.1 GCA_005887925.1 Deltaproteobacteria bacterium | reverse complement strand
CGTCCTCCTGCCCAAGGTGAACCACGCGAGCGAGGTCGTGGTCTACCGCACGCTGCTGAGCACCTGGAAGGACCCCCCCGATCTGTACCCGTTCATCGAGACTCCCGACGCGGTGGAGAACGCCGAGGGCATCGCCGCGGTCAGCGACGGCCTGGCGTTCGGACAGGCCGATCTGGTCGCCGCGATGTACAGCCCGAACGAGAGCTACATCAACTACGCGCGCGCGCGGATGTGCGTCGCGGCCGCCAGGTTCAAGATCCCGGCGATCGACACCAACTCGTTCGAGATCGAGGACATGAAGCGGTTCGAGTCCGAGTGCGCGGCCGCGCGGTGCCATGGCTTCACCGCGAAGGCGGCGATCCACCCGCGCCAGGTCCCGGCGATCAACTCGGTGTTCGCGGTCTCGCCCGAGACCATCGCCCGCTATCGCGCGCTGATCGACGCCTATCACAGCTCGGACGTCGGGTTCGCCCTGGTCGAGGGCCAGGTCATCGCCCCGCCGTTCGTGGCCAAGGCCCGCAACATGCTCGAGTTCTACGCCCGCTACCAGAAGCACGGCAAGGAGCCGTCATGACCCGCGACATGATCACGGTCCTCGACACCACCCTGCGCGACGGCGAGCAGAGCGCCGGGATCAACCTGAACCGCCAGGACAAGGTCGACATCGCCAGGATGCTCGAGCAGCTCAAGGTCGACGTCATCGAGGCCGGGTTCGCGGCCTCGAGCGAGAGCGACTTCGAGGCGATCAAGGCGGTCGCCAGGGAGATCAAGGACAGCACGGTGTGCAGCCTGAGCCGCGCCGTCGAGCGCGACATCGACCTGACCGCCGAGGCCGTGCGCGGCGCGCGGTCCGGACGGATCCACATCGTGCTGTCGACGTCGCCGGTCCACATGAGGTACAAGCTGCAGCAGGCGCCCGAGGCCGTGCTCGAGCAAGGCGTCCACGCGGTCAAGCACGCGCGGCGCTACAGCGACGACATCGAGTTCTCGTGCGAGGACGCCAGCCGCTCGGAGTCCGAGTTCCTCGCGCGGATCGTCGAGGCGATCATCGCCGCCGGCGTGACCACCGTGAGCCTGCCCGACACCGTCGGCTACGCGATGCCGCCCGAGTACGGCAGCCTGATCGGCCGGCTGATCGCGCAGGTGCCCAACTCGGACAAGGCGACGTTCTCGGCGCACTGCCACAACGACCTCCAGGTCGAGTGCACGATCAACGGCATCGGCGAGCGCGCCGGCAACGCCTCGCTCGAGGAGATCGTCATGGCGATCCGCACCCGCCACGATCACCTCGAGGTCCGCACCGGCCTCGAGACCCGGTACCTGGTCCCGGCGTCCCGGCTGGTCTCGGAGCGCACCGGGTTCGTGGTCCAGCCCAACAAGGCGATCGTCGGCCGCAACGCGTTCGCCCACGAGTCGGGCATCCATCAGGACGGGATGCTGAAGAACCCGCTGACCTACCAGATCATGGCGCCCGAGACGGTCGGCGGGCAGGACTACCAGCTGGTGCTCGGCAAGCACTCGGGGCGCGCCGGCTACCGGGCCCGGATGGAGCGGCTCGGTGTGCGGTTCAGCTCCGAGGACGCGCTGAGCGAGGCGTTCCGCCGGTTCAAGAAGCTGTGCGACCAGAAGCTGCACCTCGATGACAAGGACCTTCTCGCCACCGCGAAGAAGGAGGAGGAACCTCATGTCGCTTGACACGCACGAGACCAAGGAAGAGACCGCGCGCCGCGAGCTGGCGGCCGTGCTCGCCGACATCGACGCCCACCCCTGGCCGACCGAGATCCCCGAGGCGCGGGTGCTGTACGACCAGATGGGCCCGCCGGTCGCGGCGGACGTCCGCTCCGGGCTACGTCTACGGATCGCTGGCGAGCCACGCCGGCCTCGTCGCCGAGATCGCGCGCGCCTCGCGGTGCGCCGCGCTCGCGGTGCAGTACCGCCTGGCGCCCGAGCACCCGTTCCCGGCGGCGCTCGACGATGCGTGCGCGGGCTACGAGTGGCTGCTGCGCCGCGGCTTCAAGCCCGAGCGCATCGCGCTGATCGGCGACTCCGCCGGCGGCGGCCTGGTGATGTCGACGCTCGTCACGCTGCGCGACAAGCGCCGGCCGCTGCCGGGCGCCACGGTCTGCATCTCGCCGTGGGTCGATCTCGAGTCCAAGGGCGAGAGCTGGCGGACCCGCCAGGCCATGGATCCGATGCTCGACCTGCCGCTGGTCGAGAAGCTCCGCGTGCTCTACCTGCCGGGCAACGACCTCGCCAACCCCGTGGTGTCGACGGTCAACGCCGATCTGCGCGGGCTGCCGCCGATGCTGATCCAGGTCGGCGAGCGCGAGGTGCTGTTCAGCGAGGCCGAGCTCCTGGCCAGGAACGCGCGCGCCGCGGGAGTCGACGTGACGTTCGAGGAGTGGCCGCAGATGGTGCATGTCTGGCACCTCTACTATGCGATGCTCGGCGCGGGCCGCGAGGCGATCGCCCGGGTCGGCTCGTTCGTGTGCGCCCGGACCCGCGCCGAAAGCCGGGTCAACGGGAACGGCAAGTAAACAGGATCGACGGGAACGGAACATGAAGAACATACCGCTGATTGATCTGTCCTCCGCGGGCCGCGGAGGGACCCAGGCCGAGCTCGAGGTCGCGCGCGAGATCGATCGAGCCTGCCGCGACATTGGTTTCTTCACCCTGTGCGGACACGGCATCGATCGCTCGGTGTTCGATGATGCGCACGCCGCGCTCACGGCGTTCTTCGCACTGCCGGTCACCGACAAGCTGCGATGCAAGCTCGCGACCGGACCCACCCTGGCGGCCGACGAATATACCCCGTACGGCTATAGCGGTGTGCTGGAGGAGAATGCGTATGCCCACATGGGAATCGTGGGGAGGCCCAATGACCATGTCGAGAAGTTCAGCGCCGGCCGGCTGATCCTGTCGGACGCCAACCAGCTGCCGTTCCCCGAAACCGATCTGGGCCGCAATCTGCGGCAGCGCCTCAAGGCGTACTACGCGGCATGCCAGGCGCTATGCAATCGGCTGACCGAGCTGTTCACGCTCGGGCTGGACCTGCCGCGCAACTACTTTTCACAGCGGATCGATCGATCGAATGACTCGATGCGCGGCCATTTTTACGCCGGCTTCACGCGCGACTTCGACAATGACCAGGGCATGGGCGAGCACTGCGACAGCACCTTGCTGACGCTGCTGACCCACACCGCGCCCGGGCTCCAGGTCAGGACGCGAGACGGCCGGTGGATCACGCCCGAGTTCTACGAGCTCGATCACTTCATCGTCAACATCGGCGACCTGATGGCGCACTGGACCAAGAATGCCTACGTGTCGACGCCGCACCGCGTGCTCCTGGGCATGGAGGCGCGGCAGTCCCTCGCGTTCTTCAAGCTCACCAACGAGGACGAGATGGTCATGGTCGGTAACAAGCAGATGGACGCCTTGCTCGGCCGCAACCGGGTGAGCGCGCCATGACGACGCGCACGCTGTTCGCCAAGATCTGGGACGGCCACGTCGTGGCCTCGCCCGACGCCGCACCGGCGGTGCTCTACGTCGATCTCCACCTCGTGCACGAGGTGACGTCGCCGCAGGCGTTCGCCGGGCTGCGTGCGCGCGGTCTCCGCGTCCGGCGCCCGGACCGCACGGTCGCGACCATGGATCACTCGACGCCGACCCGCGCGGGCGGGCTCGCGCTCGCCGACGACCTGGCGCGCCAGCAGCTGCGCCAGCTCGAGGTCAACTGCGCGGAGTACGGCATCGCGCTGCACCCGCTGGGCTCGGCCGGCCACGGCATCGTGCACGTGATCGGTCCCGAGCAGGGGCTGACCCAGCCCGGCATGACGATCGTGTGCGGCGACTCGCACACCGCGACCCACGGCGCGTTCGGCGCGCTCGCGTTCGGCATCGGCACCAGCGAGGTCGAGCACGTGCTCGCGACGCAGTGCCTGCTGCAGCGCCGGCCGCGGACGCTGCGGGTCACGTTCGACGGCCGGCCGCCGCCCGGCGTGTCCGCCAAGGACATGATCCTCGCGATGATCGCGCAGATCGGCGTCGACGGCGCGACCGGCCACGTGATCGAGTACGCCGGCGAGGCGATCCGCGGGCTCGACATGGAGGGCCGGATGACGGTCTGCAACATGTCGATCGAGGCGGGCGCGCGCGCCGGCATGATCGCGCCCGACGACACCACGTTCGCCTACCTCGCGGGCCGCGCCCACGCCCCGCACGGCGCCGACTTCGAGCGCGCGGCCCTGCGCTGGCGCGCGCTGGCGACCGACGCCGGCGCGGTGTTCGATCGCGAGCTCCGCATCGACGCCTCCGCGCTCGAGCCGATGATCACCTGGGGAACCAACCCCGGACAGGGCATCGGGATCTCGCAGCCGGTGCCCGATCCGGCGCGGGTCGCCGATGCCGGCGCGCGCGCGGCGCTCGAGAGCGCGCTGCGCTACACCCGCGTCGAGCCCGGCAAGCCGCTGCTCGGCGTCGGGGTCGACGTCGTGTTCGTCGGCTCGTGCACCAACTCGCGGCTCGGCGACCTGCGCGCCGCGGCCGAGATCCTGCGCGGCCGGCGGGTCGCGCCGAGCGTGCGCATGCTGGTCGTCCCCGGCAGCGCCGCGGTCAAGTCGCAGGCCGAGGCCGAGGGGCTCGATCGCGTGTTCCGGGAGGCCGGCGCCGAGTGGCGCGAGCCGGGCTGCTCGATGTGCATCGCGATGAACGGCGACCAGCTCGCTCCCGGCGAGCTCGCGGTGTCGACCTCGAACCGCAACTTCGAGGGCCGCCAGGGCAAGGGCGGCCGCACCCTGCTGGCATCGCCGAGCACCGCCGCCGCCGCCGCGGTCACCGGCCGCGTCACCGATCCTCGCACCCTCTTGTCCCCGAGGTCGCCATGACCGCCCCGTCCTTCACCGAGCTCACCTCGCGCGCGGTCATGCTGCTCGACAACGACGTCGACACCGACCAGATCATCCCCGCGCGCTACCTCAAGGTCACCGACAAGGCGGGCCTGGGCGACGCGCTGTTCGCCGACTGGCGCGGCCGCCCGGGGTTCCCGATCGGCGCGCCCGGGAGCGCCGGCGCGCAGATCCTCCTGGCCGGCCACAACTTCGGCTGCGGCTCGTCGCGCGAGCACGCGCCGTGGGCGCTGGTCGCCGGCGGCTTCCGCGCCCTGATCGCGACGTCGTTCGCCGACATCTTCCGCGGCAACGCGCTCAAGAACGGGCTGGTCCCGGTCGTCGTGCCGCCCGAGATCCATGCCCGGCTGGTCGCCGCGTGCGCGGCGGATCCGGCGCTCGCGATCACGGTCGACCTCGCCGCGTCCGTGCTGCGCGCCCCCGGCCTGCCGACGACCGCGTTCACCGTCGACAGCTTCGCCCGCCGCTGCCTGCTCGACGGGGTCGACGAGCTCGGCTTCCTGCTCCGCTACCTGCCCGACATCGAGCGCTACGAGCGCGCGGCATCCACGCACCCGCGGGAGGCATCATGAAGGCCACGATCGTCCTGCTCCCCGGAGACGGCATCGGCCCGGAGGTCGTCGACGAGGCGCGCCGCGTCGTCGATGACGTCGCGCGGCTGTTCGGCCACCAGCTCCGGTTCGACGAGCACCTGATCGGCGGCGCGTCGATCGACGCGCATGGCACGGCGCTGACCGACGACGCGCTCGCCGCGTGCCGCGCCGCCGACGCGATCCTGCTGGGCGCGGTCGGCGGCCCGGCGTGGAGCGATCCGACCGCCAGGGTCCGGCCCGAGCAGGGCCTGCTCGGCCTGCGCAAGGCGCTCGGCCTGTGGGCCAACCTGCGGCCGGTGCGGCCGTTCCCCGAGCTCGCCGCGTGCTCGCCGCTGCGCCCCGAGCTGCTCGCCGGGGTCGATGTCGTCGTGGTCCGCGAGCTCACCGGCGGCCTGTACTTCGGCCCGCGCATCCGCGACGTCGTCGACGGCCGCCGCCGCGCGTGCGACACGCTCGAGTACACCGACGTCGAGATCGCGCGCGTCGTCGCGCTCGCGTTCCGGCTCGCCGAGCACCGCCGCCGCCGCGTCACCTCGATCGACAAGGCCAACGTGCTCGAGTCGTCGCGGCTGTGGCGCCAGGTCGCCGACGAGGTCGGCGCGCGCCACCCCGAGATCGCGCTCGATCACCAGCTCGTCGACTCCGCGGCGATGCGCCTCATCACCGCGCCCGCGTCGTTCGACGTGGTCGTCACCGAGAACATGTTCGGCGACATCCTGACCGACGAGGCCGCGGTGCTCGCCGGCTCGCTCGGCCTGTGCCCGAGCGCCTCGATCGGCGACGGCCGGTGCGGCCTGTACGAGCCGATCCACGGCTCGGCCCCCGACATCGCCGGGCGCGGCATCGCCAACCCGATCGGCACGATCCTCAGCGCGGCGCTCCTCTTGCGCCACTCGCTCGGGCTCGAGCGCGAGGCCCAGGCGATCGAGGGCGCGGTCGCCCAGGCGATCGCGGCCGGCGTCCGCACGGCGGACATCGCGCCCGGACCCGGCGACGCGGTGTCGACCACCCGGATGGGCGCCGAGATCCGCAACCACCTCCACCGCACCCGGCCCGCCCGCGACGCATCGCACTACATCGACAACCAGCGCAGCGGCGCATGGTGAGATAAAGAGGACCCGATGAACCAGGCATACTTTCCCTGGGTCGTCTACCCCAGGGCGATCGACCCCAGGCTCCTGCACCACCACAAGCAGAACATCGTGGCGGCCGGCGTCAGGCCGCTGATCGACACCGAGGTCGGCGTCCGGATCTCGGACGGCCAGTTCTTCGAGGACGAGGCGCTCGGCGACGCGCTCGCCGGCCTCGTCAGGCGCGCCGAGGCCGATCTGACCTTCGCGTTCGCGTGGACGACGATGGGCAAGCTCCAGATGACGCGCTACCTGCCCGGCGGCAAGTACGACTGGCACGTCGACAACGACTTCCTGCTCGAGAGCACCGGCCTGCAGCGCAAGTGGACGATCGTCGTCGGGATCAGCCGGCCCGGCGTCGACTTCACCGGCGGCGGGCTCGAGATCATGTGGACCAACGCCACCCAGCACCTGATCGAGCTCGACGAGGGCGACGCGGTGGTGTTCCCGGCGCCGCTGCTGCACCGGGGCCGGCCGGTGCTCGAGGGCGAGCGCTGGATCCTCGTCGCCTGGGCGCAGGGCCCCGCGCTGCGCTGACGATGCGCACCACGCTGACCGCCGAGGCCGTGACGGAGGTGCTCGCGGGCCTGACCGCCGGCAACCGCGCGTTCCTGCGCCGCTGCCCCGGCGACCGCGTCGCGCGCCAGCCGGTCCATGCGGTGTACGGCGGCGCGCACCTGTTCCGCGCCGACACCGCGCGCCGGCTCGGCGCGATCGCCCTGCGCGCGCTCGACCAGCACGCGCCGGACTGCGCCGCGCTCGCCCGCGCGCTCGGCCTGCCCGGCGCGGACGCGCTGCCCGAGGGCAAGGCGCTGGTCGCCGCGCTCGACCGGCCGCCGGATGCGCTGCGCGCCGAGGCGCCGGCGCTGTGGCTCGCCAGCGCGGTCCACGAGCGCGTGCTCGCCAAGCTCGCGCGCGAGCCCGTCGAGGACTACCACCTCGACTTCGAGGACGGCTTCGGCCACCGGCCCAACGCCGAGGAGGACGCGATCGCGGCGTCGGCCGGCCGCGAGGCCGCGCGCGGGATCCGCGAGCACAGCCTGCCGCCGTTCCTCGGCATCCGCATCAAGTCGATGTCGGAGGACACCAAGGCCCGCGCCGCGCGCACGCTCGACATCTTCGTCTCGACCGTGCTCGACCACGCGGGCGCGCTGCCGTCCGGCTTCGTCGTCACCTTGCCCAAGGTCGCGATCGCCGACCACGTGACGGCGCTGGTCGAGCTGCTCCGGCTGCTCGAGGCCGCCCACCGGCTGCCCGAGGGCGCGATCGGCGTCGAGCTGATGATCGAGTCGCCGCAGTCGCTGCTCACCGGCGACGGCCGCAGCAGCCTGCCCGGCCTGGTCGCCGCCGCCGAGGGCCGCTGCCGCGGCGTGCACCTGGGCGTCTACGATTACACCGCCGCCGCCGGCGTCACCGCGCAGTACCAGGGCGCCGAGCACCCGGCCTCCGAGCTCGCCCGCCATCTGATCCAGATCGCGCTGGCGGGGACCGGCGCCGCGGTCGTCGACGGACCGACCACGCTGATCCCGGTCGGCGCGACCGCCGAGGTCCACCGTGCCTGGCGGCAGTCCTACCGTGCGATCCAGCGCGCCCTCGTCGGCGGGTTCTACCAGGGCTGGGACCTCCACCCCGCCCAGATCCCCGTGCGCTACGCGGCGTGCTACGCGTTCTTCCTCGGGGGCGCGGCCGCCGCGGCCGAGCGGCTCGGCAACTTCATCGCCAAGGCCGGCCAGGCCACGATGGTCGACAACGTGTTCGACGACGCCGCCACCGGCCAGGGCCTCCTCAACTTCTTCCTCCGGGCGCTCAACTGCGGGGCGATCACGCCGGCCGAGCTGCAGACCACAGGTCTCACGCTGGACGAGATCCAGGGACGCTCGTTTCTGCATATCGTGGAGGCCCGGCGCCGCTGACCGCCGGACACCAGGAGCCCCATGCCGCTACAGACCATCGCCGAGAAGTCCGGCTACCGCGCGACCAGCACCCACGCCGAGGTGATGGCGTACATCGAGGGCCTCGCCCAGCTGCACAGCCCGCTGCTCCACGTCATGAGCTTCGGCCAGACCCCGCAGGGCCGCGAGCTGCCGTTGCTGGTGCTGTCGTCGGAGGGCGTCGCCGACCCCGCCGCGGCGCGCGCCCTCGGCCGCCCGGTCGTGCTGCTGCAGAACTGCATCCACGCCGGCGAGGTCGAGGGCAAGGAATCGGCGCTGATGCTGGTGCGCGACCTCCTGACCGGCCCCGACCAGGGCCTGCTCGAGAAGCTCACCGTCGTGGTGCTGCCGATCTTCAACGCCGACGGCAACGACGCGATGGACACCGCCAACCGCGCGCTCCACATCGAGCGGCTGACCGGGCAGGACGGCCCGCCGCGCGTCGGCACGCGGGTCAACGCCGCCGGCATCAACCTCAACCGCGACTACATGAAGCACGAGACGCACGAGATGCGCCTGCTCCAGACCCGGGTCTGCCAGCGCTGGGAACCCGATCTCAGCGTCGACAGCCACGCGACCAACGGCTCGGTCCACCGGTTCTCGATGACCCACGACATCCCGCACACCGTGGCCTCGGGGCGCAGCGAGCCGATCGACTTCATGCGCCACACGCTCGTCCCCGAGATCTCGGCCGCGGTGAAGAAGAGCTTCGGCCTGGACTCCGGCTGGTACGGCAACTTCGTCGAGGACGAGCGCGCGCTCGACCAGCGCGGCACGGCCGACGCCACGGCCGCGGTCGCCGAGGGCTGGCTGACCTACCCGCACAACCCGCGGTTCGGCAGCAACTACCGCGGCCTGACCAACCGCCTCGATCTCCTGCTCGAGTGCTACTCGTACATCAGCTTCGAGGAGCGCGTGCGCACGACCTACGCGTGGCTGCTCGAGACGCTGCGCGCCGCCGCCGGCAGGGCCGACGAGATCCGCGAGCTGCTCGCGCGCAGCCGGATGCCGCCGGCCAGGGTCGCGGTCGGCTACGCGATCGAGGCGATGGCCGAGCCGGTCGACGTGCTCACCCGCGAGCCGCGGACGCGCACCGGCGAGCCGCGCACCGTGCGCCTGCCGTTCCTGGCCCGCTTCGTCGGCAACCGGGTGGTCGATCGGCCGCGCGCCTACGTGCTGCCCGGCCACCTCGCGGCGTTCCTGCGCGGTCACGGCCTGCGGGTCGAGGACGCGCCGGCGCAGGCGACCGTCGAGGTGCCGCGGTT
>VBLP01000296.1 GCA_005887925.1 Deltaproteobacteria bacterium | reverse complement strand
CGCCGCTGCTCGCCGTCGCGTCGCTGGCCGAGGCGGGCGGCGCGCCGGTGCGGGCGGCGATCGCGCTGGCGGCGGCGGGCTGGACCGTGGCCGAGCTCGCGCGGCCACCCGGCGCGCCGATCTCGCCGCGCGTCGTGCTGGCGGCGGCGGTCGCCGGGCTCCTCGATCCGGCCTACGTCGCGCTGCTCGCGATCGCCGGTGCGCGGCTGGCCGCGACCTGGCGCGAGCCGCGGCGCTGGATCCTCGCCGTGCCGGCGGCGGGCGTCGCCGCGGTCGGCCTCGCCGCGCTCGCCGGGACGGCGTGGCCGGGGCTCGGCGCGCGGTGGTTCGGCGCCGCGGCGCACCCGGTGGCGCCGGCCGAGCTCGCCGCTGCGGCCGCGGCCGCGCTGGGACCGTTGACCGCGGTCGCCGCGCTCGCAGGGCTCGGCACGCTCGCGCGGCGGCGCACGGCCGAGCTCGCGCTCGCCGCGGCGGTCGCCGGCGTGATCCTCGTCGATCTGCGCGCGGGCGCGCCCGGGCCGGCGGCGATCGGGCTGGCCGCGGTCCTGGCCGGGCTGGCGATCGGCCGGCTCGCCGCGATGATCCGGCTCGCATCGGGCCAGGTACTTGCGGGCGCGACGCTCGGCGTGCTCGTGCTGCTGCCGCCGGCCTGGACCGCGCTCGCGCAGCGCCCGACCGCGCACATCGGCCAGGCTTCGCGCTAACGTCGCGCAATGCAGGTCGTGTACGGTCACCACAACGCTCCCGCGTGGGACGAGGCCGCGATCGCGATCGGCAACTTCGACGGCGTCCACGTCGGTCACCGCGCGCTGATCTCCCGCGCCCGCGAGCTCGCCGAGGCCAACGCCGCGGTCACCGTCGCCCTGACCTTCGATCCGCACCCGTCCGCGCTGCTCGCTCCGGCCCGCGCGCCGCGCCTGCTGACCTCGATCGAGCGCCGCATCGAGCTGCTCGGCGAGGCCGGGGTCGACGCGGTGGTGGTCGAGCCGTTCACCCACGAGCTCGCCGGCATCGCGCCGAACGCGTTCGTCGACGACGTCGTGATCTTCGCGCTGCGCGCCCGCGCGATCATCGTCGGCTACGACTTCAGCTACGGCCAGGGTCGGACCGGCACCGTCGAGGCGCTGCGCGCGCACGGCATCCACGCCGGCATCGAGGTCGCGGTCGTCCCGGCGGTGACCGTCGACGGCGAGGTCGCCGCGTCGACCAAGATCCGCGGCCACCTCCGCGCCGGCGACCTGGTGCGCGCCGCGCGCATGCTCGGCCGGCCGTGGGACGTCGACGGCACGGTGGTGCACGGCGCCGAGCGCGGCCGCGCGCTCGGCATCCCGACCGCGAACATCCGCCCCGAGGTCGAGCTGGTCGTCGCACCCGGGATCTACGCGGTGACCCTGCGCATCGAGGGCGGGACGGCGCTGCCGGCGGTCGCCAGCCTCGGCACCAACCCGACCTTCGTCGAGGACGGCGATCTGGGGCTCGAGGTCCACGTGCTCGACTGGAGCGGCGACCTCTACGACCGGCGGGTCCGCACCACGTTCGTGGCCCGCCTGCGCGACGAGCGCAAGTTCGACTCGGTCGATGCGCTGATGGCGCAGATCGCGCGCGACATCGAGCAGGCGCGCGCGATCCTCGCGCGCTGATCCCGCCGCCCTACATCGGTGCTGCTCCAGCGCTGCACAGCCCGAATTTGCCGGTGAACTTTTGGGCCGCTCGAGCCACTGATAGAGCGAGACGGCCGTCTCCGGAGATTTGGATGAAGCACGTATTACCAGGTTCTCTTGTCCTGCTCGTCGCCTGCGGCTCCGATCCGGTGTCGTTCTCGAGCCCGGTCGGGATCAACCTCAAGGCGAAGTCGGGCGACGTCGCGGCCACTGTGATCAGCGACGACAAGGCGATCACGACCGAGAGCGGAAACCCCTACGGTGCATTCGTCGGCGACGCCCAGCACAAGCTCGGCCGCGATCCCGGCCGCATCGAGATCGACAAGCTGACGATGACGCTCGGCGCGCAGTCGACCAACGTCACCGCGCTCGAGCAGGTCTACACCGGCGACGTCGATGTCGCGTTCATCACCGACGATACGAACAACACCTATGACGTCGCGCACGTGATGAACCCGACCGGCGTCGGCCCGGTCGACGTGCGCGTCGCGTTCGTCTCGCAGGACATGACGCCGGCCGACTTCACCAAGCTGCTCAACGGCAGCTTCAAGGTGACGATCCGCGGCACCGCCGCCGCGATGTTCGCGAGCAAGGGCGCCGAGGCCAACGTCCAGCTGATGTTCACCTTCGCCGCGTTCGAGTAGCGCACCGGGCCGAGCCCGCACTATTCACCACAACGCCGAGCGAGACCAGGCAGCGCGAGGCAGATCGGGGCGTACGCCCGAGAGGGGCGATCAAACCCGTTCGTCGTCAACGCACTGCAACTCTCTCGCGCACTCGCGCCTCGGACGAGGCGGTCGTGCACATTCTGTCCGGCGATCCGTCCGGATCTCGGACAAGCCGGCCGGTGGCTGGACAATCCGGACATGGCGCCCGGTATTTCTCGGCGGTTGCAGTGGCGCGCAGCTTGCTCGCTGCGCCAAGCAATGACTCCTCGCCCGCACGATGCACTGTTCAAAGCCGCGTTCGAAGCGCCCAGACATGCCGCGGCGCTGTTGCGCGCGCTGCTGCCGGCCGAGGTCAGCGAGGCGATCGCCTGGGACACGCTGGCCCGCGACAGCGCATCGTCCATCGACGTCGCGCTCGTCGACCATCATGGCGATCTGCAGTTTCAGGCACGGCTGCACAGCGGCGAACCCGCGCTGCTGATCCTTCTGCTCGAGCATCAGTCCACCGAGGATCCGGCGATGCCGCTGCGCGGTTTGTCGTACCAGGTTCAGGCCTGGGAGCGGTTTCGCAGGGACCACCAGCACGCTCGGTGGCTCCCACCGATCATCGCGGCGGTTGTCAGCCACGTGCCGGGCGGCTGGACCACCTCGCGCTCGCTCGACGACATGCTCGATCCAGCCGTGATGGCGGTTCCCGGCATGGCCGCGCTGGTGCCGCGGTTCTCGCTGATCATCGTGGACCTCGCTCAGCTGAACGATGATGTCCTGCACGCGTGGTCGCTGGGAGCGTTCCCGGCGCTCGCGCTGTGGGTGCTGCGCGACGCTCGCGATCCGGTGCGCCTGCTGCGCAGCTTCGATACCTGGAGCTCGACGATGCTCGAGCTGCTGGAGTCACCCGGTGGCATTACCAGCTTCACGACGCTGGTTACCTACTTGTTCGGAGTCGTCGATCCGATGTACCACGACGAGCTTCGTGGCAAGCTCGATCAACTGGGCGCGCGCGCCAGAGGAGTCATCATGACGATCGCTGAGTTTCTCGAAGAGAAGGGCCGGAAGGAAGGCGAAGAGAAAGGCCGGAAGGAAGGCGAGGAGAAGGGTCGGAAGGAAGGCGAGGAGAAGGGTCGGCTTGACACATTGCGACGCCTGCTGCTCGTCAAGTTCAAGCTGCCGGCCCTGGATGCCGCCCATGAAGCTCGCTTGCACGCGGGCACCCCCGAAGCGATCGATCGCTATGTCGAGCGCGTGCTGAACGCTGATACGCTCGCTGCGGTCTTCGAGGACTGAACCGTGGGCCCCCAGGACGATCCACAGACACGAGGCGCAGCGGCACGGGGCGCACGCCCGATAGGGTGAATCGCAACCCTTTGGGCTCTCAATGCTCTGCAGCCATCTCGCGTGGTTGCGCCCCGGCATGATCTCGTCGTCGCCCGCTACGTCCCGTTGGGACGTCGACGTCGAGGTAAGTCCACCGTAGCGAGTATCCGGGACATAGCGATCCGCGCGACGTTGGACAGCGCGACGGCGCGCGGGGTCGCGACCGCCGGCATCCCGCCGCCGACGCCGAGCTGGCCGTCGTGGTTGTCGCCCCAGCAGTACGGCACGCCGCCGACCAGCGCGCAGGCATGGCCGCCGCCGACGTCGATCGCGCTGGCTTGCCCGGGCCCCCAGGCGTCGGCCGGGATGCAACGCCGCCGCGATGAGGCGTTGCGAACATTCGATGGCGCGACCGGCGATCTTGCGGTGCGTCAGCTGCGCACCTCGCGCAGCGTGACTCGCGTCACCGCTCAGCGCTTGCCATCGTTGCGGTAGATCACGCCGTCCTTCATCACGAAGAACACCTTCTCGACGGCGGTGATGTCGGCCGAGGGGTCGCCGGGCACGGCGATCACGTCGGCGAGCTTGCCGGGCTCGAGGCTGCCGAGCTCGTCGCGGCCGAGCAGCTTGGCGTCGGCCGAGGTCGCGGCGCGCAGCGCGGCGAGCGGCTTCATGCCGAGCCGGACCATGGCGGCGAACTGCGCGACCTGCGAGGCGTGCGGGCACACCGCAGCGTCGGAGCCGAACCCGAGGTTCACGCCGCGGGCGAGCGCGCGCTTGAACGTCGCGTCCGCCGCGGCGGTCGCCGCCGTTGCCTTGGCGACGATGTTGGGTGGTGCGCCGGCCTTCTTGAGCCGTTCGTTGAGGCACAGGACCGGCGTGAAGATCAGGTAGGTGCCCTTCTGCTTCATCAGGTTCAGGGCCTCGTCGTCGAGGAACGATCCGTGCTCGATCGAGTCGATCCCGGCGCGGACCGCGCGCTTGGCGGCCTCCGCGCCGTGGGCGTGNNNNCCGCCGCCCTGCGGCCGAGCGCATGGGCCTCGCTGACCAGCGCGTCGAGCTCGGCCTGGGTCAGCTGCGGCGAATCGACCTTGTCGGCCAGGGACAGCACGCCGCCTGACGCGCACACCTTGATCACGTCGGCGCCGTGCTTGGCGTTGAACCGCACCGCGGCGCGCACCTGATCGGGGCCGTCGGCGACGCCGTCCTCGGGGCCGGGCTCCTTCAACAGATCGGGCCGGTAGCCGGCGGTGTCGTCGCAGTGCCCGCCGCGCGCCGAGATCGCGTGCACCGCCACCAGCATGCGCGGACCGGGGACGGCGCCCTCGTCGATCGCGTTGCGCAGCCCGATGTCGATCAGGCTGCTCGAGCCGACGTCGCGGACCGTCGTGAACCCGGCGAGCAGCGTGCGCCGGGCGAACGCCGTCGCCTCGATCGCGACCTGCGGGATCGGCTTCTTGAAGCGGTCGAGCTCGTCGTTCTTCCAGTCGCCGGTCGCCTCGAACGTCAGGTGGGTGTGGGCGTCGATCAGGCCGGGCAGGAGCGTCGCGTTGCCGAGCTCGATGACCTCGGCGCCGGCGGGCTCGGCGACCCGGCTGCCCGCGGCGGCGATCTTGCCGTCCTGGACCACGACGACCCCGGGCGACACCACCCGATCCGACTTGCCGTCGAACAAGCGCGCCGCCTTGACGACCACGATACGGGGAGCGGCAAGGGCGGGGGCCGCAGACACGGCGAGCGAGGCGATGGACAGCGCGAGGACAGATCGCATGCGCGGACCATACACAACGGCTGCATCGCACAATAGGTCAGCGGGCGCGCAGCTTGACCACGCCGGCCCGGGCGAGCAGGTCGAGCCACTCGGCGACCTCGGCGAGCGGCACCGGGGCGTAGCGCCCTGACAGCAGATCGCGGATGTCGCTCACCGAGCGCTTGCCGTCGACGAGGTTCAGCGCCTCGAAGGCGAACACGCCGTCGCGCTTCTCGAGCGCCACCGGCTTCCGCGTCGGGTCGCCGAGCGCGACCGCGAGGTGATCGTAGTAGTAGACGTC
>VBLP01000044.1:34012-42291 GCA_005887925.1 Deltaproteobacteria bacterium | reverse complement strand
GGTCAGCATCCCTGTTCTGCCTCGATCAATAGGGAGCTTCGCGCGCTTTTTCGTCCCCTCTGGTCCGAGCCGAATCCAGACCTCCTGACATGACCTGTGCGTCCTCGACGAGGACATGGGGCGCGGCCGCCTGCAGGGTGCGAACCCAAACCTGTCCGGTTTTCGTGGCCGCGCGGCGAGGGCCGGGGCTGACCGAGCCGTCCCAGCCGGCCGACGAATCGCGATCAAGGCGCGCTGCTTGCTGAACACGCAGGACGTGCCGGGCGCCGTCTGATCGCCGATCAGAAGCAGAAGATCACGGGAGAACGCGGCGCCGGCCTGTGACCAGCCCGTGGAGGCTCACGAAAGCTGCTGCGACGGCCTGCTCACAGCCCTGTGCTTGCACCCACGCTGCCCTTCAATTTTGATGATTCGGATTCGGATTTCACCGGATCAGAGAAATCGGCTGTCGCGGAATGTTGCAGCCTCAGCCGGATCACGCCTTGGGCTTCGGATGGCGTGGCGGCTTGCCGGCCTCGGCCTCGCGGCGGGCGGTGGTGCGGCGGCGATCAGAACCAGCGCCCGAAGCCGATCCGGATCTGGGGCAGGACGAGCCCGTAGAGCTCGGTGCACGAGTCGATGCTCTCGGCGCAGCCGTGAGCGAGGCCGACGGTGATCCCGCCGGCGACCAGGAACGCCGTGCCCGTCCGCGAGCGGTAGTCGTAGCCGATCTCGGCGTTGAACCAAGGCGTGATCACCTTCTCGTTCACGTTGCTCATGAACGGGCCGTTGTTGGTCACGATCGTCACGCCGGGGATCCCGACGGACGCCCCGGCGCCGATCACGAAGCGGCTGGTCGACGCGCCGAATACCAGCTTGGGCATGATCGAGAGTTGCAATCCCGAGGCGCCGACGCCGGCGCCGAGCTCGCCGAGGAAACCCGGGGCAGGCGACAGCGAGTAGGTCGCGCCGGCAAAACCGATCGCCGACGCGATCCCCAGGTCGACGCGCACCGCCTGGCGGAAGCTCGGCGGCGGCCCGGCGGGTGGTGGCGCGGCGGGGATCGACGACGGGGGCGCCGGCGGCGGCTCGGGCGGCGGCGCCGGCAGCGGCGCGTCGGCGAGCGCTTCGCCGGCGAGCGCGAACCACGCGAACGCGATGATCTTCGTCATGGCGCGCAAGGAGTAGACCACGGTGGCGGCACTGCCAGGTTGGCAGTCCATGGTATCGCACGCACTCGTGTGTGACCTTGTGGGCCCTGCAGGTGGTTGCGTGTGACGCGGGTAGGTGCTCACTCGCGCAGGATCGCCGCGAGCCGCCGGACCGCGGTGGTGATCTCGGGGACGCGGGTCGTGCCGTAGCCGAGCACGAGGCCGGGGCGCTGGCGGCGGCCCGCGTAGCACGAGGACAGCGGGAGGACCGAGATCCCGTGGCCGGCGGCCCGCACGGCGATGTCGCGATCGCGCGCGCCCCGAGGCAGCAGCACCACGACGTGCATGCCGGCGCGGTCCCCGACGAGGCGCACCGAGTCGCCGAGCTCGCGCTCGATCGCGGCGACCAGCGCCCGGCGACGCTCGGCGTAGATCCCGCGCATGCGGCGCAGGTGGCGCGCGAAGTGGCCCTCGCGCAGGAAGTCGTGGAGCACGGCCTGGTAGAGCGGCGCGGGGCTGTTATCCATCACCGCGCGGATCCGGCGGAACCGCGCGACCAGATCGGGTGGGATCACGAGGTAGCCGACGCGCAGCGCGGGAAACAGGACCTTGCTGAACGTCCCGATGTAGATGACGCGGTGATCGGTGTCGAGGCCCTGCAGCGACGCGATCGGCTGGTTGTCGTAGCGATACTCGCTGTCGTAGTCGTCCTCGAGCAGCCACGCGCCAGACCGGCGCGCCCAGTCGAGCAGCTGCAGGCGGCGCGGCGCACTCATGATCACACCGAGCGGGTACTCGTGCGATGGGGTGACGTATGCCGCAGCCACCGACGGCGCCCGCCGGATCCCGGCGGCGACATCGAGCCCGTCCTCGTCGACCGGGACCGGCACGGGCCGTGCTCCGGCCAGCGTCAGCGCGTCGCGCGCTCCGGGAAACCCCGGATCCTCGATCCACGCCGCGTCGCCGGGCGCGAGCAGGGCACGAGCGGCGATCGCGAGCGCCTGCTGCGATCCGCTCACGATCATGATCTGCTGCGCGGTGCACTGCACGGAGCGCACGGTCCGCAGGTACCCGGCGAGCGCCTCGCGCAGCGGGGCGAAGCCCATCGCGTCGCCGTACATCATCTGCTGGCGCGACATCAGACGCGTCCGGCGCGCGAGCAGCCGGGCCCAGAGCTCGACGGGAAATTCGTCGATCGCCGGATGCACCGCCCGGAACGGGCCGCGGAGGTCGAGCCAGGGCTCGGCGGTGACCGGAAGCGCCTCGCGCGGGATGCGGCGGCGGCCGGGGTGGGGGCGCGGCGTCCGACCGGCCGGCGGGGCCGGGGCGCGAAGCTCAGGCGACACGAAGCTGCCGGCGCCGACCCGGCTCTCGACGTATCCCTCGGTGACCAGCTGCTCGAACGCCAGGACGACCGGCATGCGCGAGATCTGCAGCTCGCGGGCGAGGCTCCGAGTCGACGGTAGACGCTGACCCGGGCGAAGCCGGCCGTCGAGGATCGCCTCGCGATAGCCCTCGTAGAGCTGGCGGTGCAGCGGCGCGGCCAGCCGCCGGTCGAGCGCGATGATCGGGCCGAGCCCATCGGGGGGACGCTTCACGGTCCGGTCATAATGGTCTAGTGCAGACCGCGGTGATTGGTCATTTACGGCACACCATTGTGCGACCAGACTCGCCGCATGCACAATGCGATCACATACACCTGGCGAGCCGCCCTGGTCATCGCGGCGGCGGTCGCCGTGCGCCCATCGCCCACCGCGGCCGAGGGCCAGACCCACCCCACCGCCGAGCCGCGCGACGGCCAGCACGACTTCGACTTCGAGCTCGGCCGGTGGAAGATGCATCTCAAGCGGCTCAAGGAGCGGCTGCAGGGCTCGCACGAGTGGATCGAGTTCTCGGGCACCTCGGTCACCCGGCCGGCGTGGAACGGCAAGGCGCAGGTCGAGGAGTTCGAGGTCGACTCGCCGGTCGCCGGCCACATCGAGGGCATGACCGTGCGCCTGTACTCGCCGACCTCCCACCAGTGGAGCCTGTACTGGGCGAACCAGAAGAACGGCCACTTCGACGTGCCGACGGTCGGTGAGTTCAAGGATGGCCGTGGCGAGTTCTACGACCAGGAGCTGTACGAGGGCCGGATGATCCTGGTGCGCTACGTGTGGTCGAACATCACCCGGAGGTCGGCCCACTTCGAGCAGTCGTTCTCGACCGACGGCGGCAAGACCTGAATCGCATGAAGCTCGACCTCCACACCCACTACTATCCGGCTTCATACTTCGAGCTCATCCGGCGCACGCCGGGCGAGTTCTCGTTCGGCGCCGATCCGACCGGCCGGACGATCATCCGCTATCAGGGCGCGCGGTTCTTCGGCGTCACCGCGCCGATGACCGATCCGGCGCAGCGCCTGGCCGACATGGATCGCGTCGGGATCGATGTCGAGGTGCTGTCGGTCTCGACCCCCAACGTGTTCTTCGCGGAGGGCGCCGGCCAGGTCGAGGTCGCGCGGATCGTCAACGACGCCTACGCCGAGCTGATCGCGCAGCACCCGGCGCGGTTCAAGGGCTTCGCCTCGATCCCGATGGACGCGCCCGACGCGGCGCTCGCCGAGCTCGACCGCGCGCTCGGCTCGCTCAAGCTCAATGGCGTGGTCCTGCTGAGTAACATCCGCGGCCGCGCGCTCACCGATCCGAGCTATCGCCCGTTCTTCGAGGAGGCCAATCGCCGCAAGCTGTGCATCTTCCTGCACCCGATGATCCCGGCGCAGGCGCAGTCGTTCAACGAGTACGTGCTCGGCCCGCTGGTCGGCTTTCCGTTCGACACCAGCCTCGCGGTCGCCCGGATGTGCTTCCACGGCATGTTCCGCGACTTCCCCGACATCCGCTGGGTGATCGGCCACCTCGGCGGGGCCATTCCGTATCTGATGGAGCGCCTGGACAACGGATACCGCGATTTCGCCGAGTGCCGCGCCCGGATCGACGCGCTGCCGAGCACGTACTTGAAGCGCCTGCACTACGACACCGTGAGCTTCAGCGGTCCCGCGCTGCGCATGGTGCGCGAGCTCGTCGGCGTCGATCACATGGTGATGGGCAGCGACTACCCGCACATGCTCGGCTCGATCGTTCGCGCGGTGACCTCGATCGAGGGCCTCGACATCCCGGCTGGGGACAAGCAGGCGATCTTCAGCGGGACGGCGCTCCGTATCCTCAACAACGTCTGATCGTGGCCGACGCTCCTCGCCTGCTTCGCGTGGTCGGCCTGGTCGGTCTGACCGCGATCGCGCTCAACGGGGTGGTCGGCTCGGGCATCTTCGCGCTGCCGGCCAGCGTCTATGCGCTGCTCGGCGCGGCGAGCCCGCTCGCCTACGGCATCGCGGCCGTGCTCGCGGCGCTGGTCGTCGCGTGCTTCGCCGAGGCCGGCAGCCGCTCCGAGGACACCGGCGGGCCGTACCTCTACGCGCGGGCCGCGTTCGGCGACTTCGCGGGCTTCCTCGTGGGCTGGATGTTCATGCTGTCTCGCCTGGCCGCCACGGCGGCGGTCGCCAACGCCTTCGTGGACTACCTCGGATACATCGACCTCGGCGGGGTCGCCGTGCTCAACGTGTTCGGCGTGCGCGGCGCGTCGACCACCGTGAACGTGCTGACCGTCGCCAAGCTGGTGCCGCTGGTGATCTTCGTCGCCGCCGGCGTGTTCTTCGTCGATCCGGACCGGATCACGTTCCGCGAGATCCCCGAGCTGGGCTCGCTGCGCCAGGCCGCGCTGCTCCTGGTGTTCGCCTACGGCGGCTTCGAGAACGCCAACGTTCCCGGCGAGGAGTCGCTGAACCCCCGCCGCCATCTGCCCGTCGCGCTGCTGGTCACGATCGCGATCGTCGCGGTGCTCTACGTGCTGATCCAGGTCGTCGCGCAGGGCACGCTGCCGGGGCTCGCCGCGAGCAGGACACCACTCGCCTCGGCCGCGCGCGAGGTGATGGGCGCGCCGGGCGGCTGGATGCTCACCGCCGCAGCGCTGCTCTCCACGCTCGGGAGCATCAGCGCGCTCGTCCTCGTCGGCCCGCGCATCTTCTATGCGCTCGCGCGCCACGGCCAGCTCCCCGCCGTGCTGGCGCGCATCCATCCCCGCCATCGCTCGCCGCACTGGGCGGTGGTCGCGTTCGCGGGGCTCGCCTGGGGCGCCGCGCTGCTCGGCCGGTTCACCGAGCTCGCCGCGCTGAGCGCGGTGGCACGCCTGGTGTTCAGCGCGAGCACCTGCCTGGCCGTACCGGTGCTGCGGCGGCGTCAGCCCGAGCTCGTCCCGGGCTTCGTCCTCCCCGGTGGACCGACCATCCCGATCCTCGCCGCCGCGCTGTCGGCGTGGCTGCTCGGCGGCCTGACCTGGACCCAGGCGCGCATCGGCGGGCTGGGCCTGCTGTGCGGCCTGGCGGTGTATGCCGGGTACCGCTGGCTGGTCCCGGTGCTTCGCCGAGGGCACGGCCCACCCGGCGGGTGACCGCGCAGCCGCATCGCCACGCGGTTGCTCTCGACTTGCCCAGTACCGCGGCGGTAGCGTCGGCCGCATCGAGAGGTCCCATGCCGCGTCTTCGCCTCGTCTGCTTCGCATGGCTCATCGGGCTCACCTGGCTCGCCGCCGCTGCTCTGCCCGGCGTCGCGCGGGCCCAGGCGCCGATCTCGCCGCAGGTCGCGCAGAAGCTCGCGCAGGGCACGCTCCGCGAGTACCTCGAGCTGCTCGCGCTGCCCAACGACGCGATCAACCCGCCCGACATCCAGAAGAACGTGGAGTTCCTCGAGCGCGCGTTCGGCAAGCGCGGCTTCACGACCCGCCGGCTCGACAACAACGGCAAGCCGCTGCTCTACGCCGAGTGGCCCAAGAAGGCGCCGGGCGCAAAGACCATCCTCTACTACATGCACCTCGACGGTCAGCCGGTGGTCGATCGCGAGTGGTCGCAGCCCAGCCCGTGGAAGCCGGTGGTGAAGAAGCGCAGCGGCGCCGGCGCCTGGGAGGTCGTGGCCAGCGACGCGCTGTTCGCCGCCCCGCTCGACCCCGAGCTGCGGGTGTTCGCGCGGTCCGCCTCCGACGACAAGGCGCCGATCATGATGTTCCTCGCCGCGTTCGACGGCCTCAAGGCGGCCGGCGCGAGCCCCGCGATCAACGTCAAGGTCATCCTCGACAGCGAGGAGGAGAAGGGCTCGCCGTCGATCCGCGGCGTCGTCCAGGCCAACCGCGATCTGCTCAGGTGCGACGCGCTGATCATCCTCGACGGCCCGCGCCACCAGAGCGAGCGCCCCACGCTGGTGTTCGGCAACCGCGGCGCGGCGCACGTCTCGCTCGTCGTGTACGGTCCGCGCCAGCCGCTGCACAGCGGCCACTTCGGCAACTACGTCCCCAACCCCGCCGTCCGGCTCGCCCGCCTGATCGCCTCGATGAAGGACGACCAGGGCCGCGTCACCATCCCCGGCTACTACGACCGCGTCCAGCTCACCGCCGCCGAGAAGAAGATCCTCGCCGAGACCGGCGATGACGAGGCCGCGATCCGCTCCAATGTCATCCCGCACCAGGCGACCGCAGATTTCGACCTCCGGACCACGCCCGAGACGCCGCCCGAGTATCTGTTCGGCCTGATCCAGAAGCACATCGAGGCCCAGGGCTACCACCTCGTCAAGGGGCCGCCGACCGACGAGGAGCGCGCCGCCCACGACAAGCTCGCCACGCTGACCCTGGGCACCGGCAGCCGCGCCGTGCGCACCCCGATCGACGCGCCGATCGGCACGTGGGTCCATGCGTCGCTCAAGCGCACCAGCCTGAGCGGCGAGCCGGTCCGCATCCGCATGATGGGCGGCAGCGTGCCGACCGACAGCCTGGTCGAGGTCCTCGGCGTGCCGTTCGTCATCGTCCCGCTCGTCAACGGCGACAACAACCAGCACACCTTCGACGAGAACATGCGCGTTGGCCATTACGTCGAAGGCATCCGCGCGATCGCCGGCATGCTGCAGAGCCGGTACTGACGGCGTCGCCGTCGACTACCGCGGCTCGCGCGCGCGGTCGGGATGGCGGCACCATTCGCTCCACGATCCGACGTAGAGCCTGGCGCCGGACAGCCCGGCGCGCTCCATCGCCAGCAGCGTGTGGCACGCGGTGACGCCCGAGCCGCACTGCACGATCGTCTGCGCCGGCGCGACACCGTCGAGCACATGGTTGAACAGCGCGCGCAGCTCCTCGGCGGGCTTGAACGTGCCGTCGGGGCGCAAGTTGTCGGCGTACGGCGCGTTGCGCGCCCCGGCGATGTGACCGGCGATCGGATCGAACGGATCGCTGTCGCCGCGGAACCGGAACGCCGCGCGCACGTCGATCACGCGCCGGTCGGCGGCGCTGCGGGCGCGCTCGACCTCGTCGATGTCGGCGACCTCGCGCACCAGGCCGTGGTGCGGGTAGGGTGGCTGCGGCGCCGGTGCCGGTTCCTCGGTCGTCAGCTCGAAGCCGGCCTCGCGCAGCGCGGCGAGCCCGCCGTCGACGACCTGGACGTCGCGGTGGCCGATCGCGCGCAGCATCCACCACAGCCGCGCCGCCGCGTTGGCGCCGCCCTGATCGTCGTAGGCGACCACGCGCGAGCCCGGCGTGATGCCCCAGCGCCCGAGCGTCGCGGCGAACGCGTCGAGATCGGGCAGCGGGTGGCGGCCGCCGTGCGCGGGATCGTGCGCCGGTGCGGCCAGATCGCGCTCGAGCTGCGCGTGCCGTGCGCCGGGCAGGTGGCCGGCGCGATACGCCGCCGTGTCCTGCCGGCAGTCGAGGATCGCGGCATCGGTCAGCGCGGCCAGCTCGCGCGGCGAGATCACGGGATCGAACATCCGCCGAGCTTACCCGGTCCCGGAGGTCAGCAGCTACGGCGCCATCTTGATGACGTAGGCGCGCAGCGCCGAGCCCGGGCTCGCCTGGTCCAGCGCGTTGACGCTCGTGAAGATGCTGCCGCAGGCATCGGCGGCGATCGCCATGCCGCGGCCGTAGCCGCTCGCCGGGAACATCTCGAACAGGCGGAGGCCGGCGCCGGCGGCGTCGAACTCGGTGACCTCGGTGATGCGCGAGAACCCGGCGTTGCCGGTCGATGCGCCGGTGACGAGCACGTGGTCGGACGCGTCGACCGCGACGTCGTTGGCCTCGCTGCCG
>VBLP01000044.1:7164-33979 GCA_005887925.1 Deltaproteobacteria bacterium | reverse complement strand
CGAGCTCTCGTAGAAGCCGGTGATCACGATGTTGTCCTTGCTGTCGACGGCGACGCCGTTGGTGTGCACCGCGGTGCCGGCCAGGACGTGGCTGAACAGCCGCGCGCCGCTGTGATCGACCTCGATCACGAAGCCCTTGCTGTTGTTGGCGCCGGCGCTGACCGGCCCATCACCGAGATCGACGGTCGTCGTGAACGTGCCGGCGATCACCAGGTTGCCGGTCGAGTCGAACGCGACGTCGCCGGCCAGCCCGAGCACGAACTCGAGGTCGCCCGCGGCCGTGAGCACGACGGTGCCCATCGCGGTGCCCGACACGGCGATCCGGCCGTTGCAGTCGACCGCGATGCTGAGCAGGCCGTCGCCGCACTGCCGGAGCGCGCGCGCGAACACGACCTTGCCCCGGGCGTCGAGCTTGGCGACGAACACGTCGATGTTGCCCTCGGGCTTCATCACGCCGAGCCCGACGTTGATCGGTGCGGTGAACGACCCGGCGATGAACGCGTTGCCCTGCCGGTCGGTCGCGACCACCGAGCCGAACGGCAGCGTGAGCAGCACGTCCCCCGACGGAGACAGCTTGGTCACGCCGCTGGCCAGGCCGTCCCGCGGCGCCATGGTCGCGAACAGCACGTTGCCGGCGGCGTCGACCGCGATGTCGCTGCGCTGATCCTGCAGCGCGAGCCCGATCGCGTGCTGGAACGCGGCGACGCCCATCGGGCACGACGGGCCGGGTGGACCGGCGTCCTTGCCCGAGCCGGTACTGCTCCCCGAGGTGTCCCCGACGGTCGGGTCGCCGGAGCTCGGATCTCCGGTCGGCTGGGTCATGTCGCCCGTCGATTGGTGATTACAACCGAACAGGAATGCGAGCGCAGCTGCCGCAGTGGTGTACAAGCGCGCCATAAATCCTCTGTAGTAGTTCTAGTTAGGGAGACCGCGTACAAAGCACATGCCACCGGGAATCCATCGCTATTTGCACGGCGCGCGCGGTGGGCCGCGGCCAAGCGTGACGAGTCCGCGCGTGCATCGTGCGCCGCGCGCGCCGTCGCCGCGATCGCCGCAAACGGCGGCGCCTCGACGACCCCGACTTCGAGGGGAGGATTTCTCGCAGGTCCCGATCGAGCGATCTCGCCGGCTCGCACCGGCGCCGCCGGCGCTGGATTCCGCCGACGAGCCCCACCGGTCCCGGGTCACGGGGTCCCCCGGTCACGGGGCCCGGAGCACGGGTCCACCGCGTCCGTGATAGCCCGCCCCGGCGCCTCACACCGGGCAGATGAGCCCGGTCCCGGCGCTCACACCGGGCAGGTCGAGCGCGGATTACCGCAGCTATCGCAGAGGCAGGTCAGCGTATTGCCACCGGCGGCCTCCTCGAGCTCCGTGACCTGGAGTTGCCGCACGATCTCCTTGGGCAGAGCGAGCTTCCTGGCGATCTTCTTCTTCATGACGACCTCCTGGCCCAATGGTGCCGGCGACATCGATATGCGTCAAGCCGGCGCTCGCGGCGCGCGCGTGGCGATACAGTCCGCCGCATGATCCTCCGCTCTCGCGTGCGCGCCCTCGCGCTCCTCGCCGTTCCCGCGCTCGCGTGCGGCGTCGCCGGCGGGCCCGCCGAGCCGTCTCCGCCGGCCGCACCGGCAGCGCTCGATGCCACCGAGCGCGCGGTGGTGAGCGCCGTCGACGCCGGCAACGCCGCGGCGCTCGCGTTGCTCGAGCGGATCGTCAACATCAACAGCGGCACGATGAACCTCGCCGGCGTCCGCGAGGTCGGCGCGGTGCTGCGCGCGGAGCTCGACGCGCTCGGCTTCACCACGCGCTGGATCGACGGCGCGGGGTTCGCGCGCGCCGGGCACCTCGTCGCCGAGCGCGGCCGGGCAGGGCGGCGCCTGCTGCTGATCGGCCACCTCGACACCGTGTTCGAGCCGTCCAGCCCGTTCCAGCGCTTCGAGCGGCTGAGCGACGCCGCGGCGCGCGGCCCCGGCATCATCGACATGAAGGGCGGCGACGTGATCATCGTGCAGGCGCTCCGGGCGCTCGCTGCGGCGGGCGCGCTCGACCGGATGGCGATCACGGTCGTCATGACCGGCGACGAGGAGCACCCCGGCGAGCCGCTGGCCGAGGCACGGCGCGCGCTGATCGACGCGGCCCACGGCGCCGTCGCGGCGATCGGCTTCGAGGACGGCGCCGGCGATCCGCGCGTCGCGAACACGGCGCGGCGCGGCTCGACGTCGTGGACCCTGCGCGTCACGGGCACCCCCGCGCACTCGTCGCAGATCTTCCGCGACGACGTCGGGGCCGGCGCGATCTTCGAGGCCGCGCGTGTGCTCGAGGCGTTCCGCGCCCGGCTGTCCGGCCAGCAGTACCTGACGTTCAGTCCGGGCGTCGCGCTCGGCGGCACCGCGGTCGCGCTCGATGCGCCGCACAACCAGGGCAGCGCGGCCGGCAAGACCAACGTGGTCGCCAGGGAGATGGTGGTGCAGGGCGACCTGCGCGCCGTGTCGCCCGAGCAGCTCGAGCTCGCCAGGGCGACGATGCGCGAGATCGTGGCGCAGCCGCTGCCGCACACCCGCTCCGAGCTCGACATCGCCGATGGCTACCCGCCGATGGCCCCGACCGAGGGCAACCGCCGGCTGCTCGCGCTCTACGATGCCGCGAGCCGCGACCTCGGCCTGGGCCCGGTCGCCGCGGTCGATCCGCTCAAGACCGGCGCGGCCGACGTCTCGTTCGTCGCCAACCTCGTTCCGATGGCGCTCGACGGCATCGGGCTGTGCGGCCAGGACGATCACACCGACAAGGAGACGGCCGACCTGCGCATGCTCCCGGCACAGACCAAGCGCGCCGCGCTGCTGCTGTATCGCCTCGGCGGCGGTGCGCGCGATCGCGAGTGATCGATCGACCGCGCGACGCGACGCGCGGTCGCCAGTCGTGAATCTTTATCGCGGCTCTGCCGCGAGATCCCCCAGAGGGGGGGCATGGGAAAGCCCCCTGTGGATCGACGATCAGCGCGGCTCGGGCTGCTTCATCAGCTTGTCGGGCGTGATCGGCAGATCGCGGATGCGGACGCCGGTCGCGTTGTAGACCGCGTTGGCGATCGCGGCGGCGACGCCGGGTGTCGACAGCTCGCCCAGGCCCTTGACGCCGAGCTCGTTGACGTGCGGATCGTCCTCGGGGACGAGCAGGACCTCGAGGTCCGGCACGTCGGCGTGCACCGGCACGTGGTAGTCGGCGAGATCGCGCGTCACCATGCGCGCGGTCCGGGCGTCGCGCACCGAGTGCTCGTGGAGCGCCTGGCCGATGCCCCACACCATGCCGCCGATCAGCTGGCTGCGCGCGGTCTTGGGGTTGAGGATCCGGCCGGCCGCGAACGCGCCGACCAGGCGATCGAGCCGGAGCTCGCCGAGCTCCTCGTCGATCCTGACCCGCGCGAACACGGCGCCGAACCCGCCGACCGAGAAGTTGTCGCGATCCTTGTGCGCCTCGGTGTGGAGCTCGACGCTGATCTCGGGCTGCTGCGACCGGCCGACGATCGCGGCGTACCCGTCGCGGCGCTTGCGGTCGGCCTTCGCGAACAGCGCGCCGTCCTCGGCGTCGATCGCGTCGGCGGCCAGCCCGTGCAGCGGCGACGCAGGATCGCCGATCGCCTGGTCGATCAGCTTCTTGCGCAGCGCGACGCAGGCGTTGTGCACTGCCGGTCCGGTGCTGGCCGCGGTGAACGAGCCGACCGACGGCGGCGCCTCCGGCAGCGCGGTGTCGCCGAGCTCGAACCGCACATCGCCGAGCGGCAGCGCGAGCGCGTCGCACGCGATCTGGGTCATGACCGTGTAGGTGCCGGTGCCGATCTCCTGCGTGCCGGCCTGCACGACCGCGCGGCCGTCGGCGAGCACGCGCGCGCGCGCCGACGACGGCAGCTGGCGCGACGGCCGGGTCGTCGTCGCGATGCCGAGCCCGACGAGCCACCGCCCGTCGCGGACCGTGCGCGGCTTGGCCGGCCGGCGCGACCAGTCGATCGCCTCGGCGGCGCGCCGGTAGCATTCGAGCAACGACTTGCTCGACCACGGCTTGCCGGTCTCCGGATCGTGATCGGCGTGGTTCTTGCGGCGCAGCTCGAGCGGATCGATCCCCGCGGCGTGGGCCAGCTCGTCGAGCGCCGACTCGAGCGCGAACGTGCCCGTCGATTCGCCGGGCGCGCGCGTGAACGTCGGCGTCGGCACGTCGAGCCGGACGATGCGCTGCACCGTCGCGAGGTTCGGGCAGGCGTAGAGCATGCGGGTCACCGCGGTGCAGCTCTCGACGAACAGGTCGTAGCGCGAGGTCTCGGACACGACGTCGTGCCGGATCGCGGTGAGCCGCCCCCTGGCGTCGGCGCCGAGCTCGATCTTCTGCACCGTCTTGGGCCGGTGCCCGACGAGCGACTGCAGCTGCGGCCGCGTGCAGGCGAGCTTGACCGCGCGGCCGCTCGCCTTCGCCGCGATCGCCGCGAGCAGGACGTGCGACCACGGCGCGCCCTTGGAGCCGAACCCACCGCCGCAGAAGTGATTGATGACCCGCACGTTCTCCGGCGCAAGCCCGAGCATCCCCGACAGCCTGCGCCGGACGTTGGAGATCGCCTGCGTCGAATCGTAGAGCGTCAGGCGATCGGCGCCCTGCCACACCGCGGTCGTCGCGTGCGGCTCCATCGGATTGTGGGTCTCGACCGGCGTCCGGTACGTCGTGTCGATCTTGTGCGTCGCGGCGGCGAGCCCGGCGGCGACATCGCCGCGGCTGGTCTGCAGCGGCCCGCGCGGCGTCTCGGGGACGAACGCGGCGGGCAGGTCGGCCTCGACGTCGGCGACCGTGCTCGCCGCCTCGTACTCGGCGGTGACCAGCGTCGCCGCGTGCTGGGCGCGCTCGAGCGTGTCGGCGACCACCACCGCGATCGGCTGATCGTGGTAGAGCACGATGTCGTCCTGCAGGCCCTGGACGACCCGGTCATTGCCCTCGTGCTGGCCGGTCACGCCGGGGAACTGCGGCGCGTTGTGGTGGGTGACGACCGCGATCACGCCGGGCGCGGCCTCGGCGGCGCGGGCATCGATCGCCTTGATCTTGCCGCGGCCGATCGTGCTGCCGACGATCACCGCGTGCGCGACATTGGCGACCTGGACCTCGGCGGCGTAGGTCTGGGCGCCGGTGACCTTCTTCTTGCCGTCGACGCGATCGATCGCGGTTCCGACGAGCGGGCTCTTCATGGCGACCCCCACGCGAGCTCGAGCGCTCGCACGATCGTGCGCTGCGCGAGCGCGACCTTGAACGCGTTGTCGCGGCGCGGTTTCGGATCGACGATCGCCGCCGCCGCGGCGCGCTCGAACGTCGCCCGCGCCGGCGGCTGGCCGACCAGCGCCTGCTCGGCCTCGGCCGACCGCCACGGCTTGGTCGCGACGCCGCCGAGCGCGACCCGCGCCCCGCGGATCCGGCCGTCGGCGATGTCGAGCCCGACCGCCGCCGCGGCCAGCGCGAACGCGAACGCCGCGCGATCGCGCACCTTGACGTAGCGCGCGTGCGCCGCGAACGGCGACGCCGGGAGCTCGACGTGCGTGATCAGCTCGCCTTGCCCGAGCACGTTCTCGACCTCGGGGTGCTCCCCCGGCAGCGTGTGGAACTCGCCGATCGGGATCGCGCGCTCGCGGCTGCCGTGGCGCGTGTGCACCACCGCGTCGAGCGCGGCCAGCGCGACGCACATGTCCGACGGATGCGTCGCGATGCACGACGGGCTCGTGCCGAGGATCGCGTGCGATCGCGTGTAGCCGTCGAGCGCCGAGCAGCCGCTGCCCGGCGCGCGCTTGTTGCAGGGCACCGCGAGGTCGCGGAAGTACGGGCAGCGCGTGCGCTGCACCAGGTTGCCGCCGACCGTCGCCATGTTGCGGACCTGCTGCGAGGCGCCCGCGAGCAGCGCCTGCGACAGCAGCGGATAGCGCTCGACGACGAGCGGATGCATCGCGACGTCGGAGTTGCGCGCCATCGCGCCGATCCGCACGCCATCGCCCGCGCGCTCGATCGCGGTCATCGCCAGCCGGCCGAGGTCGACCACCGCGCTCGGCGTCATCACCTCGAGGCGCATCAGGTCGATCAGCGTGGTGCCGCCGGCGAGGAAGCTCGCGCCCTCGGTGCCTGCGGCCGCGATCGCCGCCTTGGCGTCTGCGGGACGCACGTAGCTGAACGGCTTCACGGCTAGACCTCCTTCCGCGCGGCCTGGATCGCCGCGATGATGTTCGGGTAGGCGCCGCAGCGGCAGATGTTGCCGCTCATCTGCTGGCGCACCTCGTCGTCGGTCTTCGACCGCCCCTCGCGGAGCAGCGCGACCGCGCTCATGATCTGCCCCGACGTGCAGTAGCCGCACTGGAACGCGTCGTGCTCGATGAACGCCGCCTGCAGCGGATGCAGCCGATCGCCCCTGGCCAGGCCCTCGATCGTCGTGATCTCGGCGCCCTCGGCGGCGACCGCGAGGGTCAAGCACGCGTTGACCGCGTGGCCGTCGCGCAGCACCGTGCAGGCGCCGCACTGGCCGTGATCGCAGCCCTTGCGCGTCCCGGTCAGCGCGAGATGCTCGCGCAGCGCGTCGAGCAGCGACGTCCGCGGATCGATCTTCAGCCGGCGGTCCTGGCCGTTGATCCGCAGCACCACCTCGATCTCCGTGCCCGGCTTCGCGACCACCGTCGTCGGCGCCGCCGGCTCGGTGCCGCGGCCGCCGCAGCCGTGGAACAGGACCAGACCGAAGCCGGCGACCAGGCTCATCACGGCCCAGTCGCGCCGCGTGATCCCCGGCCGCGTCGGCAGGCCCAGCAGCTCGCGCCCCGCCGCGTCGAGCGCGTCGGCCAGGCTCGAGGTCAGCTCGCTGCTCGGCGCGTGGGCGAACCGCACGATCCCGGCGTCGTCGACCACGAGCACGCCATCGTCGCGCGTGCCGACGCCGCAGCGCGCCCCCAGCGCGGCGATCTCGCGGCGCAGCTGGCGCGACGGCGCGATCGACAGCTCGAGGTCGTCATCCGGCCGGAACGACCACACGCCGGCGTCCGACACGATGAACAGGATCGCGCCCAGGCCGCGTAGCTCCGCCCGGATCGCCTCCGTATCGGCGCCCGGACTCCACCGCCGCACGAAGGCGAGCACCCAGGGCCGCCCGCGGGCCTCCGAAGAAGACAGTGCGCGCCGCGCGTCGCCATGCAGGGCGAAGCTCGGGGCGACCATGCCGACAGCGATCGGCGTTGTCATGCTGCTCATGTCGACCTCCGCAGTACGGGTGACCGAGACGACAAGGCGATATCACACCTGCACGCGCGGCGCGATCTCTTCAACCTATTTCATCCGCGGGGCTCGATGCCTCGCCTCAGAAATCGGAGGCGCGCCGCGGCAGGTAGGCCGTGGGCGCACCCTCCTCGAGCGCGGACGCGCTACACCCGGCGAACCGAAGGACACCCGCGCCGAGATCCGTGAGCGCGCCAACGGCAAACGTCGTCGACGCCGGCCGCTCCCGATGCCGGCTCGGTTACAATCCGCGCATGGTCAAGTGGCTCGCACTTGGCGCCGTGCTCGCCGGCCTCACCGGCTGTCGCTCGCACTGGACCGCGGAGGTCATCCAGCCGCCGCTCGTGCTCGAGGCCGGCAAGACGGCGCGCACGTCGATGCCGCTGACCATCGTGATGCGCGACGTGGAGCTGCGCTACGCGCCGCTTCGCAACACCGCGTACTACGTCGTGGTGTCGCGCGATCGGTTTCGGTTTCACCTGACGCTCTGGCACAAGTTCGAAGCGATGTCCGATATCCGGACATGGGATGCCTGGGTCGAGGACGGCAACGGCGTGCGCCACGACCTCGAGGAGGTCAGCGACCAGGTCACGCAGGTCGATCTTGATGATGTGCTCCCCGTCCGGGGGCGCACCTGGCGGCGCGCCACCGGCGCCGTGCTCTACCGCGGCATCGCCGACTTCACGATCTACGCGCGCGACCTGTTCGCGACCGGCCATCGCGTCACGCTCGTGCTGCGCCGCCCACATTACGAATACCGGTACGTGTGGCGCTCCGAGCCCGATCCCGAGACGGCGGAGAACTAAAGTAGAGCAGTCACTTCGCGGGCGCGGCCGGGACGCGCGGCGCGATCTCGCGCCCGCCGTGCCAGATCGAGACGATCTGGCGCGTGTTGCGGATATCAGCGATCGGATCGGCGGCCAGCACGACGAAGTCGGCTCGCTTGCCGGGCTCGAGCGTGCCGCGGTCACCGGCCTTGATCAGCGCCGCGCTCTTCTGCGTGGCCGCCACGATCGCGTCCATCGGCGACAGCCCGGCGCGCACCATCAGCTCGAGCTCGTGATGCTCGCCCCAGCCCGGGATCCGCTCGGGCAGGGCGCCTGAATCGGTGCCGAATGCGACCTGCACGCCGGCGTCGTGCAGCGCCTTGACGTTGCGCAGCGCGACCGCGAACGCCGCCTTCTCCTTGGGCACGGCGGGATTGGCCGCCACCTTGTCCTTGTATTCCTTGCTCAGGAACATCGTGATCAGCTCGGGCGGCACGGCGTGCTTGAAGAACTCGTCGTTCATCACCTCGGGCTGCTCGGCGAAGATGAAGAAGCTCTCGTCGACGCTCAGCGTCGGGATGTAGAACACGCCGCGCGACTTGACGGCGCGGATCAGCTCGTCGTCGACGGGCAGGTCGCGCACGCTGTGGGCCAGGACGTCGACGCCGGCGGCGACCAGCGCCTTGGCGTCGGCGCGGTAGAACACGTGCGCGGCGACCCGCAGCTTGTGCTTGTGGCACTCATCGATCACCGCGCGATAGATCTCGGGCGGCATCTTGGTGAACTTGCCGAGGTTGTCGTCGACCCAGAGCTTGACGATGTCGACGTGGTGGCCGGCCATCTCGCGCACCGCGGCGCGCGCGTCGTCGGCCGTGGCCGGATGGTACACCTGGTCGGGCGCCACCGGCTGCGGCGGTGTGCCGTTGAGCACGCCGATGCCGCGCCCGGCGGTGAAGATCTGCGCGCCGGGGACTGCCCCCTTGCGCTGCTGGTCGCGCACCTCGTACACCAGATCGCGATTGAGCCCGAGCGTGACGACCGAGGTGACGCCGTATTGCTCGTATTGCAGCGCCGCATTCTGGACCGCCTCGCGGGTGTACGCGTCGGCGCGGTTGGCGGTGCCGGTCACCAGCCCGACGTGGCTGTGCGCGCTGATCAACCCGGGCATGATGGTGCGGCCGTGGACGTCGACGACGCGGGCGCCCTTGGGGCGGGCCAGCTTGCCGGCGGTGCCGACCGCCGTGATCTTGTCGCCGTCGATCACCAGCGCGGCGTTGTCGCGCGCCGGCTTGCCGGTGCCGTCGATCAGGCGCGCGCCCTCGAGCACCACGACGGGGCCTGCGTGCGCCGAGCCGACCAGACCGAGCATCACGAGAAGCGCAGACAATCGCGAGCCATGCATGTTGTCCTCCGGTGCTGCCCGTGGATGGGGCGGCTACGGCACGATGGTATACACCAGGGTCAGCGACTTGCCGCGGCGCACCACCTCGACGTCGATCCGCTTGGCCTCGCGGAGCTGGGTGTAGATCTCGAGCGCCTGATCGGCGGAGTCGAGCCGGAGCTTGTTGACCGAGACGACCGTGTCGCCGTTCGCGAGCCCGAGCCTGGCGAATCCCGAGCTCGGGCGGATCGCATAGAGCTTCACGCCGTCCGGCTTGCCGTTCTTCATCGATGGCACGACCCGCGCTCCCTTGGCCATCGCCATCGGATTGAGCAGCACCTTCTCGACGAGCGAATGCTTGAGCTCGTAATGGGTCTCGTCGATCTGCCGGATACCGCTCGCCATCGCCAGCGCGAGCGAGTCGTCGTCGGGCTCCGGCTCGGGCGGCGTCGGCTCCGGCGGACCGCCGGACGGTCCGGACGACGGTCCGGCCTGCGGAGCGGAGGCAACGCCGCTGCACGCGCGCGGCGTGCTGGGCCCGAGCTTGATGATGATGGTGTCGGGCTTCTGCACCACGACCAGGCCGGTCGCCTCGATCGCATCGACCACCAGCTGCAGCGCCTGCTTGGGCGTGAGCTTCTTGGGGCTCAGCAGCGTCGCGCCCAGGCCGGACTTCGGAACCGCGGCATCGAACACGACGTTCTTGCACAAGGTCGCGGTGATCCAGGTCGCGAGATCGGTGATCGAGGTCTCGGGCCGGAACTGCAGGGTGATGCTCGCGCTCGCCGGCGGCGCCTTGCACACGACCGGCGCGTCCCCGGGCCCCGCGACGGCGATCGAGGCCCAGCACGACACCGCGAGGACCGACAGACGACACAGCATGTCGCGGTCGTAACACGGCGCCGGTGGCCGTGCCAGCGCGTGTGATCGAGGACCTGTTCACGCGCCGCGAGTTTCGCGGCCGCGGGGTCGCCACCGCGCTGATCGCGGCCTGCGTCGGCGATGCGTGGGCGCGCGGCGCGGAGTCCCTCGCGGTCGGCGCGCGCGCCAACGACACACCCTAGCGGATGTACGCGGCGATGGGGATTCGCCCGCTGTGCGTCCAGCGCAGCTATCTCAAGGACCTCGCCGGCGCTCCGTAAGGCATCACTCCGGTCGTGTCGCGCGGCTGGCCACGCGCCACCCGGTCGGTAGTGGTGTCGAAGTCCGGATTCGATCAGACCCACCGATGGAGACTGTAATGCAGCGTGCGGTCGCGTGTCGGCGAGTTCGCAGCTCCACTGGTCTCGCGCGCAGACGCGGACACGCCGTCGTCGTCTAGCTCACGCCGCACTCCCGAACTCGCGATCGAGCCTGCGGCGTCTCGCCAGATCGGTAGTGTATCAACGTTCATGATATGTCGTGAATGCAACTTCACTGCCGTGCCGCTCGCGCCGCGCGTATCGCCGGCCGCCGCCACTCTCGACGTCGATGACAGGCGCTGATATCGCGAGTACGCCGAGACTCGATCTTCGTACAGCAGCGCGCAGTGCACGGATATATCGTGATCGCTTGTTGAGAATAGTTTTCTGATTATGCGATGGTCGGCGCGCCGCACCGCCGAAGCTCCCTGCGCGAGGAGATCGCATCATGTTCCACATCAGGGCCGTCGTCTTGTCACTGGCTGCGCTGGCGCTCGCAACGTGCGCGGCGCCGCCGCCGCCGCCGGATCCGGTGCCGACACGCGCGCAGTCGGCCGTCGATCTGGCGGCGGTGGCGGCGGGCGTCGCGATCGACGCGCGCGACGACGCCGGTATTCCGCGCCTGCTGCGCGCCGTCGTGCCGCGGGCCGCGCCGGCCGGAATGGCGCCCGAGGCGGCGGCGCGCGATCACGTCGCGGCGCTCGCGCCGCTGTGGATCCCGTACGGCCGCGCGCCCGATCTGGTGAGCGCCGGCCTGCAGCGCATGCGCAACGGCGCCTCGCTCGTGCGGCTGCAGCAGCAGGTCGACGGCGTCGATATCCATCACGGCGAGCTCCGCGTGATGATGCAGGCGGACGGTTCGCTCGCGGCGGTGTCCGGGACGATGCGGACCAGCCCCGGCCAGGCGCGCTTCGTGTCGACGCCGAGCGCCGCGCTCGAGCGTGCGCTCGATGCGCTCTACGGGACGTCGCGCGCCCGGCCGGCGATCACCGAGGGCACCGACACCGCGGGGTACCGCGAGCTCGCCGTCGCCGACCATCCGGAGGTCCGGGTCCAGCACGCGCGCGCCAAGCGCGAGCTCCTGCCCGAGGGAGGGCAGCTGATCGCCGTGTGGTCGGTCGAGGTGCTGGGCGAGAAGGCCGCGCTCGATGCCACCGAGCTCGCGGCGCGGCGCTACCTGATCGGCGACGCCGACGGCCGCGTGCTGGGCGACGTCGACCTCACCGCGAGCGACGCCTTCACCTACCGGGCATTCGCCGACCCCGCGGGCAATCACAACCCACTCGACGGCGCCCTGACCAGCTTCAATCCGCATCCGACCGGGAGCCCCGACAATATCGTTCCGCCGCTCATACCGCCGAACATGGTGGCGATGGAGGCGTTCAACGGGCCGCGCGATCCGTGGCTCCCGGCCGCCGCGACCACGACATCGGGCAACAACGTCGATGCGTTCGCCGACATCACGGCGCCGGCGGGGTTCAACTTCGGCGACATCCGCCCCGAGGTGCACGCCGACCGGACCCTCGATCAGGCCTATGACTTCACGGCGGAGCCGCTCGCGACCCAGACGCAGTCCAAGGCCGCGGCGGTCAACGTGTTCTTCGTGACCAACTGGCTGCACGACTGGTACTACGACTCGGGGTTCACCGAGGTCACCGGCAACGGCCAGGTCGACAACTTCGGCCGCGGCGGCGCCCCGGGCGACCCGCTGATCGTCCACGCGCAGTCCAACGCGCTCGGCGGATCGCGCGACAACGCGAACATGACCACGCCCTCCGATGGCCTGTCCCCGGTGATGAACATGTTCCTGTGGACCGGCCACGCCACGACCAGCCTCACCACACCGACCACAGCGCCGCCAACCAACATCTTCGTCGCGGGTCCACGGAGCTTCGATCTCACCGGCACGGTGGTGCTCACCCAGGACCGGACCGGCGGGACCCACACCGCGTGCAGCCGGCTCACCCAGAACCTGACGGGGCGGATCGCGCTGTTCGAGTTCACGGGCGCGTGCTCGAGCGCGACCGCGATTCCCAACCTGCAGCGCGCCGGCGCGATCGGCGTCATCGGCATGATCGCGATCCCCGGTACGCCGGCGCAGCCGCTCAGCGGCAGCGCGACGGCAAACCTGCCCGGCGTCGTGGTCGGCTTCGACGACGGCAGGGCGCTCGAGGCGACGCTCCCCGTCACGGTCACGATGCACCGCACGACCACGATCGAGCACGATGGCGACTTCGACAACGCGATCATCTCCCACGAGTGGGGCCACTACCTGCATCACCGGCTCGCGCGGTGCGACACCGGCCCGCAGTGCCGGGCGATGAGCGAAGGCTGGGGCGACTTCGTCGCGCTCCACATGATGCTCGGCCCGAACGACGATTCCGGTGGCACGTTCGGCGTCGGCCTCTACGCGCTCACCGCCGGCGGACTGGGGATCTCGGGCTTCGCGGATCCAGGCTACTTCGGCATCCGGCGGTTTCCCTACAGCACCAACCGCAAGCGCAACGGGCTCAGCTTCCGCCACATCACCGACGGCGCCGCGCTGCCCGATGTGCCGCTCAACCCCGGTCCGGCCGCCAGCGCGAACTCCGAGGTCCACAACGCGGGAGAGGTCTGGACCAGCATGCTGTGGGAAGCCTACAACGCGGTGCTCGCTCGCCACCCCTACGATACGGCGCGCCGCCGGATGTCGGACTACGTCGTGGCGGGCCTCTTGCTGACGCCGCCGAACGCGACGTTCACCGAGGCGCGCGACGCGATCCTCGCCGCCGCCGTCGCGCTCGATGCCGATGACGCGGCCGCGATGGCCGCTGCGTTCGCCGTGCGCGGCGTCGGCACGTGCGCGGTGTCCCCGGCGGCGACCTCGACCAGCTTCACCGGCGTCGTCGAGAGCGACGCGGTCGCTGCGAAGCTCGCGACCAGCGGGATCAGCCTGCAAGACGACGGCGTGTCCTGCGACCACGACGGCTACCTCGATCCGGGGGAGACCGGGATGCTGCGCGTCACGCTCGCCAACACCGGGTTCATCGCCGCACGCGGCGTGGTGGTCACCGCGACGACCACCACCCCCGGCGTGATCCTCGGCCCGAGGATCGAGCTCGGCGACCTCACCGCGCGCACGCAGGCGGAGCTCGCGATCCCGGTCCAGGTCACGAGCTCGGCGCCGCTCAACGCCACGCTCGACGTCGCGCTTCACGTCGACAGCGACGCGGGCTGCAGCACCGGCAGTCTCGCCGTCACGCTCCACGTGCCGATCGCCGCCGACGAGCGGCCCGCGATCGCGACCGCCGATCACATCGAGACCCAGCTCACCGCGTGGACCCCGGCCGGCGACCTCGGCGGCACGCTGTGGAGCCGCACCACCGACGCCACCGGCAACCACGTGCTGTTCGGCGCCGAGCCGTCGTTCACCAGCGACACCCAGCTGGTGTCGCCGGTGCTGCAGGTCAGCACGACCCAGCCGCTCGTCGTCACGCTGCAGCACGCCTACAACATCTCGGCCACCCAGTTCGCCGGCGTGTTCTTCAACGGCGGCGCGATCGAGATCTCCAACGATGACGGCGCGACCTGGCGCGATGTCAACCAGGTCGGCGTCAATCCGGGCTATCCCGGCGTGATCTCGATCGACTTCCTCAACGCGCTCGCCGGCCGCCACGTGTTCGGCGGCAAGAACCCGTCGTTCCCCAACCGCGACCCGCTGACGCTCGACTTCGGCACGCAGTTCGCGGGCCAGGCGGTCCAGCTGCGGTTCCGGCTCGCGACCGAGACCTGCTGCACCGCCTCGGGCTGGCAGATCGATGACATCGCGATCAGCGGGATCACGAACACGCCGTTCCCGGGTTTCATCGCCGAGCCGACGCGCTGCTTCGGCGGCACCACCAACTGAAGATAGTCGCGTTGGTTCATGGTCAAGCTAGCCTCGACCGCGCGACGCGACGCGCGGTCGCCAGTCGTGAATGATCCGACCGGCTCCGCCGGACCAGCCGCCGGCCGGCGGGAAATCGCCCCCTATCGACATAGTCGCGTAGGTTGATGGCCAAGAAGATCCGCGCGACGCGACGCGCGGAGGGGTGAATTTCGCGGCTTTGCCGCGAAAGAGGGGGCGGGAAAGCCCCCTCTCGATCGAGGCGGAACAGGGACGCTGACCGAAGGTCAGTGTGTCCCTGTGTAGCTCAGAACGTCGACATGTCGTCGCTCCAGCGCGCGGGCTGCGTCGCGGCGACCTCGCGCTGCACGCGCGCGCTGCCCTCGAGCGGCGGCGCACCCACGGCATCCGCCCAGCTCGCGAGCTGGCGCGCCAGATCGGCGGCCGGCGGCCGGCCCTCGGGGGCGCGCGCGAGGCAGCGCTCGACCAGCTGCGCCAGCGACTCGGGCACCAGCGGTTCGAACGCGCGCAGGCTCGGCGGCTCGTCGAGCAGCCGGTTCATCATCATCTCGCGCGGCGAATCGGCCTCGAACGGCGGGCGGCCCGACAGCAGCCGGAACAGCACGACGCCGACGGCGTACACGTCGGCGCGATCGCCGACCTCGCTCGCGCCGAGCACCTGCTCGGGCGCCATGTACGCGGGCGTTCCGACGATCATCCCGGTGCGCGTCATGGCCTCGCCGGTGCCGTGGACGGCCTCGTAGAGCTTCGCGATCCCGAAGTCGAGCAGCTTCAGCCCGGGCGCGCTGCTCGTGAGCATGATGTTCTCGGGCTTGACGTCGCGGTGCACGACACCGACCGCGTGCGCGGCCGCGAGCGCCTCGCACAGCACCGCGCCGACCCGCGCGGCGTCGCCCGGGCTCCATGCGCGCCCCAGCATCCGCGCCAGCGGCTCGCCATCGATCAGCTCCTGGACCTGGAACAGCAGCCCGTCATCGGCGATGTCGACGTCGAGCATGCGCACGACCGCGGGGTGCGTGATCGCCGCCGCCGTGCCGGCCTCGTGGGCAAACCGGCGCAGCGCATCGAGCGTGTGCGTCGAGGTCGCCTGGACCACCTTGATCGCGACGCGCGCGCCGGTCGCGCGATCGATGCCCTGATAGACCACGCCCATCGCGCCCTCGCCGATGACGTCGCCGACGGCGAACCGCCCGCCGAGCAGGGTGCCGCGCAGCACGGTGGCGCCGTCCCCGCGCTGCTGCGCCAGGCGGGCCAGCGCCAGCGACAGCTCGCTCGATCGGGCGCGGACCTGCGCGCGCAGCTGCGCGTTCAGCTGTTCGACCTCGGCGGCGTGCGCGACGATCTCGCCGACCTGGGCCTGGACCCGGCGCTCGAGGTCGCTGTTGAGCGCGCCGAGCTGATCGCGCTGGCGCTCGATCGTCACGCGCTGCCGGAACTCGCGCCGGCGCGCGGCGTGGAGCAGCGACGCGAGCGCGGCGCCGACCGCGGTGATCGTCACGCACGTCGGCATCGTCGCCAGGAACGCGGCCGTGCCCACCGCGATCACGGCGAGCGAGATCACCAGCGTGGCCAGGCCGATGCAATACGCGATCATCGCGGCGCGGGTCGAGATGCACAGGATGACTCCCATGCCGAGGCAGTAGCCGACGTACGTGCTGACGCTCTGCGTGGAGATCAGCGCGAGCGCGGTGCACAGCGCGCCGTGCACGAGGTAGAGCGTCGCCACCGCGGGCGCCATCATCCGTGCGACGAAGCGGCGCCGCGAGCGAAACACCAGCACCGTGAGAGATCCGGTGATCGGCACCATCACCGCGTGCGCGACCACGAGGCGACCCAGCGCCCACAGCGTGGCGGCGTTCAGCGTGTGCTCGCCGGTCGCCACCCAGAACAGCCAGGTGTGCGCGATGTGCACGACGACCATGATCGGCCCGATCACCCGCAAGCGGCGGCGGTTGACGTCGGCGACCTCGCTGGCAAAGGCGTCGCGCAGCTCCGGGGTGTCCAGGTCGACGATCAACGCGCTGGGTCGCGCGGTATGTGCACTGGCACTCCGGTCCACGATACGCCCACCGTATCACGCCGCACTTGCGGTCCGACAGAGGCGAATGCGGGCGGCTATCCGTGCGGCTATCCGTGCATCCGGGCCGGGGCAAGGTGGAACCGCGCTCGCCCCGCCTCGACGCGGCGCGCCGCCGACGCGGCCGAGACCATGCTGAACAGATGCAGCACGAGGCCGGGGAGGATCAGGGCGTAGCCCAGGCCGACGACGATGAACCACAGCACCGCGGCGCCGATCCGCCCGGCATAGAGGTGTCCGGCACCGGGCACGACGGCGCTCAGCGCCGCAGCGACGAGCGGGCTCGGTCCGGATTCCGGACGAATCGCCGGCACCAGCGCGCTGGTCATCGACGGCCCGGCGGCCGGCGCGGGCGGCGCGAGCTTCTGCCGGCCTCGCATGTGATACACGATCGTCCCGTCGTCCTCGACCTCCATGTCGAGCCGATCGCGGGCCGCCAGGTCGTCGAGCACACGCGTCGCGTCATCGAGCGAGCACGGCGCGAAGAAGGCGAGGGCAGGCGCGGTGAGCCTGGCATCGGTCGTGTGGGCCAGCTCGAGAAGCCGGCGCTCGATGTCACCGGCATCTGTGATTCGGTGGAGCACGATGGTCTATGTAACCATCCGGAATCCCATTGTCACCGACCGTTCGGGCAGGGCGCGCCGTCGCGGTGGACGCCGCACCCCATTCCTCATCCGAATCATGCTCACCCACCGTCCGCTACGGTTCAGCAAAATACCGAGATGGGTTTCAGCAAAATACCGAGGCCGAGGAATCGCGTGGTGCACCTGACTGAAATCGCTCGCGGACGCACATGCACGGTGCTGCATCGGCGCAGCGGTGGTATGAGCCGCCCTTAGCGATCAACGAAGTGCCGCATGCCGCGGCATGTTACATTCATCGAGCTTGTCGACGAAGCACCCCGACTCTCGGTGGGAGGAGGAGGTCTCGGCGCCCGAGATTTCGGTGGTTGCGCTCGGCCCGGGGTACGCCGAGGCCGCCAAGGGTGAGGACATCGTCGGCGAGCGGTTCGGCAAGTACTTGCTGATCGGCGAGATCGCGGCGGGCGGGATGGCGGAGCTGTTCCTCGCCGTCCACAAGGGCATCGAGGGCGTCATCAAGGTCGTCGTGATCAAGCGCGTCCTGCCGCACTTCGGCCACCACGAAGCGTTCGTGGGGATGTTCATCGACGAGGCGCGGCTCGCGGCGCGGCTCGATCACCCCAACATCGTCCGGACCTACGAGTTCGGCGAGGTCGATGGCCAGCACTTCACGGCCATGGAGTACCTCGCGGGTGAGGATCTGTGCAAGGTGCTCAACAAGCTGTCGTTCTCGCGGCAGCTGATGCCGATCAGCATGGCCGTCGAGATCGCCGCCCAGGTCTGCACCGGACTGCACTTCGCGCATCAGCTCACGGACACCGACGGCAATCCGCTCAATCTCGTACACCGAGACGTCAATCCAGCGAACATCGTCATCACCTATCGCGGAGAAGTGAAGATCATCGATTTCGGTGTCGCGAAGTCGAACGCGAGCCGGCAGACCGTGACCGGCACGATCAAGGGCAAGGTCGCGTACATGCCGCCCGAGCAGGTCCTCGGCCGGCCCGCCGATCAGCGCGCGGATACGTTCTCGGCCGGCGTGGTGCTGTGGGAGATGCTGACCGGCCGGCCGCTGTTCCTGCGCGACAACGAGGCCGCCAGCCTGTACGCGATCATGAAGGCGCCGATCCCGCCGCCGAGCAAGTTCCGCTCCGACGTGCCGCCGCAGCTCGACCGGATCCTCGGCCGGGCGCTGTCCCGCTCACCCGCGGAGCGCTATGGCTCGGCCGAGGAGATGGCCGCGGCGCTCGAGGACTTCCTGCTCGAGCTCCCGCGCTGCGACGCGCGCGTGCTCGCGCGGCTGATGGAGGACCTGTTCGGCACGACCTGCGCCGAGGCGAAGCGCTCGATCGCGCAGACCCGCTCGCTGTCGCGCAACATCTCGCTGGTCATGAAGCTCCGCAGCGACGTCCGGGTCGACCTCGCGGAGCACCTCGACGCCGCGGTGCAAGCCGACAACGCCGAGGACACGACGCTTCCACATCCCAGGGTCGAGCCCGACGATGCCGAGGCGGCACTCCCCGATCCGGAGATCACGGCGGCCCAGGCCCCGCTCTCGCCGCGCTGGCTCGTGTTCGCGCTGATCTTCATCATGATCGGCTTCCTCGCCGCGGGGGCCGTCTCCCTGATCCGGCGCGCGCCGCCGGCGCCCGCGGTCAAACCGCTGGCGGCAGCCGCGGTCCAGATCGAGAGCACGCCGCCGGGAGCCGCGGTGTTCATCGCCGGCGAGCCGACCGGGCTCAAGACCCCGACCATGCTCACCGGCATCACGGCGAGGCAGCTGGTGATCCGGCTCGAGCTGCCGGGCCACGTCCCGGTGACCGAGAACCTCGACGTTGCACCGGGCACGACGCTGTACAAGAACATCGCGCTCGCCGCCTCGCCGGCTCGCCTCGTGATCTCCGGCGTGCCCGCCGGCGCCGGCGTCTTCGTCGACGACCGCGAGCATCTCGCGGGAGCGGCCATCGTGGTGGCGCCGGGCCGCCATGCGGTCCGCATCGTCGTCGACGGCAAGACCGTCACGCAGCAAGCGATCGACGCCGGATCCGGAGATCAGGCGTGGAAGCTGGTGCGCGGCCGGCTGATCCCGGACTGACGCTGCCACGGCCAGCGCCGAGCTACGGTCCGCCGCTGACCGACACCACCTGCCCGGTGATCCACGACGCGTGGTCCGACGCGAGGAACAGGACCGCGTGCGCGATGTCCGCCGGTGCGCCGAGCCGGCGCAATGCGATGCTCTCGACGAGCCGCCGCTGGCCCTCGGGGCCGTAGGCTTCCCACTGCCACTCGGTCGTCGGGTTCGATCGCACGAAGCCCGGCGCGACGCTGTTGACCGTGATCCCGAACGGGCCGAGCTCGTGCGCGAGCTGGCGGGTCAGCCCGATCTGCGCCGCCTTGGCCGCGGCGTAGGCCTGGATCCCGGTGCGGCTCACGCCCAGGCCCGCGCCGCTCGAGATGTTGACGATCCGTCCGGCGCGCGCCGCCTTCATGTGCGGTGCCACCGCCTGCGCGAAGTGGAACGAGCCGGTCACGTTGACGTCGAAGATCACCTGCCACTGCGCCGGCGCGACGTCCTCGATCGGCTGGCCGACCTGCCCGCAGACGCCGCCGGCATTGTTGACGAGGATATCGATCTGCCCGGTGGTCTGCACGACGCGATCGACCAGCTGCCCGGCCGCCGCCCGATCGGTGACGTCGACGATCGCGGTCTCCAGGCGGCCGCCGCCGGCCGGTCGCGCCTGCGCGGCGGTCTCGCCGAGGCCGTCGGCGAGGACGTCGCAGGTCCAGGTCCATGCGCCGCGCGCGGCAAACGCGTGGGCGATGGCGCGGCCGAAGCCATGCGCGCCGCCGGTCACGATCACGGTCTTGCCGGGAAACTCGATGTTCATCGCAACCTCGTCGAGGCGATCACATCGCTTCGGCCAGCGCATCGAGGTTGCCACGCGCCATCGGCCGCACGCCATCCTCGATCTCGTGGACGAGCCGCACGACGCGCTCGACCAGCGGCGTGCGCAGCCCGTGCCCCGCCGCGATCTCGGCGACGATCGCCATCTGCGCGTCGACCTCGGTCCTGCGCCTGCGCACCGCGAGGTCGCGCCAGATGCCGCTGTGCGACTTCGCCGACCGGCGGTTGTGGGCGACCATCTCGTCGATCGAGCGCTGCGCCGCCGCCGCATCCGCGCCGGGCTGGAAGGCCGCGGGCGAGAAGCCGTTGAAGCCCTCGGGCCGGACGCGCTCGGCCGCCGCGACGCAGAGGATCTCGGCGCCGAGCGCGCGGTAGAGCGCGGTGTACTGCGGCAGCGCCAGCGCGTCGGCGATCGAGTCATGGGTCAGCGCCGTCGCGAACAGCAGCGCGCCGTAGGCGAGCTTGCCCCACAGATAGCCCCAGATGTTGTCGGTCGCGATCGCGGCGGGCTCGAAGTCGCGCAGCGTCGCGTGCAGCGCGCGGCGTCATCCGGCCATCGAGCTCGCCGATGACGACCGCGCCGCGCCCGCCGTACAGGATGCGGCCGGGGCCGAGGTAATCGGCGCCGAAGTTGACGAACGCGCCGATCGTGCGCCCGCGGCCGACGATGTCCGCGATCACGCGCTCGTTGAGCCCGTTCTGCGCCGACACGACGTGGCCATCGTCGGCGAGGAACGGGCGCAGGGCCGCCGCGGCGGCCGCCGTGTCCTGGGCCTTGACGCAGAGCAAGGCGCGGCGATAGTGCCCCTGCAGCCGGTCCGGTGTGACGCAGGGCGCGCGCTGCGTGAACGCCTCGATCGGCCCCTCGATGGCGAGGCCGCGCTCGTCGATCGCGCCGACATGGTCGGCCGCGACGTCGACCAGGACGACCGGATGGCCGGCGCGCGCCAGGCACGCCCCGATCGTCCCGCCGACCGCGCCGGCGCCCCAGATCAGGACGGCATCCGATCCGCCGGCCGTCACGCCCACGGTCCTTCGATCACCTCGCGCGTCTCGTCGACGGCCACCTTCCACAGCGCGAGCATCTCGTCGTCCGAGCGCTGGTACAGCCCGCCGAAGTTGCCGTCGCCGAGCATCGCGCGCGCCCGCTTCGGATCGCGGAGCCGGAACTGCTCCGTATCGATCATCGGCTTTCTGTCTCGCATGGCCCGCGACCGGATCGATCTCCTGCACCTTCTTCCACACCTTCGGCGCGTTGTACCAGTTGTGAAACCGGACGCAGGCGCCCGGGTGGTCCGACATCCATTCCTGGATCAGCGACGCCGCCGGTGCATTGCCACCGTGGCCGTTGACGAACAGGATGCGGCGAAACCCGCCGCGCTGGAGGCTGTCGAGCACGTCGCGCACGATGGCGATCAGCGTGTCGATGCGCAGGCTGATCGTCCCCGGATACGCCGTGAAGTACGGCGTGTATCCGTAATTGAGCGTCGGGAACACCGGGACGCCGAGCGGTTGGGCTGCCTCGACCGAGACCCGCTCCGACAGGATGAGGTCGACGCCGAGGCTCAGGCCGGCGTGCTGCTCCGTCGAGCCGATCGGGACCACCGCGCGATCATCGCGCTCGAGGTAGCGCTCGACTTGCATCCAGTTCATCTCGGTGATCTTCATCGGGCCTCCTTGGGGCGAGCCTCGCCGAAGCGCCGCGCTCGGCGCCTGGAGTATACTCGCGCCCGTGAAGACCCCCGCAGCGATCGCACTCGTGATGGCGATGACCGCCGGCGCCGCGGCGGAGGGCGAGCGGACGCCGATGTTCGGTGGTGCCCTCACGTTCACCGACGCGCCGGACCGCAAGGCCGAGCTCGTCGGCGGTCAGGTCGAGCTCGCGTGGTGGGCGGGGCGGCTCGGGCTGGCTGTCGAGGCCGCCGCGCGCCGCACGGTCCAGGACGACAGCGCGCGCAACCTCTCGGTCGCCGGCAGCGCGCGCGTGCTGCTCGCCGACTGGCTGTGGCCGTCGCTGCTCGAGCCGCGCGACGTCGAGACCGGCATCGAGCTGCAGGCGATCGCCGAGCGCACCTGGTGGAGCCGCGACGACAGCTCCGACGCCCTCGGCGTCGGCGTCGCGATCCGCATGCGCGGCGGCTCGGACTGGGAGTTCTCGACGCTCCTGGCCGAGTCGCGGCTGTTCCTGCGCGTGATGAAGTCGCGCGACGATGTGCCCGAGGTCATCGCCCGGAGCGCGGCGCCGACCGAGCAGCCCGAGCGGCGCGGCATCACCGTGATCGTCGGCCTCGGCGCCGCGTTCGGCGCCGGAACGCCGCGCTACCTCCAGCGCTTCCGGCAGCGTTTCCCGCTCGGGCCCCTCGACGGGGCGCGGTAGCAGCGCTACAGCGCATCGAACAGCTGCTCGATGCGGCGCCGCATCTCGGCATCGGGCAGCCGGCCCCGCGCCGCGCCGAGGTTGTCCTCGAGGTGCTCGACCTTCGTCGTGCCCGGAATCGCCACCGTCACCGCCGGGTGCGAGACCACGTACTTGAGGAACAGCCGCGGGAAGCTCGCCGCGTCGACCTCCGCCGCCCACGCGGGCAGCGGCCGGTCCTTGACCTTGGCGAGCGCGTTGCCCCGCCCCAGCGGGAGATTCACCAGCACCGCCATGCCGCGCGATGCCGCCAGCGGAAGGATCTTGTCCGCCGCGTTGCGGTCGGCGATCGAGTAATCGACCTGGATGAAGTCGAGCTGCTCTCGCTGCATGACCTCGAGCGGCTCGCTGTACTGCGCGTCGCGCGACGTCGTCACGCCGACGTACGACAGCCGCTTGGCCTTCTTCTGCTCGCGCAGCACCGGCAGCATCTCCCGCACGCCCTGCAGGCTGTGGACCTGGACGAGCTCGATGCGCTCGGTGCGCAGGCGGCGAAACGAGTCCTCGAGCATCTTGCGCCCCTCGGCCGGCCGCCCGCTCGGCGCGGTCACCTTGGTCGCGAGCCACACCCGAGCGCGGTTCTTGAGCTCGCTCAGCAGCCGTCCGATCACCTCCTCCGACGCGCCGTACGCCGGCGCCGTGTCGATCACCGTCGCGCCGAGCTCCGGCATGCGGCGCAGCACCTCGCGCCGCGCCGCGACCTCGGCCGGCGCCGTGACGCCGTAGCGGTTGGTGCCCAGGCCGATCACCGGCAGCTTCTCCCCCGTCGATGGGATCGCCCGGGTGAGCAGCGCGGGCGCGTCGGCGAACCCCGGGCGCGACGTCCCGATCGCCGCGGCGATACCGATCTGGAACAGCGTGCGACGCGTGACGGTCATCTTCGATGCCTCCGGGCTGTCATGATGGCAGAATAGCGACCTATCGAGCCGGCCGCGCGCCTCGCCATGGCTGCTGTTCCACGTCGAGCAGGTGCGCCAGCCACTCCGGCAGGAGATGCACGGTTCCGTTGAAGTCCGAGCCCTGACTCTCGACGAGCGCCCGCAGCCGCGTCGCGATGGGAGCCGTCTTGGTGAAGATGCCCAGCGACTGGACAGGTGCGTCCGACCGCGCCGGATCGCCCTCCGGCCGACACGCGTCTGCCGGGCTGACGACATAGTGCGTGCGGCAGAATACCGGCCGGACGGGATAGATCGAGCACGCATCGTCGACCAGCGCAGGACACTGAGGGCCGTGAGCGTAGAATGCATCTCGGCGCGAAACCCCGCTTGCGACGAGCCTGGGATACTGTGATCGGTACCAGGACAGCCATGCTGCTATCCGGATCTTGAGATCGGCGATGAGGTGTGGAGCGGAGCTCTCGAGCCACTCGACGATCGCCTCGACCTCGGCTCGGGGAACGTAGACCTCTTGCCGGCAACAATGGGAGCACCCCCTGGAGCACGTCGGGGTTCGGCCTCTCGCGATCGACCTGGCGACCTCGCGGTCGACCAGCGCGTCGACCTCGTCGAACACCTTGAGCGCCAGCGAGCGCCGCTGCGTCGCGTGCTCCTGGGTTGCCAGCTTGTTGGCAATACGTTGCTGCTTCCGGCTCATACATCCCCGAGATCTCGAGCGTTTCGTACCGGCGGCCCGTCGTTAACGTTGGTTAAGGTAGTCTCGGGCTCGATGAAAGTCACGCTGCTAGGCCACGCCTCGGTGCTGGTGGAGATGAAGGCAGCCACCTGCCTGATGGACCCCGTGTTCCACGATCCGTTCGAGGACACCGCGGTGGTCTCGTGCCCGCGCCGCACGATCAAGCTCGACGCGCTTCCGGCGATCGACTTGCTCGTGATCTCGCACGTCCACCTCGACCACTTCGACATCCCATCGCTCGCGTTCATTGCCAGGAAGTCCCGGAGCTGCGACGTGGTCTGCCCGAAGGACCACACCATGGTCTACGTGCTCGAGCAGCTCGGTTTCACGAAGATCCACCCCGAGGCGCCGCACAAGCACTTCAAGCTGCGCGGATACGAGCTGCTCACGACGCACTCCAACGTCACCAACGTCACCGAGATCGGCATGGTGTTCAAGGACGCCTCGGGGACGTTCTGGAACCAGGTAGACACCGTGATCTCGGCCGACACCGCCGCGGGAACGCTGAAGCAGGCCGGTCCGATCGATCTGCTGTTCGCGATGTATGCCAGTCAGAACTTCGATTTCTTCGCGAGCCGGGGCACGAGCTTTCCGCACCAGATGCATGCGATGAACCTCAACAACGTCATGGCGATCCGGCCGCGCCTGACGGTGCCCGGTTCGGCGGGGTTCCGCTTCGCCGGCACGGGGATGGAGTGGTGCAATGCATTCCTGTTCCCGATGTCGCGCGAGCGCTTCGTCGCCGATCTCGCCCGCGTCGCGCCCGATCTCGAGACCAGGATCGCGAACCCCGGTGACGTGTTCGAGATCAAGAGCGGCGAGGTGAGACATCATGTCGCCGCGTCGCCGATCGCCAGGACGCTCGAGGACGACACGCGGTTGCTCCGGTTCGATCCGACCGCGCCCATTCCACCCCTCCAGGATCCAAATCCCGGGAAGCTGTCGATGCAGGAGCTCCGCGCGAGCGTCGAGGACTGCCTGACCGGGTTCATCCGGTTCGCGCGCACCGCGTACACAGCGGCGGACCCGGTCTGCGACGAGTACCGGCGCCTTCGTGCAACCTACGCCGTGGGCGTCGTCTTCGATGGCAGCCCGGAGCGCTGGGTGCACCTGACGTTCGGACCCGGCGCCGTCGAGGTCACCGAGACCGAGGGCGACTGTGCCCCCGCCGATGCCGGCCATCGCATCGTGGCCTCGGCGCTCACCGCGTGGGCCGCGCGGAAGAAGAGCTACTTCTACCTGCGCGCGTTCTCGCGGCAGTGGAACCTGCTGCACGCGATCTCCGTCGAGGCAGGCCGGGCTGCCGTCGAGCCCAAGCAGCCGCAGGATCTGCTCGCATACTACTTGCTGCGCAAGGCCCCCGGTGCCGAGCTCGCCTTCAAGCTCTGGCTCGATCACCAGCTCGCGCCGTACGCAGGACAGGCCTAGTCGATCGGATCACTCAGGGAGCGAGCACACCGGCGTATCGAGCGCGGCGTGTACCGCGAACGGCGCAGGCTGCGGCGAGCTACCGCACGCCGCGACGACGACGACCAAGACGACGCACCACCTCATGTCCCGAGCGTGACGCCGCGTGGCCACGACCGCATCGATCAGTTGCTGTCAGCTCCCTTCGAACCGACCATCGTGACAGATCACGATCGATCGTCGATCGGAGCTGCACGCCCCTTGGTCCTCTTCGCCACCGTACCTGAGCGCTCCGCTGCCCGACGGGCGGCCGCAGCGATCGCCGTCGCGGTTGTCGGACACATCGCACGCCACGTGGCTGAGCACCAGTGCACCACCGCCCGGCTCCTCCTCCTCCTCGCAGCCCTTCGGTCCACGGCACGGCTCCTCGATGTACTTTCCCTGATCGCAGACGATCCGGGTATGCCCGTCCTTGCATCCCGCGGTCCCGGTCAGCATCCCGCAGGACTCGCCGACCCTGTCGCGCAGCTTGCAGCACGCGAACACGAGCGCGAACGCAGCTATCAATACACGCATGAGGTCCACCAGATGGTCTGCAAGGATGATTCGTCGCGGAGCTCTGGTCAAAGACCAAGATCCGAGCGCGCGCCGACCCGCGTGACCGCCGACGGCCGCGCACCCGTCTCGATCGGCCTCTCCGGCCCTCTCCACTGACGGCGCGCCGGCCCCCGCGCCGGGAGCACCGCAAGGCCGCGATCTGCCTCGATGCGCAGGATGCAGAGGCCCGGCAAGACCCCTTGCACAATTCGCCCGTCTCAGGTAGGAGTTAGCCCCTATCCGGCCGCTGTAGCTCAGGGGTAGAGCAACGGTTTCGTAAACCGTAGGTCGCCCGTTCAAACCGGGCCAGCGGCTCGAAATCATTGGGGTTTCGGCGCTACATGTAGCGCTACATGTAGCGCTACAGCGACCCGCGGCTGCTACAGCGACTTCGCCGAAAGATCTTCTCGCCCCATTCGTCTCGACGGGAACCGGAGCGTTGGCGTGGCCGTGCTCCATGGGGCGCGTGTCGTTCGGCGTGGGGTCGGGAAGGAGCCCCGCGAGCGCAAACGGGCGAGCAGAACCCGACGGCGCCTCGTCGACGTCTCGAGATGGGCGCTGCCGGCGCTCTTGCGCCGCGGCTTGTCGCGCCGCGAAGGCTTCGCCGCGTGCGGGCACCACGTGGGGCGCGCGTCGCTCGGGGAGCTGGACCTGGAGCTTCGCGACCTCGGCGCACAGCGTCGGCCACGAGAAGCTCGTGTAGAGGTTCATCATGT
>VBLP01000044.1:0-7108 GCA_005887925.1 Deltaproteobacteria bacterium | reverse complement strand
GAGCGCGTCGAGATCGGCGTGGAACAGCTTGTTCACCTGGTCGGCGGGCCAGAGATCCTCGTGCTCGATCCCATCGTCCGCGTCGTCGTCCGCGTCGCCGTACGTGTGATCCCCGTCGATCGAGCGCGGCACGATGTGATCGTCGAGCCGAGGTGCGCGACCGTAGAGAGCGCCCCAGCCCGATTCCCACCACTCCTCGAGCAGTTGCTCCAGCGCCGAGTGAACCGGGACCAGGCGTGGCACCTTGGTCTTGGTGCCGTCCTTGTTGTACGAGCGCGCGATCACCAGCTTCTTGAGCGGCTGCGCCTCGCGCAGGTAGTTGTTCCAGCGAACGCCCGCGGCCTCGCCGTGGCGGGTGCCAGCAAGCCCTTTGATCGCGTTGATGATGCGGCGATCAGGTGGAATGATCGGCTCAGAGACGAGCCGCACCAGCTCGTGACGCTCGTAGAGCGCGGTGGCCCTCCACGCAGGGTCCTTGTCCACGTTCTTGGGGAGGACGTCGGGCGGAAGCGTGACCGGGTTCGCCTCGATCACCTCGTCGACGACGGCAGCGTTGAACATCCGACGAAGCAGGCCGTAGATGTGCCGGACCGTGCGCGGCGCCATCTTGCCCTTCGCATAGCCCTTGCCCATCCCCCGCTTGTGCAGATGGGAGTTCTTGAGCGCCTTGATGAAGTCTCGAATGTGCCGGGGCCTCACCTCGCGCATCTTCAAGTGACCGAGCGCAGGAAAGATGTGGTTCCGCAAGCGACCGATCTCGTCCGCAACGGTCTCGACGTTGTCGCGCGTCTTGATCCATCGCTCGCCGTACTCACGGACCGTGATGGCCAACGGCCCCGTCAACGGCGACAGCGCGAGCGGCGGCAGCGCCTCCGGAGCCGGCTCGACCAGCGCGGTCGGCATCTCGAGCAGCGTCGGCGCAACAATCGCCGTAGCGGCCTCTCCCTCCGCATCGGAGCGCGGTCCGTGCGCCGTCTTGGCCTTGCGATCCAGCTCTGCCGCCACCGCATCTGCGGCGGCTTCCTCGCCCACCTTGTAGCCGCTTGGACGGCACACCCGGATGCCGCGCTCGTCCTTATACGCGATCCACAGCGATTTCCCTCGGGCATACACGCAACTCATCTCAGATTCCCTTCTTCACGCGCTGTGGCGCGTGCTCTCGGATGTAGTGCTCGACGATGCGACGCGCGAACGCAGAGCGCCCGAGCCTGGCGCGTCGTGCGAGCCAAAGGAACGCATCCTCGTACGGAGCGGTCAGACGAAACGTCACCGGGCTTCGCGGCGCCGTTCGCCCGCGGCGCGGGTTCAGCTGCTCGGGCGTGGGCGTTCGCGTGCGTCTCATGTATTACATTTTGTATTACGTCGCCCGAGAGCGCAAGGCCCCGCCCAGCCCAAAGAGGTGCGCCGCTCGTCGCTCGGTCTCCGCGCCGCTGGGGCCGGTCGGAGCGCCCGCCATGAACTGCGCCAGCTCGCGACGGCTGATCCGCAGCACACGACCCGCATGCTGTGCGGTCAACCGACCGCTACGGATCCACGCTCGGATCGTACCCGGTGCGACGTCCGCCACTCTTGCAGCCTTGGTGACGGAGAGAAACCCGTCGTCACCGCCGAGCGGTGGCCCGGTATTGCGACGCATCGCGGACGCCAGCTCGTCGCGCAGCACCTCGCGCACGGTCTCCCGGACGAGCTGCCTCAACGAATCATCGACGATGGGAGATCGTTCGGCGCTCACGGTTGCCCCCCGCTGCGCGGAATCTGGATCAGATGAAGCCGTGGGGCATGGGTTTCTTGCATATCAGTCATGGAATGAGTCCTTTGCGAAAGTGGGTAGAGCGAAAGCCGGTGGCTCGTCAGCAGCCCGGGGCGCTCTGGCGCCGCAGGAAGATCCGTGACTGCAGCTGCCCGGTCGCCGGCACGTTGATCTGCGACTCGGCCGCCCAGCAATCGACCGGGCCGATCTTGCCGACCACGCGCACGACGTAGCCACCAGGTGCGAGCCCGGTCGTGGTCAGAGTCTCATCGCGCTCGATGCATCCAGCCACCGAACGAGCGTGACCGCCGCGCAGCCATCTCCGACTCTCACGATCGCGATCGTGGTGCCGGTGATCCCCGCGCCTTTGGACGAGGACGACTGGCAGTTGGACGTCACGTTCTCTGTTTCGAGCGTGAGCGCAACGCGGCTGTTCCCACCGCCGCCTCCGGCAGCGAGAGCGAATGTCACGGGTGTCAGTACCTTGGTGCGGCCGACCGCAACTGCCACGGAAGTTTGCGGCGACGACGTCGCGAGCCTCGCCCCGCTCGCGTCGTGCAGCTCGATCGCGACGTCGTAGAACCCTGGAGCGATATTGGCGGTCCCGGGGCTGTTCGCGCACGGGAACGCGGTGAACACAGGCGTTCCGCCGGTGCGGCTCTGGAGCCGGAGCGCGACGCTGGTCGCGCCGGCCTGGGCACAGGTCAGTGGCTGTCCGCTGGCGCTGGTGATTGACCAAGCGAGCGACACGGAACCCGGGCACGCGCCGGTCGCAGGGGCTGCCATAACGGTTCCACCAGTACCGTCGCAGGCGACCGTCGCAAGCAGGACGAGCAAGGCAGAGAACAACCTGCTTGCGTTACCGAGACCTGAGCGCGCGCGGTGCCAGGCGACACGTAGCGCGTCGAGAAGGCAGGAGTCTGATCGTGAATCGTGATCAACATGTCTGGTTCCTTCTCGAGCACGTGAGCGCTCGTCGTATCTGGGTGAGTGGCTGATTGGCTGATTGCGAGATGTGTCGTGTGGTTGCGGAGTTCGTACGGTCGGACGGCAGCGTGCAGGGCTACGCGGCTATCGGCCGGTGGCCGGGGGTTCATGAGCCACCACCAGGCCGGCGAACCTGCGGGATCTGGATCAGATGAAACCGTGGTGCGCCCGTCGCTGGCGACTGTGGTTGCGGCGACGCAGCGCCGGTGACCTTCCGCAGGAGATCAAGCAACTGCTCGCGCGACATTGCGGCGAGTTGGGCCAGCAGACCCGGTTGCGAAAGCAAGCCCGCAAGCGACGATTGCGGCTGTGTCGGTGCTGGCGGCTCGGCAATGAGCGGCTGGCCGGGCTTGGCCTCCAGCACAGTCAGGATCGATCGACAGGCCGACGCGCCGGCACTACGAGCCTCGGGTGACGCGCTCGGAGCGACCGCGGATCGGATCGCCGCGATCATCGCGGCGAGTGGCGGTGCGATGTCGTCCGGCTCGGACCTGGCGGATTCCGCGCGAGTGGTCGGCGCGTGTGAAAGTGGTAGAGCGAGAACGCGATGGCTACCGACGTGGCGGTCGCCGATAGTGGAACTCGACGGGAACCGTGAACCCGCCGCGATCGCGTGCGCGATGACCGGCATTGCGTGCGACGAGTGGGCGCGGCAGATCGCCAGGGTCCGGGAGATACTCCCAGGTCGTCTCGATGATCCGCTGCGGATCGAATCGGTCGCTCGCGCCTCCGTGCCAGATTTCAAGATGCAGGTGTTTGATGTGCTGGTCGTCCAGCGGATCGGCGTCGATGATCCCGATCGGCGTTCCAGCGCTGACCGTCTGCTTGGCGGTCACAAGCACGGATGCGAGGTGCGTGTAGTAGGTCGCGAGCTTTCGCGGTGCATGATCGATGACCACCGACCAGCCGCGCGGTGTCTTCGCCGCGGACCACACGACGCCATCGGATGCCGCGAGCGCGGCGCGGTGATCCGGCATGATCCAGTTCGGCGTTCCGTTGGGCGTGCCGGCGCGCCACGGATCGCCCGGCTGCCGCCGGTACATGATGTCGACACCGCCGTGCTCGACGCTGATGTTGCTGCCCGGTTCGCGGCGCATCCCATGGAACCCGTCGCTGATCTCGGGCTTGCGCTTGTTCCAGACCCCGACCGGCCAGACCCAGCGCCCCGGCAGTGGCTCGGGCCGCGCGCTTGTGGCGTCGAGTCACTCTTGCCGTCGTGACCCGACGAGGCGTCGGACTTCCGACCGCGTTGCCAGAAGTAGATCGCCGCCGCGGCGGCGCCGCCACCGAGGATCCAGGGGAGTGCGTTGTCGGCCGGCATGTCACAGCGCCCGGACGACGACTTCGATGGGCTCGGGCGACTCCTCGATCCGTCGGATCGCCGCGCGAGCATCCTTCGCGAAGCTGACGCGACCCACGAAGTAGCCGAGGAACAGCGCGGACCCGGTGGCGAGCAGCAGCGGCCACACCGGCGCCGGGTCCTCACAGGGAGTATCGTCGTCGTACCTGTCATTGTTGTTGCGAGTGGTCATATGGAGTCCTTCGGTGAGCGAGCCGACGAGGGGTCAGAACGGCACGACCTCGTCAGCGGCCAGCTCGTCGGGCTGGCCGATCAAGTTGTCTCGGGGCCGCACGCGCGCGATCAGGCGCGCCTCCTCGTGCATCGCACGCTCGGCCGGCAGCACGCGAACCGCCACGGTGCAGCGCGCGCGGGGGTAGGTCAGCCCGGGATCGTGGCTCTGGCTTCCGGTGTACTGCCCACTCCAGAACTTCTTGTGACGTCGCCACGTCTGGAAATGGCGAGTCAGTGTTTGATAGAGCCGATCCGCATGGGATTCCCCCACGTAGACGACGGGGTTGGATCCGTCGCGCTGGCGCTCGCGGATGAGGTACACCCCCGACTTGCCGCGCAGCGCTCGAACCCAGTCCGGATACCGGCCGCTGGCGCCGATCGGACGGTAGCTCAGGCTCGCGTTGCGGATCGCAGGATCGCGCGCGTCGATGTCGCCGTCGGCCTCACTCGCGCGACGCTGCGGATCTCGAGTCCCGAAGTAGAGGATCGCGGCGGCGGCCCCTCCGGTCACGAGCCATGGCCAGATGCGCGACATGGCACTAGACCGCCACTGTCGTGGGGCTTGGCCTTAGCCAGCGCCACAGCAAGAGGCCACCGACCACGACGCTCCCCGCGATCAGGATCGGCTTGCCGAGTCCGGACGTGACCCCCTCGGCGGCCCTATTCGCGACGTCGCCGATCGCGTGCGCCACCTTGCCGACGACATCGGCGAACCGATCCGGGAGGGTCTTGGTGACGTCCCACGCGATATCGAGCTTCGAGGGAAGCTCGTTGAAAAGATCGAGCGTCTGGGCCAGCTCGAAGCTTTCGCGCCAGAACTCGTGATTCTTGGGATAGACGTCCTCGACCTTGCCCGGCTCGGCGATGTCGTGCACGTCCTTCATCACCGCTTGCCAGCGCTTCTTGAGGGTGTCGAGGCCGTGCTCGGTCGGCAGGTTGCCGAGGATGCCGCGCCGGCTCTCGAGCTTGTGCCAGGCGTCATTCCAGTACGCGGCGAGCTTGATGACCTCGGCGTTGAGCGTGCGCGGAATCTTCATCGGCCGGCCGACGCGACCGGGGAGCGCGTCGCGCGTGTCGAAGCCGCGGGCCTGGACGAAGTCGTCATGGACCTTGTCCCACATGGACTCGTTCGTGCCCTCGCCGGGATACGTTGCGTTGCGGTAGCGGTTGCGGCTGATCGGCAGCTGCTGGACGGGCATCCGCTGCACGATGGTGTCGGTCAGCATCTCGAACGGCGGTGGCGCGTCGTCGATCACGGCCACCGTGATCGACACCGAGCCGGTGGCGCGCCAGAACGCCTCGTTCTTGGGGTAGGTCGTGGCCGGATCGCCGGTCGTCGCGTAGTTGTCGACGTCGCGGAGCGCCTCGCGCCAGCGCCGGATCTCGCCGTCGATCCCAGCCCCATGGAGGGCCTCGGGACCGTGGGGACCCATCTGGCGGCGCTTGATCTCGACCTGGGCGAGCGCCGAGGTCCAGTAGGTCGCGAGCTGGAGGACGTCCGCGTTGGTCGTGCGCGGCACCTTCATCCGGGCGCCCCGTGTGGTGGGACCGGGCTCGCGGATGTCCGAGCCGCGCAGCTTGGCCAGTGCCTCTTTCTGGGCCTGCCATAGCTCGTCGTAATTGAATGCGGCGAGGTGGAGCCGCTCGTCGACAACGGCGGTGTTGCGCGGTTCGGGCATGGGCTGGGCGAGCTCGGCGAGCAGCGCGCCCCACATCGGCTCCGGCACCGGCGCATCGACGCTCGCCAGGTAGGCGACGATCGACGCGAGCGCGGACCAGAATGCGCGGTTGTGGCGGTACTCGAGCGTCGGCTCACCGAGCGCGAGGTCGGCGAGCTGACCGGCGCAGCGGCGCCAGCGGCGCTCGACGCCATGGGCGCCGGACACCAGCGGAGCCGAGCGCAGCACGGCATCGACGATCGCGCCGATCCCGACGACGTCAGCGCAGCGGGTCCGTGGCCACTGGTGGAGGGTGTCGGAGAGCGTGGGGCCGACGGGGTCGGCCAGCGCCTCTCGCACGCCGCGGTGGTGCGCGGCGTGATTCCATAGTTCCTGAAAGGCATCTTCCCAGGCTTGATTCATCATGATGAGTCTCCAGAAAGGGTTGTGTCGGTGCACGAAGCGACGTGCGGATACGCACGACAAGAGATCAGGGACCGGGTCGCGCGAGCGACGCTCGTCGTCGATCCGGTTGTTGGTTGAGTTGCTACTTCTTCGTGCCTTCTACGAAGTGCCTTCTGCGCAGCTCGCGACTACGGGCGGTGCACCACGACCGCAACCGTTGCCGGTTGCGTTGCCGCAGCCGTTGCCGGCTGCGGCGCCGTGGCGCTGCTCGTGGTCGTGCTCGGCGCGGTGGTCGCCGTCGTCGTCGGGGCCGTCAGGTACACTGGCGTCCCGTCTCCGAACAGCGATCCGCCGGACTCGAGCTCGGGTTGCCCCGAACCCAGGTACTGCGGTGTGTTCCCGCCGAGCATCGCGCCCCTGCCGAAGGCGATTCCCCACTGTCGGTGGTGGCCACCACCGAAGGTGCGGCGCCGTCGCCAGTTGGCGTTGTTGTAGGTCGGCGAGGCCATGACCTACGCTCCGAGCAGCTTGCCGATGATGTGCACCGCGGTGCGGATCCGCTCGTCGGTCTGAGCGTGCTCCGCCAGCGCCGTCTGGTACAGCGTCAGGTTGGCGACGTCGGTCGACCCGTCCCCCGACGAGGTCGGCGGAGTCGGCAGCGAACGAACCGCTGCAAACCCCTGACCGATCAGGTCGACGAGCATTCCGATGTTCACCGAGTTGAGCCCACCAAAC
>VBLP01000294.1:2786-25150 GCA_005887925.1 Deltaproteobacteria bacterium | reverse complement strand
GTCGAGCGCGGCGATCATCGCGCGGCGCTGGGCCGCGTCGGGCAGCCGGCCGAAGCCGGCCTTGACGTTGTCGGCCAGGTGCGCCGGGTCCGCCGTCGCCGGGATCGGGCACGTCACCGCCGGGTGGCCGATGATGAACTTCAGGAAGAACTGCGCCCAGCTCGCGCAGTCGATGTCCGCCGCCCAGGCCGGCAGCCGCTTGCCCTTGACCCGGCGGAACAGCGCGCCTTCCTCGAACGGCCGCATCACCAGCACCGCCGTGCCGGTGTCCGCCGCGGTGGGCAAGACGCGCGCCTCGACCGCGCGGTCCGCCAGGTTGTACGGCACCTGGATGAAGTCGAGCGCCTCGGTCTTCATCATCTTCTCGATCTGCGGCAGCTCGCCGTGCGAGTAGTGCGTCACCCCGAGGTAGCGGATCGTGCCGGCCTGCTTCATCTCGCGCAGCACGGGCAGGTGGGTCTGCCAGTCCAGCAGGTTATGGATCTGCATCAGCTGGATCTGCTGGGCGCGCATCCGCTTCCGCGAGCGCTCCATCTCCGCGATCCCCTCGCGCTTGCCGCGGGTCCATACCTTGGTCGCCAGGAACGGCGTGCCGATCGCGCCCAGGTCGGCGAGCACGTCGCCGACGATCTCCTCGGCGCGGCCGTACATCGGCGACGAATCGACCACGCGCCCGCCCGCCGCGAGGAACTGCCGCATCACCTCGACCTGCGCCGTCCGGTTCCCCGGATCGACGTCGAACGCCTGCCACGTCCCGAGCCCCACGGTCGGGATGGCTTCCTTGGTCCTGGGGATCGGTCGGGTATTCATCGTCGAGGTCGTCATGGGCTTGCTCGGGGAAGGAGCGGCGGACCCGGGCCCGCGCGCGAACGCCGCCGGGGCGCACGCGACGATACCGGAGGCCGCGGCGATCCGCAGGACATCGCGTCGGGAGTACCGTGCCATCGCTCGATCCTACCCGCCCGGCGCACGCCGAGCACGTGTGTCCCAGATGCCCGACCCTTGCGACCCTTGCGACCCTCGCAACGGCAGCGGTCCGGGAATCTATCTCGGTCGGAGATCCGGTCCGCTGCGCGGCACGTGGGCGAAGCACCACCTGTCAGGCGCATCGGTCGGCGTCGATCATGGCGACTTGTATTCGTCGGCGCCCATGTCGCGGCCGGCGCCCTGCGGCCGGACGTCACCGTCGATGTCGATGTCCAGAGTGCTGGCCTGATCGGCCTTGTTGATGACGGGGGAGCTGCTCTGGAGATGAAAGTTGCCGCCATTCACGTTCACGAACAGGGGATCCTCATTCCGGTTGCCAGCGCCGATTACCATCCCTGTGGAGATCTGGATGTCAGAATAGCTCCATAGACAGTGCATTCCGTTCACCTGGTCGCCCGAGCTCGCGTTCTTGTAGACGATGTTGTTCGCGAAGGTCAGATCTTGATCCACCAGGACGCACTCGACGCCGGGTGCAGCATCGATCTTGGCAACGTTCGCTGAAATCGTGTTGAAGTTCAAGACATGGGTGCCGTCGGCCTGCGGTATGTTCAGGAAGATCCCGCCATAGAGCGACTGCGCATTTCCATTCGTCGTGATGAACGTATTCTCGATGTCGAACTGGGCCATCGTGATCGAGATGCCGCCGCCCATGTTGCCCGAGATCGTGCTGCGATAGACGTTGATCGTGCCGCCCGCGACGAGGATCGCACCGCCGGATCCGTTGTGCCCGGTCATGGTGACGTGGCTCAGGGTCACCGATGGGGCGTTGCCCGCCGGCAGTACGACGCCGGCGTCGGTGCCGAGCGAGCCGTTGATCGCCAGATCGTAGATCTTGACGGTGCTCGTGCCCGTGACGGTCACGATGTTGTGTGGACCGGCGAGGAGGTTGGTGCGGGTCAGCGTCGTGCCGGGGTCGCTGAGCACGGTGACGTCGCGGTCGATCGCGACGGCCTCGTCGAACATGCCCTTGAGCTTGAGGTAGGGCCGCTGGAGGGCAAGCGCGGCGCCGATCGTCGCGCACGGGCTCATGACTCCGCACATGAGGTTGTCGGATCCTCTGGGATTGCTGGCGTAGGCGACGTTCGCCGGGTCGGCGCAGGACCCGTCGGGCAGACAGGTCTGCGAGTCGGGGCACTCCTGGTGCGACCGGCAGCCGCGGCAGCGCTTGTCGGTGACCAGATCGCAGACGGGCGTCGTCGCAGGGCATTCGGAGCTCTTCGCGCAGCTCGGGCCGCCTCCGTCGCGCTCGGTGCAGTTGTTATCGGGGTTCAGCCCCTGGCAGTAATAAGGGTTCTGCTTCTTGAGACAGGCGGAGGCGAGCAGGAGGGACATCACGGCGATCCGGAATCGTGTCGTCATGAGGCCTCGCGGCTAGAAGCGCCCTGCCCAGCCGATGGCGGCGCCCCCGGGAGTCGGCGCGACGATGGCGGTCGAGCTGGCCCGCGGACGGAGCAGGAAGTAGAGGCCGGCGCCCGCGGCGAGGGCGCCCGCGGCGAGCGTCAGGGTGCCGGTGGTGGCGGTGCTGTAATAATCGCGCGGCTGCGGGCCGTGCGGATCGGGGGTCTCGTTGATGGCGATGAGGACGATGCCGGCGGCGATCGCGGCGCAGCCGACGCTGATCGCCAGGCTCGGCATCAGCGACGAGCGACGGCGCTCGGCGGCAGGTGCGCGCAGCCGCACGAGCGTGATGGTGACCTCGGTGATCTGGCGATCGGCCGCGACCACATCCGTGGCGGCGGGCGCATAGCCGGGCAGCTGCAGCACGATGGTATGCTTGCCGGGATAGGTCGCGATGGGCCCGGCAGGGTCGACCGGCGCGCCGTCGAGCGTGATCTGGGCCCCGGCGGGGCGTGAGCGGACGGTGAGCCGGGTGCGCCCGCCGCGCACCGCCGCGCGCTGCAGCAGATCGCGGCTCAGCTCGCTCACGGCGCGCTTCAGCGCGTCCTCGTTGCACATCGCGCAGTTGCGGCTGGAGAACGAGTCGGTCTCGGCGCCCGCGCTGAGCAGGTGCGCGGTGACGATCGTCATCGGGGCGCCTGCGCTGCGATCGCTGTCGACCTCGACGATCACGAGCTGGTCCTTGCCGCGGATCGCGGGCGCGACGCAGCTCCACGGCGCCTTGTCCCGCAGGCAGGCCGCGGCGGCGTCGGCGGCGTCGGGGCTGAACGCCGACGAGCCGAACCGCAGGCTCAGCGCGGTGCCTTCGATCCTCACGGTATCGATGATGACCTCGCGGTCGTGCGGCGACACGTTGCCGACCACCATCACGGCGCCGTCGGCGCGCGCGGTGCCGCTCGGCCACACGAGGGCGAGCGCGGTGGCGGCCAGGGCCATCCACGCCGCACCGCCCGGCATCGCACGTCGGCCGGACGCCGCCGGTTGGTCTGACGTACCTGCACCCACGGCGCCGGCACGATACACCAGCTCGATCGAGGGATCCACGTGGCCCGGATCACCGCCGGCGCGCCGCTCGTGGACCGCGCCCGATGCGCTACGGTGCGGTCGACGATGTGAAGCACGCGGCCCAGTACGGATCGTCGCGGTGCTCGCTGTAGGGCCAGAACGCCGGCCAAACCGTCGTGGTGTCGGGGCAGTACCGCGAGGCCTGTCGCGCGCTCGCGTGGCACTTGCTGCACGAGTTGGGCATGAAGCCGAACGCGTCGTACTTGACGTTGCTCGTGCTGAACGACTGGCCGTAGTAGCCGGACTGGAAGGTCGGGCCACCGCGCGACATCGCGCCGCTCTGCCACGGCCACACGATCGTGAACACGTGCGACGCCTGATCGCCCTCGACCAGCGCCTTGTTCGGCGGGTTCGACGCGTCGTTGCCGGTCACGTAGCCGCCCGACTTGGCGACCTTGGGCATGTGGCAGGTCGTGCAGCGGCCGAGCGGGCTCGCATCGTCGAGCGGGTTGTACGCCACCGGCATGTGCGCCTTGTCGAACATGTGCGCGCCGACCGAGCTGCTGATCGCGCGCTGCGACGCGACGATGTCCTCGGGGCTGGGCGCCAGCGACGCGCCGTCCCTGGTCGCGCCGCCACCGCCGGCGACGTGGATGTTGGCGACGTCGTCCTTGCTGACCGATGCAAACGGACCGAAGCCGGCATGACAGCCGAGGCACAGCACGTTGTTGCGGTAGTCGGCGGCGGTCAGCGCGTAGTGCGCGCCGGTCGGCGAGGTGACCCTGGACGAGCCGAGGTACAGCGTGTGCGCGTCGTGACAGCTCGTGCACGTGAGCTTCTCGTAGGGATTGTTGTCGTGCTTCGACTGCGCCAGCATCGTGTACTGCTGGCGGTGGGCCTGGCCGAACAGCGTGCCGCCGGTCTCGACTGGGTCCCAGAAGCCCTCGTCGTCGGACGGCCGCTCGCTCCAGTTGTCGAAGAAGCTGCCGAGCTCGTACACGCCGGGGACGAAGTCGCCACCCCCGAGCCGGCCGGCGTGGTCGGAGTTCCACGGGTACTCGAAGCCGTAGTCCTGCGCCGGCTTGGCGTTGGTCGCGTCGTCGTAGCCGTGGCACTTGCCGCACAGCTGCCGCTCGGCCTCGGCGCTGAGGTACCTCGGATTGATGATCGCCACGCCCTTGCCGGGCACGAACGACAGGTGATCGCTGCCCGGGCCGTGGCAGTGCTCGCAGGTCAGATTCTCGTCCTTGAACTTGTACGACGTGATCGCGGCGAACGTCATCGCGGTCGCCGCGTTGTCGCGCGCGAACGGCAGCGACACGGTCTGCATGCTCCACTCGATCTGCAGGCCGTCGTTGTGACAGCCGGCGCAGCCGTGCGAGAACGTGCGCGTGCGCTGGGTCCACGACTCGCCGGGGAACTTCTGCTCGGTCGGATGGTAGCCGTTCATCTTGTAGCCGCCGTTGACCTTGTCGCCCGACTCGAGGACCTGGATCGGCAACGTCAGGCTGTCCAGGTTCTTGCCGGCGGTGTAGGCCCACGCGTCGGCGGCCTTGATGTCGGCGAGCCGGCCCTGGAACCGCTGCTTGAACACGCCCATGTTCTTGTGCGGCGCGCCGGCGCCGTCCTTGTCGCCCTGGCCGCCGTAGATAACGTCGATGTGAACCATCGGCACCGCGGGCGCCACCGAGCCGTTGTAGAAGCTGCCGTCGCTGCAGGTGTAGGGCGAGCCGCCGAACTTCTGGACGTACTCGTCGTTCAGGTAGGTCACGCCATCCTTGAGATTGCACAGGTACACGTTGACCTGGCCGTCGGCGTACTTGGTCGTGCCGCCCGCGGCGCAGGTGCCGCTCGGCGCGTTGCCGTAGAGGCATGGGTCGTTGGCGTCGTAGCTGGGATTGGTCGCCTTCACCCCGGGCCACGCCGGCGCGACGATGTCGCTCGCGTCCTCGGGCAGCATGTGGGCGTAGCTTCGCGACAGCCGCCTGGCGCTGTACTTCGCGCCGGCGAGCGTGGTGGTGCCGGGGGCGAGCGTCGCGTTCGCGGTGAGCGTGACCTGCGCGTCGCTGTCGATGCTCTGGACGACGCCGAGCTTCTGCCAGCCGAGGCCGACCGGGGTGTAGCCCAGCTCGTCCCCGGGGGTCAGCATCGAGAACTGGGTGCCCGCACCGGTGATCACCGGTGACACCGACGAGGCCGAGACCGCGCCGCCGAGCGGCACCATCACGATGCGCGGGCTCGTCAGCGTGGCGTTCAGCATGCGCGCGAACGCGCCGGCGGTCGCCTTGCCGCTGGCGTCTCGCTCGATCCGCGTGAGCGAGCGGAAGTGCGCCGAGGACCGCAGCGCGGCGGCCTCGGCGGTGTGGCAGGTGGCGCAGCCGAGCGCGCGGTCCATGCCGACGTAGGTCGCGCTGTCGCTCGGTCGGGCCGACAGCACGAGCGCGACGCCGCCGATGGTGCTTCCCGGTGCGACGAACACCGCCTCGCGGGTCTCGGTGCCGAGGTACGAGTCGTTCGGCGCGGCGGCGGCCAGGAACACCGGGCCGGGGGCCACGCCGCCGATCGCGAACCGCCCGTCGGCGCCGGTGGTCGCGCGCGCCGTGCCGCCCTCGACCGAGACCACGACACCTGCGAGCGGTCCCGGGGGACTCTTCGCATCGGTCACGATCCCCGAGATCGCCCCGGGAGCATTGCTGGCGATGCCGAGCAACAGGCTCACGTGGGTCGAGCCGCCCGCGGCGACGCCGACGCCGGCGAGGGTGAACGGCGCGTAGCCGTCCTTGGTCGCGATCACCGCATAGGTGCCGATCGCGACGCCCGACAGCGTGAACGCGCCGTCGCCGCCGGTCGTCGCGGTGATCGAGCTCGGATTGGTGGTGATGGCAACGCTGCCGATCGGCGCACCCTGCGCATCCTTGACCACGCCGGTGATGGCGCCGGTGGTGACTGCATCCTTGCCATCGGAGCCGTTCTTGCCATCACCTCCGTTCTGGCCGTCGGATCCACTGCAGGCCGGAATACCTGCCGCGACGCATATGGTGAGCACGAGTCGCAGGGTGCGCATGTCGAGTCCTTTCCCCGAACGGAACGAGGGATGCCGTGCGCCAGTGCACCGCGTACGCCAACGCAAGCCGGCAACCGGTCGCGGTCCGCCGGCAGGAATTGCGCGGAACTTGCGCGGACGCGGTACGGCCGTGCAGGGCGTGCGTATCGCGGCGCGGGCGACTACCGGGCGCTCAGTTGATCGTGCTCTGCCAGGGGAACAGCCACGCGAGCGGGATCGCGACGCGCGCGGCCCACGACGCCTCGTTGTGCGAGCCGCCCTGCGCGGTGACGAAGTCGAGATCCACTCCCTGGACGTAGCCGTCGGCGAGCAGCGCGCTGTCCATCCGCGTGGTCTGCGGCAGGCCGTCGTTCACGGTCCCGGCGTCGTGCTCGACCTGCACGGTGAGCGCCTGGTTGTTCCACCAGAACGAGCTCGACATGCAGCCGGCCTTGCCGAACACGGTGGGATTGCGCCGCGCGATGTAGAACGACAGCAGGCCGCCGAGCGACGAGCCCATGATCGCGGTCTGATCCTTGCCCGGCAGCGTGCGGAAGTTCTGATCGACGAACGGCTTGACGGTGTCGATCAGGAAGCGCTCGTAGGTGTCGGCGCCGCCGCCGCCGTAGGTCGCGTCGCAGCACGGCGTGTACTCCCAGATCCGGTTGGACGTGTTGTACACGCCGACGACGATCACCTCGTCCATGTGGCCGCCGGCGACGGCGCCGTCGATGTTCTCGTCGACCTGCCACTCGGTGCCGAACGCCGACGTGGCGGCGTCGAACAGGTTCTGGCCGTCGTGCATGTAGAGCACGGGATAGCGCTTGAGCGTGTTCTCGCGGTAGCTCGGCGGCAGATAGAGCAGGAGCGTGCGGCTGTTGCCGAGCTGCGGCGACCAGAAGCCGGGCACCTGGACGAAGCTTCCGGTCGACGGTCCGAAGAACGGATAGATGTCCGTGGTGGCGCCGGCGCGGACGCGGAAGTTGCCGCCGGTCGACCACTGCGCGTCGTTGATCAGCGGCTTGACCTCGAGGTCGGCAGACGCGCTCCACGACGCGACCCACACGTTGCCCGAGGTCCACGTCGCGTCCCTGCCGGTGCTCCACGACAGCGGCGCGCCCGAGCCGCGGATCGCGATCCGGTTGCCGAAGCCGGTGTCGTAGTGCACGCGGACGGTGGTGGTGGCCGAGACGGTCCACGCGCCGGCCGGCGGGGCGCCATCGCCGAGGGCACAACCGCCGGCGGCGAGCGTGGCGACCGTCCCGAGGGCGCAGAGCGCCCAGCCGAATGTGACGATCCCGAACCATCGGACGCGCGCCGGATGCATGGCGCGCACGGATAGCAGGATCGGCGCCCGGTGGGAACCGGTCCGGCGCACGAGATCGTGAGACGCGCTTGATCGAAGCTGATTCGCCCGGTGGAAGTCCGACAGGCTGCTGCTGTCGAACGTCATCGGCGGCGGCGGCAGGTCCTTGCCACCGATATTCGCAACACGAACAGTCTGTTGTCCCAGATCGAGACGGTGTGTTGTCCAAAACCGGCGCATCGCCGCCCGCGGCGATCCGAGCTGCGGCTTGCGTCCGGTGCTGGTTTTGTTACGCTGCGACGGTTTCTCCGACGACGTTTTGCCAAGGAGGCCCCATGCGCCGGCATGCTCTGCGTTGGATGTGCGCGGTCACCGCGCTCCTCGCGCTTCACTGCGGTCGCTCGAAGTCGACGCCGGGTGGATCGGAGTCGGAGAACAAGCCGCCGCCCAGGGCCGCCGGCACCGAGCCCGCGGGCAGCGCCGCGCCGACCAAGCTCACCGTCGCTGCGATCGCGATCGTCGATGTGGCGCCGCTGTACCTCGCCAAGGCCAAGGGGTTCTTCAGCGAGCAGAACCTCGACGTCACCATCCAGAACACCCAGGGTGGCGCACAATCGGTACCCGGCGTGGTCAGCGGCCAGTACCAGTTCGGGTTTGCCAACATCGTCTCGCTACTGCTCGCGAGCTCCAAGGGCCTGCCGCTGAAGGTGATCGCCGCCGGCAACTTCTCGACCGGCAAGCCCGAGGATTTCGGAGGCGTCGTGGTCCCCGCGAAATCGCCGGTGAAGACGATGAAGGACCTCGAGGGCAAGACGCTGTCGGTGAACCAGATCAACAACATCGTCGGTATCGCCGTGCGCGCCGCGATGCGCAAGGCCGGCGGCGATCCGGACAAGATCAAGCTCGTCGAGATCTCGTTCCCCGAGGTGCCGGCGGCGCTCGGCCAGAACCGCGTCGACGCGGCGGGCGTGGTCGAGCCGTTCCTCAGCGTGGCCCGCAGCCAGGGCGCGACGGTGCTCGACTGGAGCTTCGCGAACGCCGCGCCGAACCTGATGATCGCGGCCTACTTCACCACCAAGGAGTACGCGCAGAACAATCCCGATGTGGTGAAGCGATTCACCGCGGCGATGAACAAGTCGCTCGGCTACGCCGCCGAGCACGCCGACGAAGCGCGCGGCATCCTCACGACCTACACCAAGATCGACAAGGCGATCGCCGACAAGCTCAACCTGCCGCTGTGGACGCCGCAGATCAACCGCGACTCGATCGACGTGCTGGCCGACCTGATGGTCCAGGACAAGCTGGTGCCCAGCAAGCCGGACGTCGACGCGCTGCTGAAATGACGCCGGCGGCGGCAACCCGGCGCCGCGCCCGGTCGCCGGCGCTCGCCTCGCGGGCGGTGCTCGGCACGCTCGGCCTGCTCGGGGTCGGCGCGGTGCTCGAGGTCATCCCTCGCACCGGCCTGGTGTCGCCGCGCTACCTGCCGCCGTCGAGCGAGATCGCGGTCGCGCTGGTGCGCGAGGCGGCCGGCGCGGCGTTCTGGCGGGCGCTGCTCGACACCGCGATCGGCTGGGCGCTCGGCCTGGCGATCGCCGTCGTCGCGGGCGTGGTGCTCGGCGTGGTGCTCGGCAGCGTGCGCGCGCTGCGCGCGGCGACCGCCTCGACGATCGAGTTCCTGCGCCCGATCCCGTCGGTGGCGCTGATCCCGGTCGCGGTGCTGCTGTTCGGGGCGCAGCTCCGCTCGGTGCTGCTGCTCGTGGTGTACGCGGCGTTCTGGCCGATGCTGCTCCAGGTGATCCACGGCGTCGCCGACGTCGATCCGGTCGCGCGCGACACCGCGCTGTCGTATCGCTTCACGGCGTGGGCGAAGATCCGCTACGTCCTCTGGCCCACCGGGCTGCCGTACATCATGACCGGCCTCAGGCTGTCGGCCGCGGTGGCGTTGATCCTCGCGATCACCGCCGAGCTGGTGATCGGCGCGCCGGGGCTGGGCAAGGAGATCGGCCTGGCCCAGGCGAGCAGCGCGGTGCCGGCGATGTACGCGCTGATCCTGGTCGTCACCTCGGTGCGCCTCGAGGCGGCGGCGTGATGGCGCGGCTGCGGCAGCTCGCGCTGGTGCTGGCGCTGCCGGTCGCGCTGCTGGCGCTGTGCTGGCTCTTGCTCGCCGACAGCACGAGCTTCTACGCGCCGCCGCTGCGCCGGATCCTCGCCGCGTTCGGACCGACCTGGGCGCCGCGCTGGGCGAGCGAGGACGCGTCCAGCATCGCGCTCCTGGTGATCGGCTACGCCGGCGCGGTGGTCGCCGGCGTCGGGCTCGGCATCCCGCTCGGGGCGCGCCCGCGGCTGCGCGCGGTGTTCGAGCCCGCGCTCGAGCTGTTCCGCGCGATCCCTCCGCCCGCGCTGGTCCCCGCGGTCAAGCTCGTGTTCGGCTGGGGCCCGGCGACGAACGTGCTCGTGATCGTCTCGGGCGCGGTGTGGCCGGTCCTGCTCAACACGATCGAGGGCGTGCGCGCGATCGACGAGGTCCTCGCCGACACCTGCCGGTGCTACGGCATCACCGGCGCGCGCCGGCTGTACGTGCTGGTCCTGCGCGCCGCCAGCCCGCAGATCATCACCGGCATGCGCCAGGCGCTGTCGATCGCGATCATCCTCATGGTGATCAGCGACATGATGGTCGGCTCGAGCGGCCTGGGCTTCACGATCCTCGAGTTCCAGCGCGGGTTCTCGATCCCCGAGATGTGGAGCGGCATCCTGTTGCTCGGCGGGCTCGGCGTGGTGCTGTCGCTCGTGTTCCGCGGCTTCGAGGCCGTCGCGCTGCGCTGGTACCACGGGCTGCGCCGGCCGCAGCGAGGCGACGCATGACGCCGCTGCTCGACGTCCGCCACGTCCGCAAGGTCTACGACGGCCACGGCCGCACCGTCGAGGCGATCCGCGACCTCAGCTTCTCGTGCGCGCCCGGCGAGCTGGTCTGCATCGTCGGTCCGTCGGGGGCGGGCAAGACCACGCTGCTCAAGTGCGTCGCCGGCCTGCTCGCGCCGACCGGCGGCGAGGTCGTGCTGGGCGACGTGCGCGTCGACGGGCCGCCGCCCGGGATGGCCGTGGTGTTCCAGGAGTACGGCCGCAGCCTGTTCCCGTGGCTGACCGCGTGGGACAACGTCGCGCTGCCGCTGCGCCAGCGCCGGACGCCGCCGGGCGAGCTGCGCCGGCTGGTCGATGGCGCGCTCGGCGAGGTCGGCCTGGCCGACGTCCACGCCGCCTATCCCTGGCAGCTGTCGGGCGGGATGCAGCAGCGCGTCGCGATCGCCCGCGCGATCGCCTACGAGCCGCGGATCCTGCTGATGGACGAGCCGTTCGCCGCCGTCGACGCGCAGACCCGCGCCGACCTCGAGGACCTCACGCGCAGCCTGTGGCGGCGGCACGCGATGACCATCCTGTTCGTCACCCACGACATCGACGAGGCGGTCTACATGGGGCAGCGCGTCGTGATCCTGTCGGCGTCGCCGACCGTCGTGCTCGAGGACCTCGCGATCGACCTGCCCGGCGAGCGCGATCAGCTCGCGACCCGGTCGACGCCGCGGTTCGCCGAGCTGCGCGCCCGGGTCTACGCGCGGATCCAGCAGGCCAAGCAGAGGAGCACCACATGAGCCGGTTGCGATTGACCCTGGCGTGCGGCGACTACGACCGCACCCGCCCGCTGTTCGACGGCACGATCGCCCCCGAGGGCATCGAGCTGGTGTGCCTGCGCCTGCCGGTCGAGGACATCTTCTTCCGGATGGCGAGGTTCGCCGAGTTCGACGCCGCGGAGATGTCGCTGTCGAGCTACCTCATCGGCATGACCGACGACGGGCCGGGGCGGTTCGTCGCGATCCCCGCGTTCCTGTCGCGCTCGTTCCGCCACAGCGGGATCTACGTCAACCAGTCGAGCGGCATCGACGGCCCCCAGGACCTGGTCGGCCGCACCGTCGGGCTCGCCGAGTACCAGCTCACCGCCAACGTCTGGATCCGCGGCATGCTCGCCGAGCACCACGGCGTGCCGGTGGCCACGGTGCGCTACCGCACCGGCGGCCTGCACGCGCCGGGTCGCGCCGAGAAGCTGCGGGTCGATCTGCCCGCCGAGATCGACATCGCGCCGATCCCGCGCGGCGGCACGCTGTCGGACATGCTCGCGGTCGGCGAGCTCGACGCGGTGTACTCGCCGCGCACGCCGCGCTGCTTCCGCGCCGGCAACCCCGCGGTGCGCCGGCTGTTCTCCGACGTCCGCGGCACCGAGATCGACTACTACCGGCGGACCGGCATCTTCCCGGTCATGCACGTCGTGGTGCTGCGCCGCGACGTCTACGACGCCCACCGCTGGGCCGCGCGGTCGCTGTTCCGCGCGTTCGTCGCCGCGCGCGACGCCGCCTGGCAGGGGATGGACGAGACCGCGTCGCTGCGCTTCATGCTGCCGTGGCTGGTCACCGAGCTCGAGGCCACCCGGGCCGTCCTGGGCGACGACTACTGGAGCTACGGCGTTCCCGGCAACGAGAAGGCGCTCGCGACCCTGATCGGCTACTCGCACGCGCAGGGCCTGGCCCGCCGCGCGTTCGCGCCCGCCGAGCTGTTCGCGCCCGAGACCCTCGAGGACACCGTGCTCTGACGCCGACATCACACATCGCATCCCGTCGCGACGTCCCGGCCCGCCGGCGACGATCGCGCGGATCGTGTCGATGCCAGACGCGACCGCGCTGTCGTCGCCTGGATCTCCGCCACTACCGCGCTCGGACTTCGTAGTGCTGCACTGATTCCCGCTTGTATTCGCGACGGGGCCTGCTCTACGCTGGCCGCGCCATGGCCGATGCGAACGCGCCCCCGCCGCCCTCGGAATCGCAAGCGTCGACGGTCGATGTTCGCCGCGTGATTGACGATCGGCCGATCGGCGGCTTCCAGATCAGTGTTGCCGTGCTGTGTGCGGCGATCGTGTTCCTCGACGGCTTCGACGCGCTGGTCATGGGGTATGTGGCGCCCGCGCTGACCAAGCAGTTCCACATCGAGCGGGCGGCGCTCGGTCCGGTCCTGTCGGCCGGCCTCGTCGGCATGATGGTCGGCGCGCTGGTGTTCGGCCCGGTCGCCGACCGCTACGGACGCCGCATGGTCCTCCTGGCGTGTCCCTTGATCTTCGGCGTCGGGTCGCTCCTGACCGCGACCTCCGGATCGGTGACCGCCCTGCTCGTGTTCCGCCTGTTCACCGGCCTCGGCATGGGCGGCGCTATGCCCAACGCGATCGCGCTCACTGCAGAGTTCATGCCCAAGCGATCGCGCGCCACCGCGGTCACCACCATGTTCTGCGGGTTCTCGCTCGGCTCGGCCGCGGTCGGCTGGGTCGCCGCCGAGCTGATCCCGGCGTACGGCTGGCCGTCGGTGTTCCTCGTCGGCGGGATCCTGCCGGTGCTGATCACGGCGTTCTCGTTCGCACGGCTGCCCGAGTCGATCCGGTTCCTCGTGCGACGGCGCCCCGGCGATTCACGCGCGGCGCAATACCTGTCGCGCATCGCGCCGGACACGCCGCGCGGCAAGCTCGTCATCGAGGAGGAATCGCACGGCGGCTTCCCGGTCGCGCAGCTGTTCGCCGGCGGGCGCCGCCTGCTGACCCCGCTCCTCTGGTTCATGTTCTTCGCCAACCTGCTCGACCTCTACTTCGTCAACAGCTGGATGCCGACGATCATGAAGGGCGTCGGCCTGCCCGAGGGCCGCGCCATCGTGATCACGACGCTGTTCCAGATCGGCGGCACGGTCGGTGCGATCGTGGTCGGCCGGCTGCTCGATCGCCACCTGACGTTCCGCCTGCTCGCGGTGAGCTACCTGATCGGCGCCGTGTTCGTGTTCCTGATCGGCGAGTCCGGCTCGTCCAGTGCGTGGCTCGTGATCACCGTGTTCGCGGCCGGCCTCGGCGTGATCGGCGCGCAGAACTGCGCCAACGCGCTGGCCGCCGAGGTCTATCCCACCGAGAGCCGCTCGACCGGGGTCGGCTGGGCGCTCGGCATCGGCCGGATCGGCTCGATCATCGGCCCCAACGTCGGCGGTTTCCTCGTCGGCCAGACCCCCCAGCTCTTCCTGATCGCGATGATCCCGCTCGTGCTCGCCGCGCTGGCGGCCGTCGCCGCTTCCACCCAGACCAAATACAGGCTCGCATCATGAAGATCGATATCTTCAATCACCTCTATCCCAGGCGGTTCTTCGAGCAGTTCATCGCCGACGGCGCCGCCGGCAAGGACATGGGCAAGCGCGTCGCGAACATCCCGACGATCGTCGATCTCGACCAGCGGTTCCGCGCGATGGACGAGTTCGGCGACTTCCGCCAGGTGCTCACCCTGCCGTCGCCGCCGCTCGAGACCCTCGCGCCGCCCGACCGCTCGCCCATCATGGCGCGCGCCGCCAACGACCAGCTCGCCGAGCTCGTCCGCAAGCACCCCGACCGCTTCATCGCCTTCGTCGCGTCGCTGCCGCTCAACAACCCCGACGAGTCGCTCGTGGAGATGGAGCGCGCCGTCACCCAGCTCGGGGCCAAGGGCATCCAGATCTTCAGCAACGTCGCCGGCAAGCCGCTCGACGATCCCGAGTTCCTGCCGCTGTTCGCCGAGGTCGCGCGGCTCGATATCCCGATCTGGCTGCACCCCGCCCGGAAGGCCGATGTCCCCGATTACAAGACCGAGACTCGCTCCCAGTACGAGATCTGGTGGACGTTCGGCTGGCCGTACGAGACCAGCGTCGCGATGTCGCGCCTCGTGTTCTCCGGCATCCTCGACCGCTTCCCCGATCTCAAGATCATCACCCACCACATGGGCGCGATGATTCCGTATTTCGAGGGCCGGGTCGGCCACGGCTGGGACCAGCTCGGCACGCGGACCTCCGACGTCGATTACACCGCCCTCCTGCGGTCGATGAAGAAGCGGCCGATCGACTACTTCCGCATGTTCTACGCCGACACCGCGCTGTTCGGCGCCCGCGCCGCCACGCGCTGCGGCCTCGAGTTCTTCGGCGTCGACAAGGTCGTGTTCGCCTCCGACATGCCATTCGAGCCCGCCCCCGGCATGTACGCGCGCGAGACCATCCAGGTCATCGACAGCCTCGAGCTCACCCCCGCCGAGCGCGACCAGATCTACCGCGGCAACGCCGCCCGCCTGCTCAAGCTCGCGCTGTAGCGCGCGGAGCTACACGCCGATCCGCTTCCCTTCCGCGTACGCGGCGGCGAGAGATGGAAGCAACCGAGTTCGGGCGCGCCAGTTGTCGGAGGCCGCGTTGATGGTTTGAGTCTTGCTCTCGTCGTTTTGCCAGAAGTGACGGACCGCGCTGTCTTCCTTGAGCGGGCGATCCTCGTCATGAGCACGGCCATCAACGAGCGATGCAAGCCATGTCTCGATGCTCCAGGTAGGGACAAATACCGCGATCGACTCGCCGGAGCCTCGCGCCTCGATTCCTGCACCAGTCAACTCCGTGGCGAGCTCGAGCGTCCGCGCGGAGACGCCCTGATTGTCTCCATCGATCGCCACGAGGAGGCACAGGTTCCGCTGATAGTTCTTGCTCCGGTGCATCTTCACGAACTCGGGGTACCGCCGCCGGACCCAGGCGGATGCAGCTCCCTTGCCCGACGGTGCAATCTCCACGTGAAGGATGCTGACCTTCTGGCGCTGGCATACCTTGCTGAGAAAACGCTCTGTCAGGCGATCTTCACAGATGAGCCGGACGCGACGAACGCCCTCAGGCATTGCCAGCCGCTCCGGACATCAGCGCGGCGGAAGCAGTCTCGCCGGCGTCGAGGTCGGGCTCCAAGCGAGAGATCCTGGTGTGGCCGGCCAGGTGGTCGCGCGACATGATCCACACGGCGTCCGCCGCAAGATAGTCGATAGACTCCGGGTGGTGCGAGATGACGATCAGCTGACTGGGCTTCGATGACATCGCATCGACGACACGGCGCAGCCAGGGCTGGATCTCGGGCAACGCAACGTAGTTGTCGATCTCGTCGAGCAGCAGCAGCGTCGCACGCTTCATGGCGAATTGCAGAAACCCATAGAGCGCGATGAGGAGCCGCTGCCCTTCTGAAAGCTCCGACCATGACAGTTCGTGCGTACGCTTACCAAAATCGAATCGCACACGCAGTTCGCGCGTGCGTTGGGTCAACGCCTCGAGCCGCAGCTGGACAAACCCGGTAAGCGTATCTCGTAGGTCCACTTGCAGCGCCGTCGAGGCCTCGGGGTCCTCCTGCACCTTGGCTCGGTACCAGTCAGCAAAGTTGGATAGATCGGGTTCAAGCCAGTCGCTCTCACCAGCCGCCGTGGAGCCCATGCGCGCCGGATCAGGTTTGAGTCGCCAGAGCGATTCGAGCGCGGCGCGAAACGCCACGATACGGCGATTATCAGGCCTGCCCTCCAGAACAGAAATGAATGATCGGCGTCGGTCGAAGGGGATAGTTGCGCGAGGTGCAGGGGCGGCATCATCTCCGAATAGATCGACCTTGCCGTCACCGGACCGATACAGGTCGACATTTCCGATCGCCAGGCGCTCTCGCACTTCCGGCGCCCGCTTTCCTTGCAGGCACTCGAGTCGGTACAGAGAGCAGTCCCCATCATGCTCGATCTCGATCTCGACAATCTGTTCGGCCTCTGTGAGCCACGCGGTCCGAGACGCCGGGAGAGCTGTCTCTTCGATCTTCTTCCCTTCCACGACTAGCTCACGCACGACCGATAGGACCTCGATCAACGCGGTCTTGCCGGTGCCATTCTTGCCGACCAGCACGCATGCCCGCGGAGGGCTCCAGTCGAAGTTCACGAAGGTCTTGTAGTTGTGGATATGGATTCGCTTCAGCATCGTCCCGACCTCGGTGGCGCGCGATGCGATCTTGGCATGTCCGGGCTGGCGTGTCAGCGCGACCTTCGAGAATCCATGGTGGAGTGAATCCGCAGGCTCGCTGACGGCGCATCGGCGCCCCGCAGTTCACGGTGTCGTGGTGGAGTAGCCGGGGCCGACGCTCGCGGTGGCGGCGGGCGTGATGCCGTGGCCGCTCGGCGGGCCGGCGAAGGTGCGGACGTCGACATGTGCGGAGGCGTCGACGACCATCGCGTAGGCGGTCGCGGTGCCGGCGCGGCGCGCTCTGGTGAGTCCTTCAACGTGCCAGAAGCGAGGATCGGTTTGTCGGCCGGGCATTGACATCCGGTGAACGGGGCGTGGAGCCACTCGTCACCATCGCGGATGATCCGCCGCAACGTACGCGGTTCATGGCAGCGCAGCGCAGCAAGGCTTGCTACGCCGCGCGGTTTCATGGTGTGGTCGGCCGGCCAGCCACGCCATGGCAAGAGGAAGGATCATCAGTGCAGCACAACGCACGCTTGGTAGCCACCGCAGTTACGGCCGCGCTGACGGCGATCTGGGCCGCGGGCTGCTCGGCCGCGGCGCCGTCGGGGTTCTCGAAGGGCGATCGCTGGACGTTCCCGCTCGTCGGGCCGCTCGAGGACGGTCCGCTGATCACGGTGGGCACGGTTGGCGGCAAGGGGCCCTACCTGTTCCTGATCGACCCCGACGCGAACGTGACGGTGATCGACAAGCAGATCGCCGACGACGCCGGTCTCGCGGTGGGCCAGGGGCCGGCGCGCGTCGACGAGACCGGCTCGGAGCAGGCGCGCGGCTACGTCGAGCTGGTCGGCCTCACGCTCGGCGACCTCGTGATCGACAAGCGCCAGGTGATGCTGGTCCCGTCCGACTTCTACAACACCGAGGGCCGGCGCGTGAACGGCGTGATCGGCCACGACGTGCTCGCCGAGCAGCTCGTGTTCGGCTTCGACCGCGACCAGGGCATCGCGATGCTGTCGACGGCCAAGACGTTCGCGCCGCCGCCCGACGCGATCGCGGTCAAGTTCCAGCCCGTCCAGGTCGATCCGGCGGGGATGCCGGCGAGCACGGGCGGCGGCATGACCGCGGAGTCGTCGAACATCGACGAGGCGTCGCGGATCGGCGTGAAGACGCGGTCGAGCGAGACGCGGCTCGACGTGACCCCGCTGCCGCGCAGGGTCGCCGCCGCGCAGATCGGCGATGTCACGGTCGCGATGCACCTCGACGTCGGCGGTCCGACGAGCCAGCTGCGCGAGACGCTGTGGGGCAAGGTCAAGCTGACCCCGGCCGACGCCAAGCTCCGTCTGGTCGACGAGGTCGCCACGGTGCGCCAGGTGACCAAGGTCGGGGTCGCCGACCGCGTGGCGCTCGGCGGCGCGAAGGCCTCGCACGTCCGCATGGCCCCGTACATCGACAAGCGGTTCGCGATCGGCAAGGTCGACGGCGCGCTCGGGCTCGACTTCTTCCAGGGCTATGTGGTCCACGCCAGCTGGAGCACCGGCACGTTCTATCTGAAGCCGCGCGGCGACGCGGCGGCGACGGTCACGGCGCGCATGGGCCGGTGGGGCGCGGCGGTGCCGGCGTGCGCGCACCCCGGCTGCGTCACCGCGAGCCTGGCGACCACCCCGGGCGGGGTCCGGCTCGACATCGTCCGCGATCCGGAAGCCGCGCACCACGCCCTCGAGGTTCGCATCGGCGTGACGCCCGCGCCGGGCAAGTCCGCACCGGCGCTCGTCGTCGAGCTGCCGGCCAACGTCGACAAGATCTCGGGCGGGGTCTCGGAGGCCTACGACGGCGCCAAGGTCATGGTGCTCGACGTCTCGCCGTTCACCCGGCCGTGTGTCGGCGACACCGGCTGCGTGTTCCAGTTCGCATCCGCGAGCGCCAGCAGCGGTTCATGAATGGCGCGGGCGGATTGCCGGGTCCGCCTTACCATCGGTGTAGGATGCCGCCGTGTCGCGCGTAGCTCTCCTGATCGTGCTCGGAGCTGTTGGGCTGTCACGAACCGCGGTCGCCGAGTCGTGCGAGGCCGCGAGCGCCTTGCGCGCCGACCTCGAGCGCGAGTCGACCCGCGCCGACCGCTGGAACCTGGCCTGGCGGATCGTGTACACCGCCGGCGCCGCGGGTCAGTTCGCGATCGCCGCCTCGGGAGCGGCCGACCACGACAACACGCGCTCGCTGTACGTCGGCGGCGCGAAGTCGACGCTCGCCGCGCTCGGTCACTGGTTCGCGCCGCTCGTGGTCCACGTGCCGCTCACCACCGGCGATGCGTGCGCCGACCGCGCCGCGCTGCGCGCCGCCGCCGAGCGCGCGGCCGACGACGAGCGCGACGCGTTCTGGAGCGCGCACCTGGTCGGCCTGGTGGTCAACCTCGGCGGCACGCTCGTGCTCGCCGAGATGACATCGTGGAAGGTGGGCCTGACGTCGTTCGCGCTCGGCTATCCGGTCGGCCTGCTCAGCACGTACACGATGCCGCGCGCGAGCTGGCACCGCATCGGCGAGACGACGTGGGCCGCGAACGCGCTGGTCGGCGAGGGGCGCTACGCGCTGGTGGTGAGCGGGACGTTCTGATCACGCGTCTCGCGTCCGGCGGGCTGGCTAGCCGTTCGACGCCTTCCACTTCGCGAGCATCTCCTCCTCCTGCTGGCGGCTCGGACCGGCGCGCAGCGCGCTCGGATCGCCGCGCGGCGGCTCCTGGCCCTTGGCCTTGGCGGCCTCGACGAGCTCGCGCGTGACCCGGACGCGTCGGTCGACCTCGCCGGGGTACCACGCCAGGATCGCCTTGACGGTATCGGCGACCGGCCGGAACGTCAGCCCCGCAGCCTCGGCGCGGTCGTTGTTCCAGCGATGGAAGCCGGCGAACTTGCCGGTCGGCGGGACCCAGATCGGGAAGGCGTCCTCGCCGCCCATGCCGTTCTGCTCGAGCCACGCGGCCGGCACCCACACGAGCTTGGCGGCGCCGCCCGACGCATCGACGCAGGCGCCGAGCACGTCGCCCCACCGCGCCGGGCTGGGCGGACCGATCGCGTTGAACGTTCCGGCGGTGCCATGCTCGGCGAGCGTCACGAGCCAGTCGGCGAGATCGCGCACGTCGATCCACTGCAGCGGATCGTCCGGTGCGCCGGGCGCGAGGACGTCGCCGCCGCGCGCGATCCGGACCGGCCAGTAGGTGAAGCGATCCGTCGGATCGCCGGGGCCCACGATGTAGCCGGGCCGGACGATCGCCGTGCGCCCGGGCAACGCCTCGGAGGCGGCGCGCTCGCACAGCGCCTTGAGCCCGCCGTAGTTCTCGAAGTCCTTGCCCATGGTCTCGACCTTCGGATCGGCGAGCGTCGCGAGCGGTGCAGTCTCGTCGCTCCCGGGGGGCTGGTCGTCGGCGTACGCCGAGATGCTCGAGATGTAGATGTAGAGCTCGGCCTTGTCGAGCAGCTTCGCCGACGCGCCGACCATCCGCGGGTAGAACCCGGAGTTGTCGATCACGACGTCCCAGCGCCGCCCGGCCAGCTGCCCGAGGCCGCGCGGCTGGGCGTCGGGATGGAGGAGCTTGCCGTCGGGGCCGCGCTCGTCGTCGGCCGGCAGGTCCGGATCGCGGTTGCCGTAGAGGTGCTCGACCTTGACCTCGAGCGGCAGGAGCTTCTCGCGCCGGCCGCGGTTGAAGATCGTGACCTCGTGGCCGCGCGCGACGGCGGAGGCGACGGTCTTGGGACCGAGGAAGCCGGTGCCGCCGAGGATCAGGATCTTCTTCTTGCTGGCGACGGGAGCGCGCGGTGCGGGGCCGGGCTGTGGCCGCATGCATGCGGCGAGTGGGACGCCGAGCACGGCACCGGCGAGCGCGCCGCGCAGGACATCACGGCGGCTGAGAGTGCGCCGGAGGTTGGACATCGCATGACGGTATCACCGCATCGTCACTGGCTACGAACAATCTGTCGTTCTCGGTGGTGCTGAGTCAGGCTGCGTCAGCCTATGTCGCATGCGACAGCGAAGCGCGCGCGGTGCTGCAGGACGATCACCGCCGGCGCCGGCGATCGCCGATCCGCCGGCCCTGATGGGGAACACTCGCTAACACATCCGTCGCGCTCCGACGATCCACCACGCGGTCGATCGGCGGCGGGCACGCGGTGATTGTGGCCTCACGAGTTTTTCTTCGCGCGCCCACGACCCAGCGCACACACGCGCGGTCGAGATCGATGCACATGAGCGCGCTCCCGCGCGGTGCATCTCGCCATGCAGCGGAGCCATGCGCGGCACCTTGCATGCATCGCGGCTCCAGCGGAGGAAACCATGGGACTCGACCTGCTCGGAGACCGCGGTACGCCGATCGAGCGCCAGCGGTTCAACTGGAGAGACCTCGTACAGGCGCCGATCAGCAAGCTCGACGCCGACGCATTCACCCGCGTGCGGATCATCCTCATGAACGGGATCGAAGCCGAGGCCAATCGCTTCGGCCACGCCGCCGCGCGGATGTTTCCCGCGCTGCAGCGTCCGCTCGCCGTGATCCGGCGGATCGAGCAGCATCAGCAGACGCTGGTCAACTGGCTCTTGCCCGCGGATCAGACGCCGCTCGACACCACGATCGGCTTCGAGCAAGTCGCGATCGAGGTCACCGCCAGCGTCGCGAGCGCCGAGCCGGATCCCTACATGGCGGCGATCTTCCGGTTCGGGCTGCTCGAGGACTTCGACCACATGTACCGGTTCTCGGCGCTCATGGACCGCGTCGAGGGCAAGGACGCGAGCGCGATCCTCCAGGGTTACACCGACATCCTTCCGGGCCGGCCCACCGCGCTCGAGCACCGTCATCCCCTCGACGATCTGCGCGCGCCCTACGACCGCCGCCGCGCCGACCTGCTGAGCAAGCTGCACGCGCTGACCATCATGGCGGGCGAGAACCAGACCCACGATTACTACATGACGATCGGTCCGATGTTCGCCGATCCGACCGCGCGCATGCTCTATGCAGAGATCGCGTCGATAGAGGAGCAGCACGTGACGCAGTACGAGTCACTCATCGATCCTCGCGAGTCCGCGCTCGAGAAGTGGCTGCTCCACGAGGCCGCCGAGGCCTACAACTACTGGAGCTGTCTCGAGTACGAGGACGACCGCCGGATCCGGACGATCTGGGAGCGCATGCTCGACTACGAGCTCGGCCACGTCCAGGCCGTCGCGCGGCTGTTCGAGGATCACGAGCGGCGCGATGCCCAGGAGGTGATCGATCGGCGGATCCGCGAGCCGATCACCTACGTCAGCCACCGCGAGTTCGTGCGCGAGGTGCTGCGCTCGGAGGTCAACCTGGGCGCGGACGGCGCGGACCTGATCGACCGCACCCGCGACCACGAGCCCGAGCGCACGCGGCGCTACCGCGCCGAGATGAACGCGCAGGTCCAGCCGTCCAACGTCGTGTCTGCCGGCTGGGCCTGGCAGCCCGGCGGCGAGCTCGCGCAGCGCGAGACCGGCAAGCATCCCGATTCCAACGGCGTCAAGCTCACCCAGGGAGCCAAGTCGTGAAGCCACAACTCGAGACCTCGACCACACCGGGCGCCAATCACACCGGGCTCGCGGTTCATCCCCAGCAGCTCCAGGAGATGATCGAGGGCACGGCCGAGTTCCCGCCGACCTCGTCGGGCGGCCCGGCCGGCATCGCCGAGCTCCGCGTCGCGTACGCGCGCGCGGGCGAGCCGCACGCGACGATGCCGACCTCGAGCACGGTCAGCGCGGCCAGGCTCCCGCTGATCGACAAGCTCGGCGCGCGGCTCCAGTTCGAGCGCACCG
>VBLP01000294.1:504-2778 GCA_005887925.1 Deltaproteobacteria bacterium | reverse complement strand
CGAGCCGCCAGCAGCTGCTCGAGATCCGCGAGCAGGAGCTCGGCCATGCGCTGCTGGTCCAGGACCTGATCAAGTCGCTCGGCGGCGATCCCACCGTGATCACGCCGTGCGCGAGCGTGCAGGCGACCGCGAGCAAGGGGATCGGCGACGTGCTGCTCGATCCGCGCACGAGCTTCGTCGAGTGCCTCGAGACGATCCTGGTGGCCGAGCTCGCCGATCAGGAGAGCTGGGCGGCGCTCGTGCGCGCGGCCGAGGCGCTCGGCGAATCCAGCCTGACCCAGAAGATCACGCGGGCCCAGCAGACCGAGGTCGAGCACCTCACCAAGGTGCGCGGCTGGCTCGAGGCCGCGGACCAGGCCCGCACCAAGGTGGCGCGCAGCACGCGCTAATCGACGACTTTCAACTCACAAGGAGATTGTCAATGCCAAGGGAAGATCGAGAGTACCGCAGCGGCCGTGATGATGACGATCGCGGCGCTCGCCAGCAGTCGAGGATGCCTGAGCGCGACGAATACGGACGCTTCATGGGCGACGACGATCGCGGCGGCCGCGGCGGCTACCGCTCGCGCAGTCGCGACGACGACGAGCGCGGTGGCCGCGGCGGCCGCGGCGGCTGGTTCGGCGACCCCGAGGGTCACTCCGAGGCGTCGCGGCGCGGCTGGTCCGAGCGCGAGGACGAGCGCAGCGGCCGCTACAGCTCGCGGGGCCGCGACGACGACGACGACCGCCGCTACAGCTCACGCGGCCGCGACGACGACGAGCGCGGTGGCCGCAGCGGCCGCGGCGGCTGGTTCGGCGACCCCGAGGGCCACTCCGAGGCGTCGCGGCGCGGCTGGTCCGAGCGCGACGACGAGCGCGGCGGCCGCAGCTACCGCTCGCGCGGCCGCGACGACGATGACGACCGCGGCTATCGCAGGCAGTCGCGGACGCCGGAGCGCGACGAGCAGGGCCGGTTCATGAGCGACGACGACCGTGGCTACCGCTCGCGCGGCCGCGACGACGATGGCGACCGCGGCTCTCCCAGGCAGTCGCGGACGCCGGAGCGCGACGAGCAGGGCCGGTTCATGAGCGACGACGACCGCGGCTACCGCTCGCGCGGCCGCGACGACGATGACGACCGCGGTGGGCGCCGCCGCGGCGGCTGGTTCGGCGATCCCGAGGGCCACTCCGAGGCATCGCGGCGCGCCTGGGAGCGCGGTGGCCACCGGCCGAGCGGCTGGTTCGGTGACCCCGAGCGCCACTCCGAGGCATCGCGGCGCGGCTGGGAGCGCGGCGAGCACCGGCCGAGCGGCTGGTTCGGCGATCCCGAGGGTCACTCCGAGGCGTCGCGGCGCGGCTGGGAGCGCGGCGAGCACCGGCCGAGCGGCTGGTTCGGCGATCCCGAGGGTCACTCCGAGGCATCGCGGCGCGGCTGGGAGCACGGCCGCGGCCGCTGATCGACGGTCGCAGATCGCCGGCCGGCCGGCGCTCGCCACGCGCGGAGCGGACCTCGACGGTCAGGGGTTGCCGACGAGCACGAACGGCGCCCAGAAGTACGGATGCCGCCACTGGCGCATGCCGGCGAGGTGGCGCTTGGCCTCGGTCAGCGCCTCACCGAACGGCTTGCCGTTCACCACGGCTGCGTAGAACGTCGTCATGAGCTCGCTCGTCGCGTCATCGTCGACGGACCACAGGCTCACGACCATGCGGCGCGCGCCGGCCGTGCGCAGCGCCAGCGCCAGCCCCGACACCGGCTCGGCCAGCACCTCGTGGGCGCGGCCGGTCTCGCACGCGCTCAGCACCACGAGGTCCGCGTCGAGCGTGAGCTCGGCGATCTCGCTCTGCAGCAGGAAGCCGTCCTCGGTCGCGTCGGGGCGCATCGTGAGCGCGAGCGCCTGGTAGTCGGTCTCGAACAGACCGTGGCTGGCGATGTGGACCAGCCGTGTATTGGCCAGCGCGCCGGCCTTGACATTCTCCTCGGTCGCCCGGTCGCGCAGGTAGACCTTCGCGCCGGCGCCGAACAGGCGGGCGATCGCGGTGATCTCGCGGGAGGTGGCGGGCAGCCGCTCCAGCCCGGCGCGCGAGGTCCGCCCTCCTGTGCGCCGCGCGGCGAGATAGGGGCGCAGCCCGCGCGCGTCGGCCGGCGCACCCTCCGGCCGCCCGGCCTTGAACGCCGCCCAGTCGTACACGGGATCGCCGAGCCCCACGAACGCGCGCCGGCCGGCAGGGGCGGGCTTGGCCCGCGCGTCCTCGAGCGCGAGCGTCGCCGACTGCGCGTAGCTCACCTCGTGCGACT
>VBLP01000294.1:0-481 GCA_005887925.1 Deltaproteobacteria bacterium | reverse complement strand
GATCACGCGCGGGTGCGCGGCGACGAGATCGGCGACCGGCGCGAGCAGCTTCGCGCTCAGCCCGCCGGCGCCGGTGCGCACCGCGTCCATCGCCGCGTCCGGCTGGGTCAGCACATCGTCGCGGAACTGCGCGATGTCGGCCGCGAGCTCCGCCGGCCCGCCCTCGACGATGAACAGCCGCGCGTCGCCGCGCGTGACCGCGATCGCCGCGACGTCGTCGTTGGTGATGAGGTAGGCGAGCAGCATCGTTCGGTCGTCGAGCAGCGCGCGCGCCCGCTCCAGCGTCGCGGGCCGGGGCGTGCGCATCCGTGTGACCAGCGGGTTGCGGGACGCGATGGCCGCCTTGACGTCGTCGAGCGCCCACAGCGCGTCGCGCCGGCGCTCGCGCTGCGAGGCGTCGTCGTGTCCGGCGACGATCTGCTTGTCGAGCTCGGCGATGTGGGCCTCGATCTCGCGCTTGCTGTGGGCGAGCAGCGGCGGC
>VBLP01000293.1:17349-22538 GCA_005887925.1 Deltaproteobacteria bacterium | reverse complement strand
GCCGTTCATGGCCGTCGGCGATCGGATCCGGATCGAGGCTGACATCGCCGGCGACAACCCGTTCGGCGCGATCGATCAGCGCGTGGTCGCGGCCGGGAGCACAGGAGCGCATCCATGAAGCTCGTCCTTCACAGTTACTGGCGGAGCTCGGCGAGCCACCGCGTCCGGATCGGGCTCGGCCTCAAGCAGCTGCCCTACGACTACGTCGCGGTCGACATCACCAAGGGTGAGCAGCACAGCGATGCCTACCGCGCCCGGAACCCGAGCGGGCAGGTCCCGACCCTCGAGATCACCGAGGACGACGGCGAGCGCATCACGCTGACGCAGTCGCTGCCGATCCTCGAGTACCTCGACGAGCGCTGGCCCGATCCGCCGATCCTGCCGAGCGATCCGTACCTGCGGGCGCGGGCGCGCGCGCTCGCCGAGATCGTCAACGCCGGGCTCCAGCCGTTCCAGAACCTGCCGACCCTGCGCCGGGTCAAGGCGCTCGGCACCGACGAGGAGGCGTGGATGAAGCCGCTCTTGACCGACGGGCTGGCCGCGTTCGGCAAGATCGTCGCCGAGGTCGGCGGGACGTTCTGCGTCGGCGACGCGCCGACCATCGCCGACTGCTGCCTCGTGCCGCAGCTCGCCGGGGCGCGCCGCTTCCACATCGACCTCGGCCCGCACGATCGCCTGCTCGCGATCGAGGCCCGCTGCCTCGCGCTGCCGGCGTTCGCCGACGCCATGCCGCACCACCAGCCCGACGCCGTGAAGTCATGACCAGGCCCGCCCGCCTCGGCATCACCCGCCTCGAAGGCATGCACTACTACGTCCGCGATCTCGCGCGGTCGCGGCGGTTCTACGTCGACAAGCTCGACTTCGCCGAGACCTGGCGGTCGTCGCCCGAGCTCGAGCAGCAGGGCGGCCAGCGCTCGGCGTGCTTCTCGGCCGGCGACATCCACGTGGTGTGCAGCGCGCCGCTGGCGCCGGGCGAGGGTCGGGCCGATGGCCGCGCCGCGCGGTTCCTCGCCAGGCACCCCGACGGCGTCGGCACGCTCGGCTTCGAGGTCGAGGACGCGGCGCGGGCGTTCGCGCTGCTCGAGGAGCGCGGCGCCACGCCGATCGACGACGTCACCACGTACCAGGACGACGGCGGCACGCTGCGCCAGTTCTCGATCACCACGCCGTTCGGCGACTGCACGTTCCGGTTCCGCGAGCGGCGCGGCTACCGGAGCCTGTACCCCGGCGCGGTCCCGCACGCGGGCGGCGGCAACAACCGCTTCGGGTTCCAGCACATCGATCACGTCACGTCGAACTTCCAGACCATGAAGCCGGGGCTGCTCTGGCTCGAGCACGTCATGGGTTTCGAGCAGATGTGGGAGGTCGCGTTTCACACCTCCGACGTCGACCCCGGGCGCGCCTCCGGCTCGGGCCTCAAGTCGATCGTGATGTGGGACCCGGTATCGCAGACCAAGTTCGCCAACAACGAGCCGGCGCGGCCGTTCTTCAAGAGCTCGCAGATCAACATCTTCAACGAGGAGCTGCGCGGCGACGGCGTGCAGCACGTCGCGCTGACCGTGGCCGACATCATCGGCGCGGTGCGCGGTCTGCGCGGCGCCGGCGTGACCTTCATGCCGACGCCCGGCAGCTACTACGACATGCTGCCCGCAACCACGCGTACATGCTGCAGATCTTCCTGAAGGAGGCGGCCGGGCTGTACGGCGACCCCGATGCGGGGCCATTCTTCTACGAGATCATCCAGCGCAAGGGCGACCGCGGGTTCGGCGCCGGCAACTTCCGCGCGCTGTTCGAGAGCATCGAGCGCGAGCAGCGCGGGACGGGTGCGTGATGCTCGACCGCATGCAACTGGGCAGCGTGCCGCGCAAGCACCACATCCAGCTGCGCGGGCCCGAGGGCGAGCTGCGCTACGAGGAGTGCTTCACGCGCGACGGCTTCGACGGCCCGTACACGATCCTCTACCACCTGCGCCGGCCGCATACCCAACGTCAGATCGCCGACCTGGCTGCGCAGCGTACCGCCGCCGCGATGGATATAGACGACCTCGTCGGCGTCACCGTCGACGACGTAGACCGGATCGGGCTCGCTCGGGAACGCGACGCCGGAGATGATATCGGCGTTGAAGTGGAGTGCCACCCGGCAGTCGACCTGCGGTCCGCCCTTCTTTGCGACGTCGAGTTCGCCCAGGGCGACTACGTGTTCGTGCCGCGCGGCCTCCTCCACCGCTTCCTGCCGCACGGGCCGCAGCAGTGGTTCTGGTTCTCGCTGACCGGCGGCGTCCACGTGCCGAACCAGTGGCGCAATGGCGTCGGCCAGCTCCGCATGGATGCGCCGTACTGCCACCGCGACTTCAAGCGGCCCGAGCTGGTCCCACCGCGCGACGAGGGCATCCGCGCGCTGGTCGTCCGCCGCGGCGGCGCCTGGCACGGCTTCTCGCTCGACCACTCGCCGCTCGACGTCGTCGGCTGGGACGGCACCGTCTACCCCTGGGCGTTCCCGATCCTCGCGTTCCAGCCCCGCGTCGGCTCCGTCCACCTGCCGCCGACCTGGCACGGCACGTTCGCCGCCAGGGGCGCCCTGATCTGCAGCTTCGTGCCGCGGCCGGTCGACTTCCACCCCGAAGCCATCCCGTGCCCGTACCCGCACAGCTCGACCCACTGCGACGAGATCATCTTCTACTGCGACGGCAACTTCACGTCGCGCCGCGGCGTCGGCCCCGGCAGCATCTCGCATCATCCGATGGGCGTGCCGCACGGGCCGCACCCCGGCAGCTACGAGAAGTCGATCGGCGTGACCCGGACCGACGAGCTCGCCGTCATGGCCGACGCCTTCGCGCCGCTGCGCGCGACCCCGGCCGCGCTCGCGATCGAGGACGCCGGCTACCAGGACTCGTTCGTCTGATCGGAGGCTCGTATCACTCGTCGTCATCGTCATCGTCATCGACGTCGAGCGGCGATTGTGCAACGTCGCGCCACACGGCGAGGGCAGCAGCATCTGCCCCGAGCTCGCCGAGTCGGGCTGGAATGGGGCCGCTTTCGCTGCGGAGATCGGGAAAGGCCCGCAGCAATCGGTGCAGGTCGAGTCGGTCCGATAGCCCCTTCTCCTGTCCCTTGCGTGCTGCGATGGCGATCGCTTTCATGGCCGCCAGCTCCGCCGGCTCGACCACCCGGACGTGCTCGATCTCGCGAAACGGCGGCAGCTGAGAAACCTGACGCACGTCGGCGAGGTGTCGGTTTTTCGGCTTGCGCAGCTGGTACACGCGGAATCCACCTGGGACTACCTCGCGAACACGCACGGCGATCCGGAATCGATCCGACAGCAGGGCTCGAACAGCATCAGCCAGCTCGGCAGCGTCTGTGCTCAGGACGTCGATATCGGCAGTCATTCGAGGCGGGTCGCAGTATGCATTGACCGCATGCGCGCCGAACACCACGGCGTCTTCGCGGGTCACCAGGAGCGACAGGATCTCGCGGAAGATCGTCGCAAGGGGTACCGGTTCGTCCGTCATGAACTCTCGAAGCGTGAGCGGAGCATCGCCGAGCAACACAGCCAAAACTAGCACGGCTCGGGCGTGCCACGACACCTCCGCGTGCTCGAGCGCCTCGCCGGCCATGGACTTGACCGGGTAGCGCCACAGCGCTGCGACACAACCTACGCGTTTCGAGATCGACATCGAAAGCCTCCATGTGGAGGCGCTCTTCGTCGATGCCTGCGTCGAGCGTGGCGGACAGGGTCCGTTGCAGCGCCTCTCGACCTCGGCACGCGGCACCGTGCCGCGCTCCTACAGATTTCGGCCTCCGAGCCGCCTTGTCAAGCGGCCCCTCATCGCCGGCGCACCCAGCCCGCTTCGCGATCGAGGAGCGAGCTGGGTCAGCGCGCTAGCGCACGTTGATCTTGACGCGGATGCCGCCGATGACCTTGCCGTGGACGTCCTGCTGCACGACATCGAGCGCGATCGTGTCCCCCGAGCGCGCGGTCTTCGGCACCCCGATGCTCATCCTGAACTGGGCATCGGTGCGAGGCGGCAAGTCGATCGGGAGGCCGACCGCCTTGCCAGGGGCGAAGCGCAGCGCCTTGAGCTCGCCGGCCTCGGTCACCGCCTCGATGTCGCGGCGGAGGAACATCGCCGTCGGTGATGCGGCGAGCGCGGGCTGACCGAGCTCGATGCGCGAGCCGATCCCGAGCACGATCGGCACCGGAGCGGGCAGCGCGGCGTGGTCGAGCGTGACGCGGGTAGGCTCGTGCACGGAGATGCTCGCCGGGGTGCGGACCGCCGCCGGGCTGGCCAGCGGAGCGATCGGAGCGTCGAGCAGCGCGCGCATGAGCTTGGGTTCGGCGGTGAGCGTCACCGGGATCTCCGCGATCGGCTTGCGGATCTCGAGGCGGAACACGTTGCGGGTGGTGAGCTGCGTGTTGCCGACGCGGAACTGCACCGCGACGACGTCGCCGGCGTCGGCCACCGCGATCTCGAGGTTCTTCTGCGCGAGGTTGCCGTGGTCCCAGACATGGGTGCCGCTCGGCACGTGCTCGCGCGGCGTGTAGGCCGACACCAGCAGGCAGCCGTGGCTGCCCGCCGGCGGCACGAACGCGGCCGGCCACTTCGCCTTGACGACCACCGAGGCCCCGGGTGCCAGGTTGAAGCCCGGTGCCGCGCTGATCAGGGGATTGATGAAGTCGTTGGGATAGATGAACTCCGTGCCGAGCCACAGCTTGACGTTGAACGTCACCACGAACGCGCGGCACGCCGCGGTGCCGCGGTTGTGGACGCGCGCGTAGAACCAGTTATCGCTGCCGGCCTTGGGCTGCTCGTGCGTGGTGCCGTTGTCGTCGTGGTTGCGCACCCAGACATCGGGCGAGTCCCAGAACACCGGCGCGTGGTACGACTCGGTGCCCGGATCGGCGCTGTCGTCCTTGATGAACAGGTTGGCCGCGGGATCGACCTTGAGCAGGCCGCGGGCATCGAACGAGTCGAGCATCTTCATCAGGTGCGTGCCGCGGTACTGATCGAGCTCGGCGTTGGTGGTCATCACCGCCTCGGCGCCGTCGGGCATGCTCGCGTTGGTCGCGAGCAGCGGATGGCTGTTGATCACCGAGCGCAGGATCGCCTGCCGCGCTGCCTCGCGGTCGGCCGCGCTGGCAGAGTCGCCGCCGATGCTGCGGAAGATGTTCCACAGCGCCGACGACCAGAT
>VBLP01000293.1:0-17291 GCA_005887925.1 Deltaproteobacteria bacterium | reverse complement strand
TCGACCACCTCGCGCTGGAACCCGCCGCCGCGATCCGCGAAGTAGACGCAGGCCTGGAAGTCGCCGAAGCCTTCGCCCATGGCGCCGGTCTCGTCGCGTCCGGTGACCGGATTGACGCCGCCCCAGCCGGGTACCTGATAGTCCTGGATGGCGTGGCCGTACTCGTGGATCATGCAGTCGCCGTCCTCGGCGCGGTCGGGCTTGCACGTTCCCGAGTCGCTGAAATGCAGGCCATGATCGCTCGGGGAATACCAGGCGGCGTTGAGCGAGTTGTCGTGCGGGTCTGCCTGGATCATCGTCGGATGAGCATTGGTGATGCCGATGCTCTGCAGGTATCGCTGATAGGTGTCGATGTGGTAGTAGACATTGACCGCATCGAACCGGTCGTCGCTGCTCGGATAGTTGAAGTTGCCGCTCGCCTCGGTCGGAATCGCGCTCGCGGGAGCGGCAAAGTTGTGGATCTGGCAGTACGGCCCGGACAGGGTGTACTGACCGGAGGTCACGGTCAGGTCCTTGAGCGTGCGGGTGACCCGTTGCCCATCGATGGTGGCCTGCGCCGTGCCGGCGAAACCACAGGTGGCGACCGTGGCGGTGGGATCGCGAAGCGCGTTGTTGTTGGCGGACACCACCGGGTTGGGGTCGAACACCATGCCGCTGCCGTCGGGAGCCTGCTTGATGAGGTCGGCCGGGCAAGCCATTGCGATGAACCGTGAGCGGCGGCAAAGCTCTGGCGCGCGACCCCGCGTGTGCGTCACTGGCTCGCGCGGGCGGGCCGGCCGGGGTACCGTCCGCCCATGGTGCGCAAGAATCATCGCTTCACGCTCGCGGCGCGACCGGTCGGGCTGGTCAAGCCGACCGACTTTGCCTTCGAGGAAGACGACCTTCGCGAGCTCGACGACGGCGAGCTCCTGGTGAAGGTCCGGTACATCTCGCTCGACCCCGCGATGCGCGGCTGGATGAACGAAGGCAAGTCGTACATCCCGCCGGTCGCGATCGGCGAGGTGATGCGAGCGCTGGCGATCGGCGGCGTGGTCGAGTCGAAGCACCCGCGGTTCGCCGTCGGGACCCACGTGTCGGGGCTATTCGGCGTGCAGGACTACGCGATCTCGAGCGGCGAGGGCGTCGTGCCCGTCGATCCCAGGCTTGCGCCGCTGCCGGTGATGCTCGATACGCTCGGGATGCCGGGGCTCACGGCCTACTTCGGCCTGCTCGACATCGGCAAGCCGGTCGCCGGCAACACCGTCGTGGTGTCGGGGGCGGCAGGCGCGGTGGGCAGCGTGGTCGGCCAGATCGCCAAGATCCACGGCTGCCGCGCCGTCGGGATCGCGGGTGGTGCCGACAAGTGCCGCTACCTGGGCGAGATCGGGTTCGACGCCGCGATCGACTACAAGGCCGGCGACGTGAAGGCCAGGCTGCGCGAGCACTGTCCGAAGGGCATCGACGTGTTCTTCGACAACGTCGGCGGCGACATCCTCGATGCCGCGCTGACCCAGCTCGCGCCTCGTGCGCGCGTCGTCATCTGCGGCGCGATCTCGCAGTACAACAACACGACGCCGGTGAAGGGCCCGAGCAACTACCTCTCGCTGCTGGTCAATCGCGCGTCGATGACCGGCATGGTGGTGATGGACTACGCACCCAGGTTCGCCGCCGCCATCGGCGAGATGGCGCAATGGATGGCGGCCGGCAAGCTGCGTTCGCACGAGGACATCGTGCCCGGCCTCGCGCAGTTTCCCCAGGCGCTGCTGAAGCTGTTCACCGGCGAGAACCACGGCAAGCTCGTGCTCGAGCTCCCGGCCTGACGACCTACCGATCGCGTAAAGCGTACGCGCCGGTCCATGGGCGCGATCTGCCTGGATCACGTCGGATGAGCATTGGTGATGCGCCGAGCAAGATGATTCGGCGGCGTGGAATCGAGACTCCGCGTGTCCGCGCCGGTCAGCCGCGGAAGCGCTCGACGAAGGCAACCATGGCTGCGCCGAACTGCTCGAGCAGCACGCGGGTCGATTCGTCGGCGAGCCGGCGGTCGGCGTCGAACCGCTCCTTGGCGCGCGGGATCAGGACCTCGGGCTGGCCGAGGCACGGCGAGTCGCTGTAGAGCAGGATCTGGCGCAGGTGGGCCTGCGCGCGGATGGTGCCGCTCATGCCACTGGCGGCGCCGATCATGCCGACGGGCTTGCCGCGCAGCGGCGATAGCTCGGGAGGCCGCGACACCCAGTCGAGCGCGTTCTTGAGGCCGCCCGGGATGCTGTAGTTGTACTCGGGGACGCTGATCACCACGCCATCGGCGGCGGCGATCGCGGCCTTGAGCCGGACCACGCCCGGCGGATCGTCGAGCTCGTAGTTGAAGATCGGCAGGTTGAGGTCTTCGTGGATCGTCATCTCGGCGCGCGCGGGGAGCAGCTCGCCGACGGACACGAGCAGGGCGCGGTTGAGCGAGGCCTTGCGGAGGCTGCCGCAGATGCCGAGGAGCGCCACCATCTGGGCGAACCTAGCACCGATCGAATGCGATCGGCCCGCGGGCGCGTCATGGCGCCGTCACGGCCGCGTCCGGCCCGGGCGTTACTTTCGCCGGGACCGACGTATGGTACGCATGGGTATGTTCTTCAGCTCGAAGAAGCTCCGCATGCCGATGCCGCAGGACGCGCTGCCCGGCCGGCAGACGGCGATGCCGGTCGGCGCGACGCACTTCGTCAACGGCCACCGCATCGTGCCGCCGTTCCCCGACGGGATGCAGCGCGCGATGTTCGGGATGGGCTGCTTCTGGGGCGCCGAGCGCAAGTTCTGGCAGACGCCGGGGGTGTACGCGACCGCGGTCGGCTACGCGGGCGGTCTGACGCCGAACCCGACCTACGAGGAGGTGTGCTCGGGGCTGACCGGGCACAACGAGGTCGTGCTGGTGATCTACGACCCGCGCCAGGTCAGCTACGACCAGCTGCTCGCGGTGTTCTGGGAGAGCCACGATCCGACCCAGGGGATGCGGCAGGGCAACGACGCCGGCACGCAGTATCGCAGCGGGATCTACGCGTTCGATGCGGGGCAGCGGGCGGCGGCCATGGCGTCGAAGGCGACGTACGGCGAGCGCCTGGCGAAGGCGGGATACGGCGCGATCACGACCGAGATCGTCGACGCGCCCGCGTTCTACTACGCCGAGGACTACCACCAGCAGTATCTGGGCAAGAACCCGGGCGGCTACTGCGGGCTCGGCGGCACCGGCGTGTCCTGTCCGATCGGGCTCGTGCGACCGTAGGTCCGCCGGCGCGAAGTAGAGCACGAGCTCTTCGGTCATGCTGTGTGCGCGCCCATTGCGCGGCGCGCGTGCCCGCTCATTTGCATGTACCGCGGCCTCCGGAAAGATCGAGGCGAGAACCCGGCACGATCGATGCTGGTAGTCACGTCATGCGGAGATTGATGAGCGTCGCTCTCGCGGTGTTGCCGGGACTCTCGGCGTCGTGCCTCAATCAGCCAAAGTCTGTCCCGCAGAATCCAGCGGTGACGGCCAAGCAAGCGCCGGAGGCGAGCTTCGACAGCAGCATCGACAGCTATCGCAAGAAGCTCTTCAGCGACGGGAAGAAGGTCTTCCGTGAGGAGACGTTTGGTTCCGAGGCGTTCTTCGGCGGAACGCTTCAGTTGCACAAGGCGATCCTCGGAGAGAAGCAAGGCGGCATCGGCCCCGGTATCTCGCCGATGGATGCGCTGAAGCTCGGGCTCAAGGTCGACGTCGGCAAGGTTCCGGACACGCTCGTGCAGGTGATCAAGGGCGGACATGTCAGTCTGGGGAATCCGAAGACCACGACCGAGTTGCTGAAGGCCGACGCCGTGATCGGCGTCAAGGGCTTCTTCGACAAGCAAGGGCAGCTCGTCTCCGTCGGCGTGCAGTGCGCGCTGTGTCACTCGACGGTGGACGACTCGTTCATGCGCGGCATCGGGCGTCGGCTCGACGGCTGGCCCAATCGCGACCTCAACGTCGGCGCGATCATCGCCGCCTCTCCGGGCCTCGGGGAGTACGCGAAGAAGGCCAACGTGTCCGAGGACGAGCTTCGCAAGGTGCTGCTCGCGTGGGGCCCCGGCAAGTACGACGCCGAGTTCAACCAGGATCACATCGGCTTCCGACCCGACGGAAAGACGGCCGCGACCGTCATCCCCGCGGCGTTCGGGCTCGCCGGCGTCAACCTCCACACGTACACCGGCTGGGGCTCGGTCACGTACTGGAACGCCTACGTCGCGAACACGCAGATGATGGGACAGGGCGTGTTCTTCGATCCTCGTCTTCACAGCAAGGACTTTCCGGCGGCCGGTCAGCTCGGGAACGAGATCATCCGCCCCGAGGATCAGCGGACTCCGGCCCAGCGCCAGAAGCCGGATCTCGTGACCTCCAAGCTCGCAGCGCTCCACTACTACCAGCTGTCGATCCCTGCCCCGAGGCCGCCGTCCGGTTCCTATGATCGCGGCGCGGCCGCGCGCGGCAAGATGCTGTTCGAGGGCCGCGCGCGCTGCGCGTCGTGCCACGTGCCGCCGCTGTTCACGGAACCCGGATACTCGATGCATGCCCCGGAAGAGATCGGCATCGATGCGTTCCAGGCAAATCGCTCGCCCGACAAGAAGTATCGCACCACGCCGCTGGGCGGCTTGTTCGTCCGCGCCAAGGGCGGCTTCTATCACGATGGCCGCTTCCCGGATCTCCAGTCGGTGGTTCGCCACTACGACCGGACGCTGAAGATCGAGCTGACCGACGAGGAGCGCTACGACCTCGTGAACTATCTCGAGTCACTCTGAGTTAGTGCTGGGTGACCAGGAGGTACGAGAACCGGACGGTCGCGCCGCGCGCAGACAGGGCGACGTGGTCCATGGCGAAGCCGCTGCTCGGTCCCTGTTTCGCGCCGGTTTCTTTGTCGCTGATCAGCGCGCAGCTCGCGGTGGTGCCGTCGAGCTGCTCGCCCAGGCGATACAGGCTCGCCGGGTTGAACAGGTTCATCATCTCCTGCGTGGTCTCGGTCGCATCGGTCATGAGCACCAGCTGGTCGAGCGGGCCCTTTCGCGAGCCCACGCACTGAACGGGCTGCGGGTTCATGGGGATGGTGATGGAGCTGATCACGCCGACATCGGCCTCGGTGGCGCCGGCCGCGACGCTGTCGATCCGGTAGCCGACCTGGATCGACATGTGATTCGACGGCACCGCCAGCGCGAAGCTCAGCTGGCTGACGGCGTTCGGGTCGGTCGGCGTATAGATCACCTCGCCGCCCTGGACCGTCCATCCGCTGGGAAGGTTGGCCGGCGTCGTGTTGAAGCCGTTGAACAGCACGATCTTCTCGCCGGCCTTGCGGGGGTCGGGGTCGCACGGGGCGTCGACCATGTCGCCGTCGGCGTCGGCGGGCTTCTGCGGCTTGGCGATCGGACACAGGTCGCACTCGTCGCCGATGCCGTCGCCGTCCTCGTCGAACGCACCGCCGGCCATGTGCTCGCAGAAGTCCTTGCCGTTGGGGATGCCGTCGCCGTCGGCGTCGCCGTTGACGTCGAGGCACACCGGGCCGCCCGGATCGGTCTGGTCGCAGATCTGGCCGCTGTCGCAGCTGCGATCGGCCTTGCAGGCTCCTCCGACGTGCGTGTTGCCGTCGGCGCCGCAGGCGATCAACGTGACGGACAGCGCGGGGACGATGAGGCTGCGCACGCCGCGAGCGTATCACCCGCCCGGCGAGCGCAGCCGCGCGATCGCACGAAGCGCCCCGCGAGACTGTGCGAACCGCGACGATGTGACGTGCGCCGCGTTGCCCCGCGCTACGGCTGATCGAGGAATGGATAGCGCCAGTCGGTCGGCGGCGAGAACGTCTCCTTGATCGTGCGCGGCGCGACGAAGCGGAGCAGGTTGAGCGCCGAGCCGGCCTTGTCGTCGGTGCCCGACGCGCGCGCGCCGCCGAACGGCTGCTGGCCGACCACGGCGCCGGTCGGCTTGTCGTTGATGTAGAAGTTGCCGGCGGCGTCGCGCAGCGCGGTCATGGCCTCGACGATCGCGGCGCGGTCGCGCGCGAAGATCGAGCCGGTGAGCCCGTACGGCGATGTCCGGTCGACGAGCTGGAGCGTGTCGCGCCATGCCGCGTCGGGGTAGACATGGACGGTCACGATCGGTCCGAAGAACTCCTCGCGCATGTGGCGCACGCTGGGGTCCTCGGTCGTGATCAGCGTGGGATGGACGAACCAGCCCTCGCGGCCGTCGCAGATGCCGCCGGCGACGACCTTCATCCCCGGGGTCTCGCGCGCCTCCGAGATCGCGGCCTGGTGCTTGTCGAACGCGGTCTGCTTGATCACCGCGCCCATGAAGTTGGCGAAGCTCGAGACGTCGCCGACCTTGAGCGAGCGGATCGTGTCGAGCAGCGGGTCGCGCATGCGGTCCCACACCGACCGGGCGACGTAGACCCGCGACGCGGCCGAGCACTTCTGGCCCTGGAACTCGTAGCCGCCGCGCACGATCGCGGTCGCGAGCGCCGCCGCGTCGGCCGACGGGTGCGCGAGGATGAAGTCCTTGCCGCCGGTCTCGCCGACCAGCCGCGGGTAGCTCTTGTAGCGGTCGATGTTCTCGGCGACCCGCTTCCACATCATGCGGAACACGTCGGTCGATCCAGTGAAGTGGATCCCGGCGAGCGCGGGGTGATCGAGCACCGTGTTGATGCTGGCGTGGGGCAGCCCGGGGATGAAGTTGACCACGCCCGGCGGCAGCCCCGCCTCCTCGAGGAGCAGGTAGATCTGCCAGGCCGCGAGCAGCTGGGTCTCGGCGGGCTTCCACACCACGGTGTTGCCCATCAGCGCCGGCGACATCGGCAGGTTGCCGGCGATCGCGGTGAAGTTGAACGGCGTCAGCGCGAACACGAAGCCCTCGAGCGGCCGCAGCTCGGTCATGTTCCACACGCCGGTCGTCGACTGCGGCTGCATCCGGTACAGGTCCTGGGCGAACTGCACGTTGAACCGCCAGAAGTCGATCAGCTCGCACGCCGAGTCGATCTCGGCCTGATGCGCGGTCTTCGACTGCCCGTGCATCGTCGCGGCGTTCATCCGCGTCCGCCACGTCGTCGACAGGAGCTCCGCGGCGCGCAGCTGGATCGCCGCGCGGGCCTCCCAGCGCATCGCGCCCCACTCGCGGCGCGCGTCGAGCGCCGCCAGGATCGCGCGCTCGGCGACATCCTCGGTCGCCGCATGGAACCGCGCCACCACGTGCTTGTGGCGGTGCGGCATCACGACCTCGCGGATCTTGCCGGTGTGGACGCGCTGGCCGCCGACGACGCACGGGATCTCGACGACCTCGCGCTCGATCGCGGCGAGCGCGGCCGCAAGCCGTGCGCGCTCGGGGCTGCCTGGCGCGTAGCCCAGGACAGGCTCGTTGACAGCGGGTGGGACGGTGACGGTCGCGTCGTGCATGGCGCACGTGTACCACGCTCGCGCGGCCGTGATCGCCACGACCGACCAAAGCCGCTGCGCTGGTAGAGCCGGCGTGCGGGATTATCGGGGCGGACCTGGAGGTGCAGCGCCTCGATGCCGCGGGCGCGGAGCTCGGGGTCGAGCAGGGCGAGGGCGGCGCCGCCGGCGCCGTGGCCGCGGGCGGGCGGATCGATCCACAGCTCGGTGAGGTAGGCGTCGCGGCCGCCGAACTCGAGGTCGTAGCCGAACGTCACGATCGCGTAGCCGATCGCGGCGCCGCCCTGCTCGACGAGCCACGCGCCGCCCAGGCTCGGATCGCGGAGCAGGCGGGCCAGGGCACCCTCGAGGGCGGCCGGCTCGAGCGCGATGCCCTCGTGGGCGTTGAGCGCGCGGGTGCGGGGCAGGAGCTCGGCGAGGTCGTCGAGGGTCGCGGGGCGGAGATGCAGCACGCCGGGAGGATGGCACACGGTGGTCGTGTCACAATGGGCGGGTGAACCCGTACCAGCTCGCGATCGGCCAGACGGTCAGCTTCCTGGGGGACATGCTGCGCGGCCGGCACCACGTGCTCGAGGTCGGCTGCGGCCGCGGCGAGGTCGCGCGGCGGCTCGGGGCGCAGGGGCTCCGGGTGACCGCGCTCGACGTCGCGCTGCCGGATCCGGCGCCGGCCGCCAACGTCACGTTCGTCGAGGGCGACTTCCTGCGCTACGACGCCGGGCCGTTCGACGCGATCGCGTTCACCTCGTCGCTGCACCACATCTCGCCGCTGGCGGCGGCGATCGACCGCGCGCACGACCTGCTCGCGCCGGGCGGGCTGGTGATCGCCGACGAGTTCGATCTCGACGCTCCGAGCCCCGAGACCCTGCGCTGGTACTACGACGTCCAGGAGCTGCTCGCGGCCGCCGAGGTGCTCCCCCGCGAGCACGTCGATCCGCCGGCCGCCGACGTCCTGCAGCGCTGGCGGCTCGCCCACCACCACGAGCCGCCGCTCCACACCGGCGTCGAGATGCGCCGCGCGATCGCCGAGCGCTTCGACCTGCGCGACGTCCACGGCGCCGCGTACCTCTACCGCTACGTGACCAGGCACCTGCCGCACGATGCGCGCGGCGTCGCGATCGCCCAGCACGTCTACAGCACCGAGCGCCGCGGCATCACCGACGGCTCGCTGTCGGCGGTCGGCCTGGGGATCGTCGCGGCGCGCGCCTGACCGGAGGTCGCCGCCCTGGCTTGCATTTTGGCCGGGAAGAGGCCATAAAAAGACATGGCAAAGGCTGTTTATGGTTCGAGGGCCGCAGAGACCACCGGGCCGACCTACCGGGTCGGATCTCAGGCGTTCCAGACCGCCGAGGACATCATTCCGATCGCGGAGCTCAAGGCCAACATGTCCGAGATCGTCCGCGAGCTGGGCGAGCGGCCGCGGCCGCTCGTGGTGACCTTGAACGGCAAGCCGGCGGCCGTGGTGATGTCACCCAGGGAGTACGACCGGCTGTCCTATCAGTCGCGATTCATCGATTCGCTGGCGGCGGGCCTGTCGGATGTCCAGGCCGGCCGGACCTTCGACGGCGAGGAGGCGATCGCAGAGCTCCGGGCCGACCTGGGGTTCAAGAAGCGCCGCAAGCCGGCGCGGTGAGCTCTGCGCGCGGATTTTGCGAATCATCACGGATACTCGGCCCCGATTTGAAGATTTCGTTCGTCGCTTTGCGTGACAGCGGGGTAGAAGGGCGCCCGAGCCATGAGGTGGAAGCTATCGCTGCAGGCCAAGGCCGATCTGCGGCGCATTGGCCATCGCATCGCGCGCAGTGACCCGCGGGCCGCGGAGGCGTGGATCGACAAGCTCGAGGAGCGCGTCCGCCTGGCCGGCCAGTCGCCGGGTCTGGGCCGCAAGGTCCCCGAGATCGATCGCGACGACATCCGCGAGGCGATCGTCGGCAACTACCGGATTGTCTACTTCGTCGACGCCAAGGTCATCACGATCCTGACGATCTTCGAGGGCCATCACCTGCTGCCCGAGCTCGACCTTCCCGACGGCTCGGCGGCTGGTCCGGCTGACAGCCGCGATCACTCGCGATCGAGGTAGGTGTAGCCGATCATGCCCTGGCGGAACCGGTTGATCAGCGTGCGGCTCTCCTCGATCGTCATCAGCTTCTTGCGCAGCGCCTGCTCGACGCTGTTGCGCAGCCGGCCGAGCAGGTCGGACGGCGAGTAGTCGACGAACGCGAGGACCTCGCTGACGGTGTCACCGGCGACGACCTCCTTGACGTCGTACTCGCCCTCGGGCGAGAGCTGGACGTGCACGGTGTTGGTGTCGCCGAACAGGTTGTGGAGGTCGCCGAGGATCTCCTGGTAGGCGCCGACCAGGAAGATGCCGAGGTAGTAGTCCTGGCCCTCCTTCATCGGGTGCAGCTCGAGCACGTGCTTGACGTCGCGCAGATCGATGAACGAGTCGATCTTGCCGTCGGAGTCGCACGTGATGTCGGCGAGCGTGGCGCGCCGGGTCGGTTCCTCGCTGAGCCGGTGGATCGGGCAGATCGGAAACAGCTGATCGACCGCCCACGCATCGGGCACCGACTGGAACATCGAGAAGTTGCAGAAGTAGGTGTCGGACAGCGCCTTCTCGAGGCCCTCGAGCTCCTCGGGGACGTGGTCGCGGTTGCGCACCAGCATCAGGACCTTCTCGCAGATCGCCCAGAACAGATTCTCGCACAGCACGCGGTGCTCGAGCGACAGGTGCCCGAGGTTGAACAGCTGGAGCACCTGGTCCTTGTACTCGACGGCGTCGTGGTAGGCCTCGAGCAGGTTCTTGGCGCTGACGCTCTGGTAGGTCTCCCACATGTTGGTGACCAGCGGCGGTGCGGGGCGCTGGAGCTGCTGCGGCACGTTGGTGTTGAACTCGGTCACGCCGAGGACGTTGACCACGAGCACCGAGTGGTGGGCGGCGACCGCGCGGCCGGACTCGCTGACGATGCTGGGGTGCGGCACCTGGTCGGCGTCGCAGATCTCCTTCATCGCGTAGACGACGTCGTTGGCGTACTCCTGGATCGTGTAGTTCATCGACGACGCGAAGTTGGTCTGCGAGCCGTCGTAGTCGACGCCGAGGCCGCCGCCGACGTCGAGGTACGCCAGGCCCTTGGCGCCCATCTTGTACATCTCGACGTAGAGCCGGCCGGCCTCGCGCAGCGCGTTCTTGACGCTCTTGATCGCCGAGATCTGCGAGCCGAGGTGGAAGTGGATCAGCTTGAGGGTCTCGACCTCGCCCCACTCCTTGAGCTTGCCGACCGCGTCGACCATCTCGGCCGCGGTCAGCCCGAACTTGGAGAAGTCGCCGCCGGACTGTTCCCAGCGCCCCGCGCCGCGCGACGACAGCCGCGCCCGGATCCCGAGCGACGGCTTGATCCGCACGCGCTCGCTGACCCGGTGGATGTTGTCGAGCTCGGTCGGCTTCTCGATCACGAGGATCACCGTCTTGCCCATCTTCGACGCCAGCAGCGCGGTCTCGATGTACTCCTCGTCCTTGTAGCCGTTGCAGATGATGATCGACTCGTCGTCCTGGTGGATCGCCATGATCGCGAGCAGCTCGGGCTTGCTGCCGGCCTCGAGACCGTAGTGGTAGGGCCGGCCGAACTCGATGATCTCCTCGACGACGGTGCGGTTCTGATTGACCTTGATCGGATACACGCCGCGGTACTGGCCCTGATAGCCGTACTCGCGCATCGCGGCGGTGAATGCGCCGCACAACAGCTCGATGCGGGCGCGCAGGATGTCGCTGAACCGGAGCAGGATCGGCAGCTGGATGCCGCGCGCGACGAGCTCGTCGATCAGCTCCTTCATGTCGATCGCGCCCGATGCGCCGAGCTGGACGACGTTGCTCGGCGGCGACGCGGCGGCATCGCCGTTGGGCCGCGGCGTGACGATCAGGTTGCCGTGCTCGTTGACCCCGAAATAGCCGCAACCCCAGCGGGGGATGTTGTAGGTGTCGTTCGCATCGGCGGCGGTCCACCGGCGCAGCGGATCGTGGGCGATGAGTGCCTTCGCGCGGGCCATGTTTGCACCATGCAATTACGCACAATTCGCCGCCGGCGCAATGGAAATCACGGCCGCTGGGGCAGCGCTCGGGATCCGCTCAGGCGGTGAGCCAGGGCCGGCTGGCCCGGCGCAGCGGTCCGCGGCCGCGGGTCCGCTCGTCGTCGTCGAGACAGTCGGACAGGGTGCCGCGGGCGAGGCGTCGCGCCGGCCGGGTCGGCTCGGCGATCCGCGGCAGCGAGGCGATCGAGTGCGGTTCGGTGACGGGAGCGTCGTCGGCGTACGACGTCCACGGCTCGGGCACGTCGCCGAACAGCTCGTGCATCGTGCGCTGGATCAGGCCGGGGCCGGCGATCCAGCCCTGCGCGGTCGCGACTCGCTCGAGCGCCTCGCTCATCGCCGCGGCCGAGGCGAACCGCCGGGCGGGATCGGTCGCCAGCGCGGTGCGGATCACCTGCGCGAGCTCGCGCGGATAGCTCGCGACCAGATCGCCGGGCGCGATGTACTCGCCGCGGACCACCGCGAGCATGCGGTCGAAGTCGGTCTTGCCATGGAAGCAGCGCGCGCCGGTGGTGAGCTCGTAGAGCACCACGCCGAGCGCGAACACGTCCGAGCGCTGGTCGACCGGGTCGCCGAGGCACTGCTCGGGGGACATGTAGCTCGCCTTGCCGCGGACCACGCCGGGCGAGGTGTGGACCGAGGCGATCGTCGTGGTCGCGATGCCGAAGTCGACGACCTTCACCGAGCCGTCGTGGCCGACCATGATGTTGGACAGCGAGACGTCGCGGTGGACCAGCCGCAGCGGCTTGCCGTCGGGGCCCGACCGGCGGTGCGCGTGGTCGAGGCCGGCCGCCGCGGCGCACACGATCGCCACCGCGGCCTCGAGCGGGAACATCCGGCCGGCGCGCGTGGCGGCGGCGAGCACCTCGCGCAGGTCGGCGCCTTGCACGTACTCCATCGCGATGTAATGCCTGCCGTCGACCACGTCGACCTCGAGCACCGAGGCGATGTTGTGGTGATTGAGCATCGCGACCAGGCGGGCCTCGTCGAGGAACATCGCGCAGGCCTCGGGATCGTCGCCCCGGCCGCGGCTCAGCACCTTGATCGCGACGTGGCGCTCGAAGTGGCCGATGCCGTGCTTCTTCGCCAGGTACAGCTCGTAGCTGCCCAGGCGATTGGACAGCGTCAGTGCTGAGGTCGAACCAGCCATTTGCTTATCCTACGTACGACGATGTCAAACAGATTCCCGCCATCGCGACCCCGGCCGATCCGGCCACTTGCGCGCAACTCCCGGGGGCGGCGCGTGAGCGAAGTTACAGCTTGCGGCCCCCCGCGATTCGGATAGATTCGCCCGTTCCAGAGATGGGCTCAGAAGTCGCGAAAGGCAGCCCGGCGGCGAAGATCATCGCCGAGGAGGAACGGCTGTACGGCCAGGTCCAGGCCCGGGTCGCGCTCGGCGAGGACGGCGACGGCCGGCCGCACATCGACGCCGGCGACCTCGACGCCGACCTGATCTCGCTGCGCGACCAGATCGCCGAGGCCCGCCCCGAGGACCTCCCTCCGTTGATCGAGCAGATGACGCGGCTCGCGGCGCTGCGCGCCCGGCTCGGCGGCGGCAAGCAGCTGCCGGTCGACATCACCTCGCCGTACTTCGCGCATATCCGGCTGCGCGAGGCGGGCAGGTCCAAGGACGTGCTGGTCGGCAAGCGCGGCTTCATCGACCGCCAGTCCAACGTGCAGATCGTCGACTGGCGCAACGCGCCGGTGTCGCGGATCTACTACCGCTACGAGGAGGGCGACGACTACGAGGAGGAGATCGCCGGCCGGCGGGTCGAGGGCGTCGTCGAGGCCCGCCGTAACGTGTCGATCGCGCGGTCGAACCTCCGGCGGATCGGCACGCCGCAGGGAACGTACCTCAAGGATGCGCGCGGCTCGTGGGTCCAGGCGGTGGGGCAGATCGCGCCGGTGCTGCACGGCGGCATGGGCAAGGCGGCGCGGCCGGCGACCGCCGGCGGGGCCAAGGGCGCGCTCGGCGTCCACCACGGCGTCGCACGGGCCGACAAGGCGCTGCCCGAGATCGCCGCGCTGATCGACAAGGAGCAGTTCGAGCTCATCACCCAGCCGGGGAGCGGCATCGTCGTGATCCAGGGCGGCGCCGGCTCGGGCAAGACCACCGTGGCGCTTCACCGGATCGCGTACCTCAACTTCCAGGACGGCCGGCGGTTCCGGGCGAGCCAGACGCTGTTCGTGGTGCCGTCGCAGGCGCTGGTCCGCTACGTCAGCGGCGTGCTGCCGTCGCTCGGGGTGACCGGTGTGCCGGTGGTCACGTACACCGGCTGGGCGCGCTCGACCCGGATGCGCTGCCTGCCGGAGTCGCCAACCAGGTACAACGCCGAGCCGCCGGAGCAGGTGTCGCGGATCAAGAAGCACCCGGCGCTCCTGGCGATGCTCGAGCGCTGGGTCGCCCAGCAGGCCGCCCAGATCGCCGCCGAGATCGCCGAGGTGGCGGAGGTCGGGCCGGCCGCGGTCGCGGAGTGGAACCAGCTCGCCCAGCGCGCGCTGGTGCCGCGGCTCGCCGGCTTCGCCAGCTGGGTCAAGCGGGCCGAGCTCGCGCCGGCCGCGCGGGTCGCGCTCGAGGGCGTCGCGCGGCGCTGGAAGAAGCGCGCCGACGACTGCGTGCTCGACTGGGCCGAGCTCCTGACCGACCCGGTGGCGCTGGCCGATGGCTTCGCGCCGGCGATCGCCGCGGGCGACGTCCGGAAGTCCGACCTCGAGCGCGTGGTGCAGTGGCTGCGCCGCCAGCTCGCCAGACCGCAGAAGCCGCCGGTCGACGAGGAGGGCAACCCCGTGCTCGACGCCGAGGGCCAGCCGCTCGGGGTCGACGAGGACGACCCGGCGGGCCGGTTCGACGACGAGGACGACCCGATCCTCCTGCGCCTGGTCCAGCTCAAGCGCGGCGGGCTGGTCGCGCCCGGCGGCGACGAGCTGAGCTGGCAGCACATCGCGATCGACGAGGCCCAGGACCGCTCGGCGCTCGAGATCAAGGTGCTGCTCGAGGCGGTGCACGCCCCCGACGGCGACCCGGCGAAGCGCTCGGTCACGATCGCCGGCGACACCGCGCAGCGCCTGGTGTTCGACAACAACTTCTCGGGCTGGGCCGAGCTGCTCGCGCAGACCGGCCAGCCGGCGATCGTGCGGCCGCTGCGGCTGTCGTATCGCTCGACCGCCGAGGTCATGATGCTGGCGCGCGAGATCCTCGGCCCCGAGCTGGCGCCCGAGGAGCCGCTCGCGGCCCGCCCCGGCGAGCCGGTCGAGCTCCACGAGTTCGGCGACCTCGGCGAGGCGGTCGCGTTCCTCGGCGATGCGCTGCGCAACCTCATGGCGCGCGAGCCGACGGCGTCGTGCGCGCTGATCGCGCGCCATGCCGAGCAGGCCGACGCGTACTTCGAGGGCCTGCGGCGCGCCGAGGTCCCGGCGCTGCGCCGGGTGCGCCGCGACGAGTTCAACTTCCAGCCCGGGGTCGACATCACCGATATCGCCCAGGTCAAGGGCCTCGAGTTCGACTACGTCGTGATGGTCGACGTCAACGCCGCGAGCTACCCCGACCAGCGCTGGGCGCGCCACATGCTCCACATCGGCGTCACCCGCGCGGCGCACCAGCTCTGGCTGGTCTCGACCGGCGAGCCCAGCGGGCTGATCCCTGCCGAGCTGCGCGACGGCGGCCGGATGGGCGTGGCGTAGCGCCCCCGGCGCAGAATTTCGCGACTCAGCGGCGGCGCGGCCGCCGGTGCTGCGCCTTGCGCGTGATGAAGCGCCACGCGTTGCGGCGCTGGTAGCAGGTCATCAGGGTGCCGTTGGGTGCTGCGACGAGGATCCACTCCTCGGCGCGCCGGGCGATCGGCGTGTCGCGCAGATCCTCCGGCAGGTGCTTGCGGAACAGCGCGATCTGCCGCGCATCCGCCGCCCAGATCTCGGTTCCCCACAGCATCAGAAACGACTCGACGTCCGGGTCGAGGGCACGCTCGGCAGCGCGGACGCGGTAGTGCACGGTGGCATCGGCCGTTGGGGCGAACATGACGTTCGCCATCTCAAGGATGGTGCCAAACGCAAACCTCGCGTCACCGCACCCCGCTTGGCCGCCGCAACCCCACCAAAACGCGCACCGCTTGCGCGACGCCCTTCGTTCTTGCGCATTCCGGACCTCCGCGCATACCCAGGCTACCCGGGTAGCATCTCGCGCTGGAGCGCGTCGCCGAGGAAGCCGGATCACCGGTCAGGGCGTCAGGAAGTTCAGGGCCTCGGGCAGCGGCAGGCCGATCGGGGTCTCGAACAGCGGGCCGGCGCCGTCGGGATCGATCGTCACGGCGCCGTCGGTCGCGAAGAACGTCGCGATCTGCGCCTGGGCCTGGAGCGACACGGCCGCCGATCCCGGCGACGCGAACGTATTGATGAAGGTGTGCGGGTAGATCGGCGGCGCGACCGCGGGCGGCAGCGGCCGGGGCTGGCTCGCGTAGAACAGGTCGGTGCGGAAGAACGTCGTCCGGTCGGCGAGGTCGCCGGCGCGGACCAGCGCGGTCTGGGTCGGGTTGGGCACGATCTGGTCGCCCTTGGCGAACTGGATGATCACCGACTTGGCCGGCACGCCGGCGAGCGGCGCCTTGCGCACGTGCGGCGCGTAGCTCACCGGGTCGCCGACCTCGGCGGCCCAGTGGCTGCGGTCGATGAAGTCCTGCAGCGCCATCGCGCCGGCGACGTCGTTGATCCGGGGCGGCTCGCCGCGCAGCGGGATGTTCTCGATGATCTGGGCGCCGGGCGTTGCGCCGCTCGGGTTGTTGATGAGGCCGCGCAGCGCCACGCTCGGCGCGAACAGCGCGTCGCGGAAGAACGGGCTCAGCCGGATGATCTCGATCGCGGGGCCGCCCGGCACGTTCGGCACGCCGACGCGGACGTCCGGCTCGATCGCGAGGAACATCGTGCCGTAGATGCCGCCGAACGACTGCCCGGTGTAGTAGATCCGCGACGGATCGAGGTCGGGGGTTCCGTCGCCGTCGACGTCGATGCCGGCCTGGACCTCGCGCACGAGCTGCATGAGGTCCGCGATGGTCTGGCGCAGCCCGTCGGTGCTGCCGCGCAGCGTGTTCGGCCGCACCGCGCTCACGCCCTCGGTGCCGTCGATCGCGCCGTCGCCGTTCTGATCGACGCCGCGGCCGCCCGACGGGAACGTCACGCTCTGGGTCGGCGTGGTGACCGTGATCGTGCCGAGCGGGCCGCCGCCGTGGCCGACGACGTCGATCGCCAGCGTCGCGATGCCCTGGCGCGCCAGGCTGCCGGCGACGGTGAACGGCAGGCCCTCGCGGCTATCGCCGAAGCCGTGGCCGACGATCGCGACCGGCCAGCCCCGGGCGGGCTTCGGCGTCGCGGGCGTGAACAGGCTGAAGTAGATCGCGCTCGTCCCGTGCTGGACGGGGCGGCCGGTGCGGCTGCCGATCGGCGTGACGAACGCGCCGGAGGTCAGGAAGTTCGGCGAGGTGAACCGGCCGTACGCCAGCTGCCCGATCGCGCCGGTCCCCGGCAGCGCCAGGCCGGTCAGCAGGATCGTCGGCAACGGGACGTCGACGAACGCGCTGGTCCCGACCTGCCGGTGCTGGACCGCGGTGACCGCCGGACTGAACGCGAACACGGCGCGCTCGCCGTGGCTGCCGATGTGGAAGTCGACCGGCGCGGCCGGGCCGGCCTTGACCCGGTCGCGGATCTTCTCGAGCACCGAGGTGGAGCTGAGCGTGGTGAACACCGTCGCCGCGACCACGCGGTCATTGCGCTCGTGATGCTGTCCGCGCGTCGCCTCGAGCGCCTCCCGCGCCTCGCCGTCG
>VBLP01000043.1:30164-44418 GCA_005887925.1 Deltaproteobacteria bacterium | reverse complement strand
TGCCGATCGTGTAGGCATCATTGAGCAGGTTCAGCACCGGCGCCATCAGGAACGCCGCGACGACCACGCCGAGGATCTGCATCACCTGCTGCTTCCACGGCGTCGAGCCCACGAGCTGGCCGCACTTGAGGTCCTGCAGGTTGTCGCCGCCGATCGCGGCCGCGCAGCACACCACGCCGCCGATCAGCACCGCGGCGATCGGACCGGCCGGCGTCTTGAGGCCCAGCGCCAGCAGCAGCAGCGCCGAGACCAGGATCGTCGAGATCGTGATCCCCGAGACCGGGTTGTTCGACGAGCCGACCAGGCCCGCCATGTACGACGCGACCGCCGAGAACAGGAAGCCCGCGATCACCATGACCACCGCCATCACCACGCTGACCCACGCCGAGCCGGTGAAGTGCCAGAAGATGAAGAACAGCGGGATCACCGACGCCACGATCAGGATCAGGATGATGTTCATCGGCATGTCGTGCTCGGTGCGCACGATCGCCTCGTGGCTGCCGGCGCTGCGCTTCTTGTAGGCCTCGAGGCCGGCGGTGATCCCGCCGAGCAGCGACTTGCGCAGCTTGTACAGCGACCACACGCCGCCGACCAGCATGCCGCCGACGCCGAGGTAGCGCGTGACGAACTTGTGGTAGAGGTCCGCGGCATCGAGCGCGCTGGCGCCCTGCAGCGCCTGGGCGAGCGTGATGTGGGTATCGGCGTTGTTGGTGGTCATGATCGCGCTGGCGTCGCCGAACACCGAGAACAGCGGGACCGCGATCCAGCGGTTGAGCACCGAGCCCGCGAAGATCACCGACGCGACGTTGAAGCCGACGATGTAGCCGACCGACAGCAGCGCCGGCGACGCGTTGATCCCGAAGTAGAACGGCACGCCCGAGCTCGCGGCTGCCGCGCCGGTCGCCGGTGCGGCGGTCGCCGCCGACGCGGTCGCCGTGCCGCCGGAGAGCCAGCCGCCGAACCGCACGGTCTCGGCCCACAGCTTGAGCCCCGTCGCGCCGATCTTGACCACCGCTCCGATCACCGCCGAGAGCACCAGCACGCGCAGGCCGCCGCCGCCCTCGGCGCCGACCTTGAGCACCTCGGCGGTCGCGACGCCCTCGGGGAACTGCAGCGGCTGGTCGATGATCAGCGCGCGGCGCAGCGGGATCGTGAACAGCACGCCGAGGATCCCGCCGAACGCGGCGATCAGCGTGGTCTCGAGGTACGAGAAGTGCTGCCACTTGTTGAGGATCACCATCGCCGGCAGCGTGAAGATCACGCCGGACGCCAGGCCCTCGCCCGACGCCGCCGCGGTCTGGACGGCGTTGTTCTGCAGGATGTTGCCCGTGCGCAGCGCGCGCAGGATCCCCATCGAGATCACCGCGGCGGGGACCGAGGCCGAGACCGTCATCCCGGCGAACATGCCCAGGTAGGCGTTGGCGCCGCCCAGCACCACGGAGAGGATCGCGCCGAGCAGCAGCACGCCGATGGTGAGCTCCGGCAGCGACTTGCTCGCGGGGACGTAGGGCTCGACCTTGCCGGTGGGCGGGGAGGAACGCGGCGCTTCTGCCATACCCGGACTGTCCTCGCGGTGCGCCCCGCCGGTCAAGGGCGATCGCCGCCGGGTACGTCAGCGCGCGACGGGATAGCGGCGCTCGTGCCACGCGCGCATGCCGCCGCGCATCGACGCGACCCGCTCGAAGCCCAGGCCGGCGGCCAGGAGCGCCGCCTTGCCCGACCGCCCGCCCGAGCGGCACACGAAGACCAGCTCGCGATCGCGCGGGGCGGCGGCGAGCGGGCCGGGCAGCTGGTCGAGCGGCAGCGGCTCGATCCCGGAGATGTGTCCGAGCTCGCCGGTGAGCTCGTCGGGCTCGCGGACGTCGATCAGGCGGACCTCGGTGCCGTGCGCGGCGACCCACTCGGGAGCGACCTCGGGGATGCCGCCCGGGCTGACCTCGACCGGCGCCCAGCGCTTGCCGGGGGCCGGCTCGCCGGTGGTGATCGCCATGCCGCAGTGCACGTTGCGCGGCAGCGCCACATCCATGTTCTTGGGATAGGCGAGGGACAGCGCTTGCATGATCGCGACCAGATCGGCCGCGGTCCTGGTGCCGCCGAGCCGCGGGTTCAGCCGGCGCTCCTCGTCGACCGAGCTCGCGGTCCGGCCCTTGTAGTCGTGCGCGGGGTAGATCAGCGTCGTCCCCGGCAGCGTGAACAGCTTGTCGTGGATCGAGCGGTAGAGCTCGGCGGGGTCGCCGCCCTGGAAGTCGGTCCGGCCGCAGCCGCGGATCAGCAGCGCGTCGCCGGTGAACGCCATCGCGCGGTCGAGGGTGACGTAGCTGATGCAGCCGTCGGTGTGGCCGGGGGTCTCGCGGACCTCGACGCCGCAGCTGCCGAACCGGAGGATGTCGCCGTCCTTGACCAGGATGTCGGCGCAGCCGACGCCCGCGCGCTCGGACATCACGGTCCTTGCGCCGAGCCGCTCGCGCAGCGAGCCGAGCGCGGTGACGTGGTCGGCGTGGACATGGGTGTCGAGCGCGTAGCGCAGCCGGAGCCCGAGGTCGCCGATCAGGCCGATGTCGCGCTCGATCTGGTCGAGCACCGGGTCGATGAGGATCGCCTCGCGCGTGGCGTCGTCGGCCAGCAGGTAGGTGTACGTCGACGTGTCGGGGTCGAAGAGCTGGCGAAACAGCATCGGGGGGCCTCCCTCAGCATAGCGATCTGCGGGCGATCGGGAAACGCCGGATCGCCGCCTGGGGATCCGCTATCGTTGCGCCATGTCGTCCTCGCAGCGCAACCTGCTGGGCCTGCCGCTCGTGCCGTGCTCGACCCATCCGGTGACGGGGTTCTTCCGCACCGGGTGCTGCGAGACCGACGACAGCGACGCCGGGCGGCACGTGGTGTGCGCCGAGATGACCGAGGAGTTCCTCGCATTCTCGGCGACCCGCGGCAACGATCTGTCGACGCCGCGGCCCGGGTTCCCCGGCCTCAAGCCCGGCGATCGCTGGTGCCTGTGCGCGGCGCGCTGGAAGGAAGCGCTCGATGCCAACGTCGCGCCGCCGGTGATCCTGGCGTCGACCCATGAATCGGCGACCGAGGTCGTGGATCGCAGCGCGCTGTTTCGCCACGCGCTCGATCCGCAGTCGCTGAACTAGCCGCCGCCCGGCGACATCTCCGCGCGATTCCGCGCGCCTGGCTTGCTTTGCTCGGCCGCGCGCGCGACGGTTGCAGCAGCGCGAAGCAGCTGTTGGTGCGTTGATACCGCGCTCGTGGAGGATGTCGTGAAGCTTCACCGCTCGAAACCAGCTCGCGGCGCCTCGCTGGCGCTGTTCTCCGTGCTCGCGGCGTGCGGAGGGCGCGGCGGGACGACCAGCGCGCCGGCCGGCAGCGGCAGCAGCCCGCAGGACCGGCCGCTGACGCAGAGCAAGGACGGCCAGGCCGGCCTCGAGCTGCAGCTGTCGAGCGGCAAGGAGGGGCCGCCGGCGTTCGACCGCGCCAGGCTCGCGCCGGCCAGGCCGCTGTCCGAGGCCGAGACCGCCGCGGTGCTGCAGCGCCTCAAGCCGATCGCGGCGCAGCCCGACGATCAGCAGAGCTTCGCGCTGCGCGCCAGATCGCAGCCACCGCCGCGGACCGGCGAGACGATCAAGAGCTCGTTTCCCCCGCCGGCCTCGTCGCTCCTGCCGCCGCCGCCGGCGACCGGCGGGGCGCTCCGCGTGCTGCGCTACATGCCCGAGGGCGCGGTCCCGCTCGCGCCCCAGCTCAGCGTCACGTTCAGCCAGCCGATGGTCGCGGTCACCTCGCAGACCGACGCGGCGGCGGCGACGCCGGTCGCGCTGTCGCCGCAGCCCCGCGGCAGGTGGCGCTGGATCGGCACGCGCACGATCGTCTTCGACCCCGAGGTGCGGTTCCCGCAGGCCACGACGTACGCGGTCGAGGTCCCGGCCGGAACGGCGAGCGCGAGCGGCGACAAGCTCGCGCAGCCGGTCAAGTTCACGTTCGAGACCCCGGCGCCGACGATGGTGTCGCACGTTCCCGCCGGCTCGCCGCAGCGGCTCGACGTCCCCGTGTTCGTCGTGTTCGACCAGCGGATCGACCCGCAGGCGGTGCTGTCGCACGTCTCGGTGAAGGCGGCCGGCAAGCCGCGCATGGTCCGGCTGATCGACGCCGCCGAGATCGCGCGCGACGCGCAGCTCGCGGCGATGGTCGACAGCGCCCGGCGCGCCGAGCAGGACGGCCGCTGGCTGGCGTTCCGCCCGACCGAGGACCTGCCGCCCGACACCGTGATCGACCTCGAGATCGGCGCCGGCACGCCGTCGGCCGAGGGCCCCAACACCACCCGGCAGCCGCAGACGTTCCAGTTCCAGACCTATCCGCCGCTCAAGATCGAGCGCTCCGAGTGCGGCTGGCGCGGCGAGTGCCGGCCCGGCATGCCGTTCGCGATCGCGTTCAACAACGCGATCGACACCGAGCGCTTCGACGACAGCCTGGTCACCGTCGCGCCGGCGATCCCCGGGCTCAAGGTCGTCGCGGCGGGCGCGTCGCTGTCGCTGATCGGCCTGACGGCGGCGCGCACGCAGTACCGCGTGGTGGTGTCGCGCAGCGTGACCGACGAGTTCGGCCAGACCCTGGGCAGCGACGCGGCCTTGACGTGGAGCGTGGGCGATGCCAGCCCGACGTTCTTCGGCGCCGACGGGCTCGTCGTCCTCGATCCGAGCGCGAAGCAGCCGACGCTCGACTTCTTCAGCACCAACTTCGAGCAGCTCAAGGTCGAGCTCTACGCGGTGACGCCGGCCGACTACGACGCGTACCTCCTCGCGATGCGCGACCAGTGGAACCACGACCGGCGGCCGACGCTGCCCGGCCGCAAGGTGTTCGATCAGCGGGTCGCGACCGGCGGCGGCAGGAACCAGCTGGCCGAGACCCACGTCGATCTGCGGCCGGCGCTCGCCGGCGGCCTCGGCCACGCGATCGCCGTCGTCGAGCCGTACCCGTGGAACACCAAGGACAGCCCGCCGCCGCGCCAGATCTCGTGGGTCCAGTCGACCCGGCTCGGCATCGACGCGCACGTCGACGGCGACAGCCTCGTCGCCTACGCGACGCACCTGGACACCGGCAAGAGCGCCGCGGGCGTCGCGCTCGAGATCCGGCCCTACGGCATCACCGGCACGACCGACGACCGCGGCATGGCGACCTTGCCGCTGGGCGCCGCCGTGCAGAAGGGCGCCCACTACCTGGTCGCCCGTCAGGGCAGCGACATCGCCTTCGTCGCCGAGCAGGCCGGGTACTGGAGCGAGGCCGGCAGCTGGTACCGCCAGCCGCGCGGCAAGCAGCTCGCGTGGTACGTCGTCGACGACCGCCGCCTCTACAAGCCGGGCGAGGAGGTCTCGCTCAAGGGCTGGCTGCGCACGATCGATCAGGCCAGGAGCGGCGACGTCGGCGGCCTCGCGGGCGCGGTGACGTCGGTGTCGTACAAGGTGATGGACGCGACCGGCAACCAGATCGCCGCGGGCTCGGCGCCGGTCAACCCGGTCGGTGGCTTCGACACCAGGTTCACCGTGCCGAAGACGCCGAACCTCGGCTACGCCCAGATCTCGTTCGAGGCGCAGGGCAGCCTGCGCGGTGGCTACACCCACGGCATCCAGATCGAGGAGTTCCGCCGGCCCGAGTTCGAGGTCTCGGCGCAGGCCGGCCCGGGGCCGTTCGTCGTGGGCGGCGGCGGCGACGTCACGGTCAACGCGAAGTACTTCGCCGGCGGTCCGCTCGCCGGCGCGCCGGTGCACTGGACGGTCACCGCCGCGTCGACCAGCTTCACCCCGCCCAACCGCGACGACTACGTGTTCGGCGTGTGGCAGCCGTGGTGGGGCGGACGCGAGGTCGCAGACCTCGGCGACGACGGCGGGTTCGCGCCACCCAGGCCACCGAGGACGTGGAACCTCGACAGCAAGACCGACGCGACCGGCGCCCACACACTGCACATGGACTTCCTCTCGGTCCGCCCGCCGCTGCCGATGTCGGTGATCGCGAACGGCCTGGTCGCCGACGTCAACCGCCAGGCCCAGTCGGCGGCGGCGACCGTGATCGTCCACCCGTCGCTGCACTACGTCGGCGTCAAGGCCAGGCGGCCGTTCGTCGAGAAGGGCACGCCGTTCGACGTCGACCTGATCGGCGTCGACCTCGACGGCAAGCCCGTGATCGGCGCCAAGATCGACGTCGCGGCGGTCCGGCTCGACTGGGAGATCAGGAAGGGCAAGTACGCGGTCAAGGAGGTCGATGCGCAGCAGTGTGCGGTCGTCGCGGCCAAGGCCGCCGTGCCGTGCTCGTTCAAGACCCCCGAGGGCGGCGAGTACCGGCTGACCGCGACGATCGTCGACGCCAAGGGCCGCCCGAACCTGACCCAGCTGACGTTCTGGGTCAGCGGAGGCGGCCAGCCGCCGGCCCGCGAGGTCGCCCAGGAGCACGTCCAGCTGATCCCGGACAAGAAGGACTACACGCCGGGCAACACCGCCGAGCTCCTGATCCAGGCGCCGTTCCATCCCGCCGAGGGCGTGGTCAGCTGGCGGCGCTCCGGCATCGTCAAGGCCGAGAAGATCACGCTCGACGGACCGACCAAGGTGATCACCGTGCCGATCAGCGACGCGATGGTGCCCAACCTGATCGTCCAGGTCGACCTCGTCGGCACGGCGCCGCGCACGGACGATCACGGCGTTCCGGATCCGAAGCTGCCCCGGCGGCCGGCGTACGCGGTCGGCTCGATCGATCTGTCGATCCCGCCCCGCCAGCGCACGCTCGCGGTCGCGGTCACCCCGGCCGCGGCCAAGCTCGCACCGGGCGAGAAGACCCAGATCGCGGTCGTGGTCGCCGACGCCGCCGGCAAGCCGGTCGCCGACGCCGAGGCCGCGGTGATCGTGGTCGACGAGGCGGTCCTCGCGCTGACCGGCTATCAGTTCGCGAGCCCGATCGATGCGTTCTATGCCCGGCGCGGGCCCGACACGCGCGACGTCTACTCGCAGGCCTACCTCAAGCTCGCCAAGCCGGACCCCGGCCGCGCTGACATGGTGCGCGGCGCGGCACCGCCGGCGCCCCCCGGCGCTGCACCGGAGCCGGCCCCCGCCGACGGCGAGACGCTCGGGCGGCTCGCCCCGAGCGGCAAGGCCGAGAAGGCCAAGGACGGAAATGCCCCGGCGAGCCAGGCGATCGCGATCCGGACCAACTTCAACCCGCTGGCGGCGTTCTCGCCGGCGGTGCACACCGACAGCGCGGGCCGCGCGACGGTCGAGCTGACGCTGCCCGACAACCTCACGCGCTACCGCGTGGTGGCGATCGCGGCCGCCGGGGACCGCCAGTTCGGCAAGGGCGAGAGCGCGGTGACCGCGCGGCTGCCGCTGATGGTGCGGCCGAGCCCGCCGCGCTTCCTCAACTTCGGCGACACGTTCCAGCTGCCGGTGGTCCTGCAGAACCAGACCGACGCGGCGATGACGGTGCGGCTCGCGGTGCGGGCGAGCAACGCGCGGCTGACCGCCGGCGCCGGCCGCGAGGTCACCGTGCCACCCAACGACCGCGCCCTGGTCCAGTTCCCCGCCGCGGCCGACATGGCCGGGACGGCGCGGTTCCAGATCGCCGGGGTCGCCACCGCCGGTCGCGCGAGCGATGCCTCGGAGCTCTCGCTCCCGGTGTGGACGCCGGCGACCACCGAGGCGTTCGCGACCTACGGCGTGATCGACGACAGGACGCCGGGGCGCGCGATCGCCCAGCCGGTCGCGCTGCCCGGCCAGGTCGTCACCCAGTTCGGCGGGCTCGAGGTCACGACGGCGTCGACCAACCTGCAGGCGCTGACCGACGCGATGCTGTACCTGGTGCACTATCCGTTCGAGTGCAGCGAGCAGCGCTCGTCGCGGATCCTCGCGATCGCGGCGCTCAAGGACGTGCTCGCGGCGTTCCATGGCAAGGACATGCCGTCGGCGGGTGCGATGGCCGAGAGCGTGAAGGCCGACCTCGAGCACCTGTCGCAGATGCAGAACAGCGACGGCGGCTTCGCGTTCTGGGACCGCGGCTATCCGTCGGTGCCGTACCTGACGGTCTACGTGGCGAGCGCGCTCGCCGCCGCCCGGCAGAAGGGCTTCGCGGTATCGCCCGCGATCATCGACGGCGCGAAGCGCTACCTGCACGACATCGAGCGCTATTACCCGGCGTTCTATCCCAGGGAGGTGCGGTGGTCGATCAGCGCGTTCGCGCTGTCCGTGCGCAAGCAGCTCGGCGACGTCGATGTCGCCAAGGGCAAGCAGCTGATCACCGAGGCCGGCGGCGTCGACAAGCTGGCGATGGAGGCCGACGGGTGGCTGCTCGAGCTGTTCGCGCAGAACCCCGCGGCCGCCGACGAGCGCAAGGCGATCGTGCGGCACGCGCTGAACCGGGTCGCCGAGACCGCCGGCGCGGCGAGCTTCACCACCGGCTACGGCGACGGCAACTACCTGCTCCTGGCGAGCGATCGCCGGGTCGACGGCGTGATGCTCGACGCGCTGATCCAGGACCAGCCGGAGCTGGACCTCATCCCCAAGCTGGTGACCGGGCTGCTCGCCCACCGCAAGGCAGGGCGCTGGCTCAACACCCAGGAGAACACGTTCGCGCTGGTCGCGCTCGACCGCTACTTCCAGACCTACGAGAAGGCGACGCCGGACTTCGTGGCCCGGGTCTGGCTCGGCAACGATTACGCCGGCGACCACGCATTCAAGGGCCGGTCGACCGACACGCACCAGATCGCGATCGCGATGAAGGACGTCGTGAGCCACGACAGGGCGCCGCTCACGATCCAGAAGGACGGTGCGGGCCGGCTGTACTACCGGGTCGGGATGACGTACGCGCCGGCCTCGCTCCAGCTCGCGCCGGCCGACTACGGCTTCGTGGTCGAGCGCCGCTACGAGGCGGTCGACGATCCCGGGGATGTGACGCGGGCCGGCGACGGGGTCTGGCACATCAAGGCCGGCGCGCGCGTCCGGGTCAAGCTGTCGCTGGTCAACGAGAGCCGGCGCTATCACGTCGCGCTGGTCGATCCGCTGCCCGCGGGGCTCGAGATCCTGAACCCGGCGCTCGCGACGACCGGCCCGCTGCCGGCCGATCCGAGCGAGCAGCGCAAGCGCGGTGCGTACTGGTGGTGGTACGGGCCGTGGTACGAGCACCAGAACCTGCGCGACGAGCGCGCCGAGGCGTTCACCGCGCTCTTGTGGGAGGGCGTCCACGCCTACGATTACGTCGCGCGCGCGACGACGCCGGGGACGTTCGTGGTGCCGCCGCCGCGGGCGGAGGAGATGTACATGCCGGAGACCTTCGGGCGGGGCGCCAGCGATCGGGTCGTGATCGATCGATAGGGGGCGGATTCCCGTCGGCCGGCGGCTGCGCCGGCGAAGCCGGCGCATTCACCCCTCCGCGCGTCGCGTCGCGCGGTCGATCGATCAATAGGGGACGGATTTCCCGTCGGCCGGCGGCTGCACCGGCGAAGCCGGCGCATTCACCCCTCCGCGCGCCGCGCCGCGCGGCCCTGAACCTGCTGGTTTGCGCCTCCTTCGTGCTCCGTTGGATCTTGACAGCGAGTAGCGCGCTTCTCATCTGACCATCAACCAATGCGTCCATGTTTAACGCCGGCGTAGTACGGTGCGCGCGTGGCCCTGGTGTTCATCGATGGCAACGAGCTGCGCGCGTCCGAGGTCCGCCAGGCACTGCCGGGCGTGGAGCTCGTGGTCGAGGCGCTGCAGACCGGGTTCTCGACCAGCGCACCCGAGCCCGGCCAGCGCGCGCGCGACAAGGTGCTCGCCCATCCGGTCGCCGCCGCATGCTTCGCCGAGGCCGTCGACCTGACGACGATGGACGGCAAGAGCCTCCGGCTCGAGCTCGACTCCGAGAACGAGAACCGGTTCTGCAAGTGGTGGCGCGAGACGCCGGCGCGCATGCTGCTGGTGGTCGCCGTGCGGCGCGCGCCCGGGGCCGAGATCGAGCTCGTCACCGGCGCGTGCGACGGCCGGATCGCCGACAAGCCGGCGGGGCCGCACCTGCTCGGCTGGGACCGGCTGTTCGTGCCGGCCGGCGACGACGATCGCACGCTGGCCCAGCTCGCCGCGGTGGGTGAGGTCGTCGAGTTCCGCCGCGAGGTCTACGCGGCGGTCGGGCGGGCGCTCGGGGCCGCGGCGGCGGGCGATCCCGGCGGTCCCGGCGGTCCCGGCGGTCGGTGATGCCGAGGTTCGCCGAGCGCGCGACCACGCCGGCGCGAGGCCCGCGCGACATCCTGCGCTGGAAGCTCGGCAGGAAGGAGCCGCGGCCCGACGACTTCGCCGCGCTCGACGCGGTCCGGCCCACCGTGCGGGACGGCGGCGCCGAGGCGCTCGCCGCCGGCGCGCCGGTCGCGGTGTGGATCGGCCACGCGACCTGGGCGCTGCGGCTCGGCGGCCAGCTGATCGTCACCGATCCGATCTGGTCGCGATCGATCGGCGGCGCGATCCGCCGGCTCGTCGCGCCGGGCGTCGAGCTCGCGACGCCGCGCTCTACGTGGTGCCGCTGGGCAACGCGTCGCGGCTGGGCAAGCCCCATGTCGTCGAGCTCGACTGGTGGCAGACCCACGCGGTCGGCGAGCTCGCGATCACGCTGGTCCCGGCGCGCCACTGGTCGATGCGGATGCCGTGGAACCGCAACGACACGCTGTGGGGCGGCTACGTCGTCCGCGCCCCCGAGGGCGTGGCCTATCACTCGGGCGACACGGCGTGGGGCGAGCACTTCGCCGAGATCGGCGCGCGGACCGGGCCGATCGACTGGGCGATGCTGCCGATCGGCGGCTACGCGCCGCGCTGGTTCATGGCGCCGCAGCACATCGATCCGGTCGAGGCCGCCGAGGCATGGCAGGCGCTCGGCGCGCGCGAGCTGTTCGCGATGCACTGGGGCACGTTCCGGCTCACCGACGAGGCGATCGGCGAACCGCCGGCGCGGCTGCGCGCCTACTGGGCCGAGCGGCGGCTCGACGCGGCGCGCTTGTGGATCGCCGATCCCGGCGAGCCGCGGCCGCTGTAGCTCACGCAGCGCCGGAGGTCGCGCAGCGCCGCGGCCGTCGCCGGCTGGGGCTTCTGGCCGACCAGCGCGCGGATCCGCGCCAGCCCGTCGGGGCCGAGCGCATCGAGGATCGCAGCGCGCTGCGCGGTCGCCTCGAGCGAGAGGCACAGCGACTGCGCCGCCGCGAGCGCCGTCGTCGGATCGACGTCGTGGATCACCGCGCCGGTGAGTGCGGCGTGGGCGGCGGCCGGCACCGGCAGCGCGACGGCGGAGACCGCGGCGCGCCGGAACTCGGGATCGGCATCGCGCAGCGCCGCGGACAGGTCGACTCCGATGCCGGCGGGATCGAGCGCGACCACGGTGTCGAGCGCCGCGACCCGCAGCTCGATCCAGCGATCGCCGCGCAGTGCGAGCTCGGCCCACTGCGCCCGCCACGCCGCGACATCGTCCGCGGCGAGATCGTCGGGGCGATCGCGGCGCGCGAGCTCGCGCGCGATGGTCCGCGCGACCTCCGCGGCGGGGATCGCGGTCTGCCGATCGGGTCCCCCGGCGACCCGGGCGAGCGGCGCGAGCAGCTCGGCGCGGTCCTCGACGAGCGCCGCGGCGGCGATCGCGGCGAGCTGGGTCGGTCGGTCGCGGGCGGTCAGCGCGCGCGAGACGACGGCCGGTCCGGCGAGCGCACCCTGGCGAGCGGCCTCGTCGAGGTCTCCGCGCAGCGCGGCGGCGCGCATCGCCGCGATGCCGGCGGCGGCCACGACGAGTAGCTGGAGCGCGCTCACCCGGAGATCTTCTCCCCGCTTATAGAAATGGTGCGAAATCCCAGCAGAAAAATTGACAGGGTGATGATGTGTTCAGTACGGTGAGTGCGTTCAGTACAACGGAGGCGGTGCCCATGGCCGATGCCCTGACGCAACGACAGCGAGACATTCTCGATTTCATCTCCGCTTCAATCGTGGAGCGCGGGTTTCCTCCCACCCTTCGCGAGATCGGTGAGCACTTCAACATACGCTCGACCAACGGCGTGAACGATCACCTGAAGGCGCTCGAAAAGAAAGGTCATCTGCGACGCGAAGACCTCAAGTCGCGCGCGATGCGGCCCGTGCTGCCGGACGGCAGCGGTGAGGTCGTTCCGCTGCGCCGCAGCCCGATGGGCACCGGGGTCATGGAGGTGGTTCCGACCGACGACATGGCCGAGGTGCCGATCCTCGGGCGAGTCGCAGCCGGTCAGCCCATCCTCGCGGTCGAGCAGGCGACCGACACGGTGCGGATCGACCGCGTCCTGATCGGCGGGCACCGCGAGGTCTTCGGCCTCCGGATCGTCGGAGAATCGATGATCGAGGACGGAATCTTCCATGGCGATTACGTATTCGTGAAGAAGGCGCCCACCGCGCGCGCCGGCGAGATCGTGGTCGCGATGATCGAAGGTGAGGCCACCGTGAAGCGGTATTTCCCGGAGGGCGATGTGATCCGGCTGCAGCCCGCGAACTCGAACATGCGGCCGATCATCGTGCGCAAGGACGACTTCAAGAGCGTCGACATCATCGGCGTCGTCGTGGGCGTCTACCGCAAGCTCTGACGATCGTTGGCGATCGCTGTGGCGCTCCGCGACGCTGGCACGCGGGCAAGAGGTCCGCGTGTCGGTGAGGCGCGTGCGTCTCATGGGGAACGATCCTCGAAAACGCTAGCCCGCGATATATCAGAGTATTTCCGGACAACCGTTTGGGGTTTCGTGTGTCAAACTCAGACCCGCGGTGATCCGCACGCGTCGATATCGAAGCCCAGGCCTGCTCTTCCTGGCGCTCGCCGTCTCGATCACCGCACAAAGCGCAGCGGTCGTCGGCTACACGCTCACCCGCCCGATCCCGCCGCCCACGCTGACGATCCGGCTCGATGACGCGGCGACCAGCTGGGAGTACGACGTCACATCACACCCCGCCGCCGCGACGGCGGTGAAGGTCGATGCGCCCAGGGGCTTCAAGGTCACACTGGCGACGCCGGCCGGCGAGATGGTCGGAGCCGTCTCAGAGCCGATCCAGGTCTCCGATCGCACCGAGGAGGTGCGAATCACACTGACCGCACCCGACGGCGCCCAGTGGTCGAAGCGGCTGCCGATCAAGCCCCGGCAAGAGACCGAGGTCTCGATCGACTACACGCCGGCGCTCGGCCTGGTCGAGATCACGCGCGCGGGGGAGAACGCGCCGGCGGTGCGCTGCAGCGAGCCGCGCTGCGAGCTCGCACTCGCGCCGGGGACCAAGGTCAAGCTCTCCGCGGTGCTGGGCGAGGGGGCCACGTTCGCGGGCTACCACCAGTTCCCGATGCGCACGCCGCCCGCGCTCGTCGGGATCCTCGGCGATCCGCTCGCCGGCTGCACCGTGGGCGATGCGGTCACCGCGGCGATGCAGGGCAACGTGTTCAACTGCGACGTCACCGTCCAGGTCGACACCGACGTCACGGCCGAGTTCGGCCACCAGCCCAAGGAGGTCGACGTCGCCTTCGAGCAGCCCAAGATCGAGGACCTGGTCAAGCCGTTGACGCCCAGGCCCGCGCCGCCGCCGATCGACGCCGAGAAGCTCGAGGAGGCGCCGCTGCAGGTCGCGCTCAAGCCGCCGCCGCCCAGGCCGCAACAGCCGCTGCTGACCCCACCGCCGCCGCCACCGCCGCCGCAGAAACCCGAGGAGAAGAAGACGCTACCCCCTCAGCCGCCGCCGAACATGGTGATGGTCGAGGTCAAGGACGACAAGCACGTCGTCGACAAGTCGCCCGACGATGCCAAGCAGCTCTCGGACAAGAACCGCGACGTCACCGAGGAGACCCGCGCCAAGCAGACCAACCTCGACAAGGAGTCCGAGGGCCGCGAGGTCGCGTCGCGCGAGAGCAACGACCGCCAGAGCTCCGAGGTCGGCGGACCCGACGACCGGATCCGGCAGCTCGAGGAGACCGAGGCGACGACCGACAAGCGGATCCGTGAGACCGATCACTCGGGCAAGACCGAGGTCGCCAAGGGCGCGGTCAAGGGCGAGAGCGGCGACAACGGCCAGCAGGGCACCGGCGAGAACGAGCCAGGCGTGCTCGCGATGCGCGGCATCGACGGCCGGGGCGCGATCATCGACCACGGCAAGGACGGCAAGAAGATCGGCCGGCGCGGCACGCCCGGGATCAACACCCCCATGTCGTTCAAGGACTACGAGCGGCTGATGGGCAAGGACAAGGTCGACGAGGAGCGCCAGGTCGCCGCGCGCAAGATGAC
>VBLP01000043.1:20531-30133 GCA_005887925.1 Deltaproteobacteria bacterium | reverse complement strand
TCTACATCGCGCGCATGCACCGCCGCATCCACGAGCTGTGGGGCTTCGGTTACCTCGAGCACCTCGACAGCCGCGGCTCGGACTACCCGCTCAACGACATGAACCTGTGGACCAACCTCGAGGTCTCGGTCAACGCCGATGGCTCGCTGCACAAGGTGACGATCGCCAAGACCTCGGGCAAGAACGAGTTCGACGTCGCCGCGATCGACGCCGTGATCTCGTCGGCGCCCTACGAGCCCACGCCCGAGGCGATCCGCTCGGTCGACGGCCGGATCTACCTGCGCTGGGGCTTCTATCGCAACTGGCGGCAGTGCGGCACGTTCAACGTCGAGCCCTACATCCTGACCGAGGTCCCCGACGACGGCGGCCAGGGCGTGCTCGACGACGGCGCGATGGTCAAGAACACCGCCAAGCTCCCCGGCAAGAAGAAGGAGCGGCCGGTGATCGGCAGCAAGACGGTCACGCCCGACGACGGGCTCGCGCAGCAGAAGGTGTCACCCGACTCGTCGGTGACCGACAAGCAGGCGCTGTTCGTCGCCAATCAGTGGGTCTCGGCGTTCACGACGCAGCAGGTCGACAAGCTCGTGGGCCTGTCGGATCCGACGTTCACGGCCACCTCGGGCAGCGCCAAGGTGGTCATGAAGAGCACCGCCGAGCTCAAGGAGATGTACGCCGGGCTCGTGGTCGAATCGGGCCCGCTGAAGGATTGGAAACTACTCACGCCGGGCGAAGCCGGTGTGCAGGGGGCACCCGCGGGCACATTCGTGCTCGAGATCCGCGCCGGCAAAGAGGCATTTCGCGTCCTCCTGGCGCGGATGAACTCGGGCGAGTATCGCGCGACCCAGCTCGCGCGCTAGCAGATCACGGGTCCGACGCTCCGGGCTGCGCTCGGTCTAGCTCGACAGGACCTTGAGCACCTTGGCGGCGAACAGGCCCTTGGGGCCCTGCTGCTCCTCGTACTCGACGGTCTGGCCCTGGTTGAGGGTGCGGAAGCCATCCCCTGAAATCGACGAGTAGTGGACGAATACGTCCTTACCGTCATCAGCCCGGCTGATGAAGCCGTAGCCCTTGGCATCGTTGAACCACTTCACGGTACCGAGCGCCATTTGTACTGCCTCCTACACAACTAGATGAAGCCCACCACGAGCTCCACGTAATCCTGTTCAAACATCTCGTGCGTCGAGTGCTCAACCAAATTTTCGAGGAAAGCGACTCGACTCTGCAAACTTTCATCGTTACGGAAACCTGGAGTGCTGCACAGTAGTGCGGCTCACACCCCGTCGTCGTCGCAGTGGAGACTTTTTGCACGGCATCGTGCGTTGGCTCCAGCGACATGCGCTTTTGGCTCTGCTTGCTCCTGGCCGCTTGCGGGGCTGACACGGCGTCGGCGCCCGCCTCCGCCCCGCCACCACCGCCTCCGCCGGCGCCTGCCCGGGCTGTGTCGCCACCGCTCACCGCCGCGCACGGCGCCGAGATCTCCGCGCTCGGCGCCACCAGCGACGGCCTCGCGGTCGCCAGCGCGGATCGGCTCGGCGGCATCCGGCTGTGGCCGGCGCTCGACGGCACGCGCGAGCCGGTCGTGATCCGGGGCACGGCGGCGCGGGCGATCACCCTGATGCGCGACGGCGACGGCTTCGCGATCGGGACGCTCGACGCCGGCGGCGGTGTGCACCTGATCCGCACCCGCGGCGACGGGGCGGTGCGCGGCCGCCTCACCCTGCCCGGCGAGCAGCCTGCGACCGAGATCACGAGCACCGCCGAGGGTCTGCTGATCGTGCGCGCCGATCAGACCATCGAGCTCGTCGATATCGCCGGCACCGTGCGCTCGCGGCTCGCGCCGGAGCCGGGGACGCACCTCGACTCGCTAGTCGCGCGCAGCGGCCACGTGCTCGCGCTGATCCAGGAGGACAAGCAGATGTTCGGCCGGTGGATCGTCGTCGATCACGGCGCGCGGTGGGGCGAGACCACTCCGAAGCTGCCGTTCAAGATCGGCCACGCGGTGCTGTCGCCGTCGGGCGAGCAGCTCGCCGTCACCCGGCCGCGCAGCCTGCACCCGGTGCTGATCGACCTCGCCACCGGCGCGGCGCTCAAGACCCCGCTGTGCGTGAGCAAGGAGTTCCCGCACGAGAACGGCGACGATTCGCCCGAGGTCGACCTGCTCGGCCACAACAACGCGCCGCTGCCGCTCGGCTTCCTGAGCGACCAGCTCGTGGCGTGCTCGGTGATGACCGCGCTGATCTGGTGGGGCACCGACGGCACGCAGCGCGCCAACGCCGCCGGCTCGTTCTCGGTCACGACCCTGCCGCTGGTCGCCACCGATCGCGCCCTGGTGCTCGGCTCCGGGACGAGCCTCGCGCTGGTCACGCCGGACGCCAACCGCTTCCTCGGCTACGGCATGCACAACCTCGTCGGGATGCACACCGCCGCGGCCGGCGTGCTGGTCACCGGCTCGGATCAGCAGTCGTTCATGCTCGATGGCAGCCTGCGCGAGCGGGTGCGGTTCGAGACCTCGCGCGGGCGGTTCGACTGGCTCGATCTGCTGGCGATCGATGACCGCTACGCGGTCGGCGCGATGTCGCGGCGCTCGTCGGAGCGGCGCGAGTCCGGTGCGCAGATCGCGGTGCTCGACGGCGTGGCCCGGGCCATGATCCAGCTCCTGCCCTACGCCGCCCGCGACAAGGACATGTCGTTCGAGCCGTCGACCGGCTGGCTCGCGACCAGCGACGGCCCGATGTCCGTGCTCGTCCGGTTCGATCCCAGGACGCACGCGTTCGGTCCGCCGGTGATGGTCGGCACCGGCCTGTCACCGACCCGGGTGGTGGTGCTCGATCCGCGGCTGTCCGGCGGGATCGCCGCGCTCGTGCTCGATCAGGTCGGCGACGGCATGCTGATCGGCGAGCTCCGCGAGGCCGAGCTCCGGCCGGGGACCACGGTCCAGCCCCGCACGACCTACCAGGTGCCGGGCGAGCTGCGCGCGGTCGACCGCGCCGGCCACGTCTACCTGCACGGCCCGGCCGACCACGGCGATGTCGTGGTGTTCTCCCACGGCGTCGCGCGCGCGCGGCTGCCCGGGGTCGCCGAGCTCGCGCTGCGGCCCAGCCCCGACGGCTCGCGGATCGCGGCGTTCCTGAGCCCGCGCCTGGTGATGCTGACCGCCACCGGCCAGGTTCGCTGGGACAGCGCGCTGTGGAGCGGCAACGACGTCGACTGGACGTCGTCCGGCGAGCTGGTCATGCAGTTCCAGTCGGGGATCGCCACGATCGACCTCGAGACCGGCGGATTCGTCGCGCGGCGCTGCGGCTGGGGCTTCGGGCTGGCCGACCTGATGACGGACGCCGGCGGCATGGGCGCGTCGATCTGCGACGCCGAGCGCTGAGCGGCGGCTAGACGTCGACTTCCTCGAGCTCGCTCGGGTCGAGCTCGATCGCATCGTCGGCGACGCTGTCGTTCGGCCCGCCGAGGTGGCGGACCAGCGACAGGTGGATCTGGCTGCGGATCATCCGCAGCACGCTGTCGAGCTCGCCCGGCGGCAGCTTGAGCCGGCCGCGCAACAGCTCGAGCGTCGAGCGCGCCAGGACCTCCCTGGCCTTCTCGATCCAGCGGAACGCGGTGACCCGGTGCTCGCGGGCGCCGAGCTGGCGCAGCGCGTCGGCGAACGCGGCGCGGAACTCGCCGGCGTAGGTCCGCTTCATGTACTCGACCTCGGGGTCGTCGGCGGCGATCGCGTGCTGCGCGATCAGCTGCTCGTCGTCGACCAGGACCTCGCGGCGGCCCTTGCGCAGGTCGTTGAGGCAGGTCCTGACCGCGACCGAGCGGACCCAGCGCCGCAGGTCGCCGCGGCCGCCGTACTCGACGATCTTGCCCGGGCCGGCGGGCTGGCCGGCGGGGCCGCCGCCGACGAACAGGCGCTGGCGGACCAGCTGCTTGACGTCGGACAGGCGCGGCGGGCCGATCCGCATCCGCGCCAGCGCGATGTCGACCTCGCGCATGTAGTCGCGGTCGAACGCCGCGATCGCCTCGGGCAGCTGGCGCGCGCAGGCGCAGGCCAGGTACAGGTCCGCCGGCCGCAGCCCGTCGAGCGCGGCGTCGGCGAGCTCGAGGGTCGCATGGCGCGCGATCAGCTCGACCACGTGGCGGGCATCGACCGCGAAGCGCGGCCACGCCGCGCGGCCCTCGGCGACGATCGCCCACAGCCTGCGATCGAGATCGGGGATGACCTCGAGCACGCCCCGCATGGCCGGGGGCGCGGCATCGAGAAACGGGCGCACCAGGCTCGGGGTCACCGTCCCTGATTAGGCCACTGCCGGCAACGATTGGTCAAACGATCTACCTTGGGCTACGATTTGCGGCAGGACTCGTCGGATGGAGCCGCACCGCAAGGTCCGCAAGCAGGGACTCGAGCACTTCATCAAGTTCGTGCGCGAGCTCCCGTCGCCGTCGCCCCAGGCGATGTTCCAGGCCCTCCAGGACCACGGCTACCGCGGCCAGGACTCGGCGCGCCGTGCGCTGTGCCTCATGGCCTACCGCCACGTGAGGCGGGTCAAGCGGATCTACATCGACGGGGTCGACCGCGCCGAGCTGCCCCGGAAGTCGAACTTCCTGTGCGTCGGTCCGACCGGCTCGGGCAAGACGTTCCTGGTCGAGACCCTGTTCGGCAAGATCTTGAAGCTGCCGACCGCGCTGGTCGACATCACCACCTACTCGGAGACCGGCTACGTCGGCCAGGACCCGTCGACCATCCTGACCCGCCTGCTCCACACCGCCGACGAGAACCCGATGCTGGCGTCGATCGGCATCGTCTGCCTCGACGAGTTCGACAAGATCGCCTCGGGGCAGAACAACGCGATCTTCGCCGGCGCCGGGACCACCAAGGACGTCACCGGCATGGGCGTGCAGCGCGAGCTGCTCAAGATGCTCGAGGCCAGCGAGGTCGTCGTCCCGCTCGACCTCACCCACAGCTCCTACGCCGACCACGTGGTGATGTCGACGGCCGACATCGCGTTCATCGCGGCCGGCGCGTTCTCCGGGTTCCAGCAGATCGCCCACCGCCGCGCGATGCGCGACCAGATCGGCTTCGGCCGCGACCAGGCGCCCGGCGGCGTCGACCCCGACGCGATCGCCGTCGACTTCTCCGCCGAGCAGGTCGAGAACGTCGCAAACTTCCAGGCCTACGGCTTCCTGCCCGAGCTGGTCGCCCGGTTCACCCGCGTCGTGCCGTTCCGCGCGCTCGACGCCGCGACGCTCAAGGACATCCTGCGCAGCGACGTCGTCCTGCGCATGACCCGCGAGTTCCGGCTCGAGGGCTTCGAGCTCGCGATCGAGGAGGCGGTGCTCGACCACATCGTCGCCGACGCCCTGCGCCGCGAGACCGGCGCGCGCGGCCTGGCGTCGACCCTGACCCGCCAGCTCGAGGACGTCGCGTTCGGCGCATTCGGGATGGAGCAGGGCGGGACCGTGATGGTGAGAATGATTCGCGACGAGCTGTCCGTCGAGATCGCGTAGCCGGTGCAATAGCCGGCGGATCCGCGGCGTTGTTTTGGTGGACGCCGCGCATTCGTGCTACGTCCGTCGTGCCGTATGGACAAGATCGTCGTCGAGGGTGGTGCGCGCCTGACCGGCGTGATCCCGATCAGCGGTGCCAAGAACGCGGCGCTGCCGCTGCTCGCAGCCGCGCTGCTGCCGACCGGCGCGTCGACCTTCAAGAACGTGCCGCAGCTGGCCGACGTGCGGACCATGGCCAAGCTCCTGGGCATGCTGGGCTGGCAGGTCGAGGGCGAGCGCACCGAGCTGACGATCGCGCCGCCCGCGAAGAGCCGGCTCAAGCTCGAGGCCCCGTACGAGCTGGTCAAGACCATGCGCGCCAGCGTGCTCGTGCTCGGGCCGCTGGTCGCGCGCTACGGCCGCGGCCGGGTCTCGCTGCCCGGCGGCTGCGCGATCGGCGCCCGGCCGATCGATCAGCACCTCAAGGGCCTGCAGGCGATGGGCGCCAAGGTCACGCTCGATCACGGCTACGTCGACGTCGAGGCCAAGCGGCTGCGCGGCGCCACCATCGTGCTCGACATGCCGACCGTCACCGGCTGCGAGAACCTGATGATGGCGGCCGCGCTCGCCAAGGGCCGCACCGTGATCGAGAACGCCGCGCGCGAGCCCGAGGTGAGCGACCTCGCGCGCTGCCTGCTCGCCATGGGCGCGAAAATCTCGGGGCACGGCACCGACGCCATCACCATCGAGGGCGTGGATGCGCTCTTCGGCGTCGAGCACGCGGTCGTGCTGCTCGGCGGCGCGCGCCCCGAGCACCTCGACGCCGTGATCGCCAAGCTGCGCGCTGCGGGCGTCCAGGTCGCCGCCGAGGCCGGCGGGCTGCGGGTGCGCGGCAGCGGCGAGATCGCGGCGGTCGACATCGTCACCCAGCCGCATCCCGGGTTCCCGACCGACATGCAGGCGCAGTTCATGGTGCTCGCCTGCCTCGCGCGCGGCCAGTCGGTGATCAAGGAGATGATCTTCGAGAACCGCTTCATGCACGTGCCCGAGCTCGTCCGGATGGGCGCCGACATCCAGATCGACGGCCGGGTCGCGATGGTCCGCGGCGGTGCCAGGCTCAACGGCGCGCAGGTCATGGCCACCGATCTGCGGGCGTCGGCGAGCCTGATCCTCGCCGGGCTGGTCGCCAGCGGCCGGACCGACGTCCTGCGGGTCTATCACCTCGATCGCGGTTACGAGGCGATCGAGAAGAAGCTGCGCGCGGTTGGTGCGAAGATCAAGCGCGTCAAGCAGTAGGCCGCCATGACCCGCCCGATCATCCTCGCGCTGCCCAAGGGCCGCATCCTCGACGAGGCCGCCGCCGTGTTCGCCCGCGCCGGCCACGACCTGTCCCCCGTGCTCGGCGACTCGCGCCGGCTGGTTCACGACTGCGGCGCGCTGCGCGTGCTCGTCCTGCGCTCGTCCGACGTCGCGACCTACGTCGCGCACGGCGCCGCCGACGCCGGGGTCGCCGGCAGCGACGTCCTCGACGAGGAAGGCCGCGACCTGTTCGAGCCGCTCGACCTCGGGATCGGCCGCTGCCGCATGATCGTCGCCGAGCGCGCCGAGCCCACGCCGCCCCAGCCCGGCCACAGCGCGTGGGACGACGCCTCCGATCGCGCGCAGGCCCACCTGCGGATCGCGACCAAGTACCCGCGCACCACGCGGGCCTACCTCCAGCGCAAGGGCATCACCGCCGAGGTGATCAAGCTGTCCGGCGCGATCGAGCTCGGCCCGCTGACCGGCCTGTGCGACCGCATCGTCGACATCACCCAGACCGGCGAGACCCTGCGGCAGAACGGGCTGATCGAGATCGACACCGTGGCGCAAGTCTCGTCGCGGCTGGTGGTCAACCCCGCGCGGCTCAAGCTCGACGGTGACCGGCTGGCGGCGCTGATCGATGCCCTCGAGCACGCCGTCGCCTGACGGCGAGCGCGCCCCACGATCCGCGTGTACAATCCAGCCGAGGTGTCGTCCGACCTACGAGCCTTCGTCGCCGAAGAGATCCGACTGCATCCCCGGGTCGCGTATCAGGGTCTTCTGACCGAGGAAGGCGCCGCGACCCGCGTCGCCGCCGCGTTGCCCGCGCTCCAGCGCTTCCGCCACGACTACGCCGGCGCGATCTCCGTCGTCGACTGGGATCACCGCCTGCCGTCCCAGAACCTCGTGCTCCGGATCTACGGCTACTACGGCGAGGACACGCTCGACGCCGGCTACGAGGCCTTCGACGATCGGCTCGACCAGATCGCCGAGCGCGACAAGTACCCCGAGTTCGACGTCCCCGACTTCGACGGCCTCGCCGCCGACGAGGCCTACGAGATCGAGCTGTCGCCGACCGGCCAGATCGGCCGCTGCCGGCTGACCTCGACGTGGCGGCGCACCGTCGCGTCGCGCGATGCCGCCGCCGCCGTCGCGCTCGTCCAGGCCTGCGACGAGTACCAGAAGCTCGTGACCGCCTCGCCGTCGCGGCCCGCCTACCTCGGCGACCTCGAGGCCGTGTCGTGGACCCCGCCGTGCGAGACCGATCACGAGCGCTGGACGCTCGATGTCTGGTACCTGCTCGCGTTCGACGGCCGGATCGGCTCGGGCCGCAGCTTCCTGGCCGACCTCGAGACCCAGCAGATCGTCTCGGTGCGTGACTTCTCCGTCCGCAAGGGCTGACCTGCGGCCGATGCCGCGCGGCTACCGGGCCCCGGCCGACGGAGCCCGCCGCTTGACGTCGGCCATGGCGACGCCGACCCCGAGCTCCTCGGCCATCGACGTCATGACGCCGGCCTCGAACCCGCATGGGTTGATGCGCGTGAAGTAGCCCAGGTCGGTCGTGACGTTGAGCGCCAGGCCGTGGAACGTCACCCACTTGCGGCATGCGATGCCGATCGAGCACAGCTTGCGCCGCATCCCGGCCGCCGTCGTCAGCCACACCCCCGTCTTGCCCGGCTCCCGATCCGTCGCCAGGCCGAACCGCGCGCACGTCGCGATCACCGCGTCCTCGAGGTTGCGCAGGTAGCGGTGCAGGTCGCGCTCGCCGTCCTCCAGCCGCACGATCGGGTACGCCACGATCTGGCCCGGACCGTGATACGTCACATCGCCGCCGCGCTCGATGCCGATCACCTCGACGTCGCCCGGCATCAGCACGTTCGCCTCCGCATCGCGCCGGCGCCCCAGCGTGAACACATGCGGATGCTCGACCAGCAGCAGCGTATCGGGCACCTCGTCCTTCTGGCGCTGCTCGAGCAGCGCCAGCTGACGCGCCCAGCAGTCGCGGAATCCCTCGGTGCCGAGATCGACCACGGTCCAGTCGCGCATCACCGCTCGCTTACCACGGATCCGCGCCACCGACGACGCGCGCCGGCCGCAGCGCCCATCGCTCCGCGGCCGTGCTGTAGACTCCGCGCCGGAGGACTCATGACGCGATCCACGATCCTGGGCCGCACCACCCGCCGCACGCCCCGCCTGTTCGCACCGGTCGCGCCGCTCGCGCTTTTCGGGCTCGTCGCGCTGCTCGCTCCGGCCGCCGCCGCACCCGCCGAGAAGGGCCAGACCTTCCAGGCGCCCGGCGCCACCCTCTATGTCGAGGTCCTCGGCACGGGCGGCGGCGTTCCGCTCGTCATCGCCAACGGCGGGCCCGGCTTCGACCACACCTACGAGCACGCCGCCATGCCCGGCACGACCTCGGCGTGGGAGACCCTCGCCAGGAAGCGCCGCGTCGTGTTCTACGACCAGCGCGGCAACGGCAGGTCCGGCGCCCTCAAGCCCAACCAGCCGTGCGGCCTCGCCGAGCAGATCGACGACCTCGAGGCCGTGCGCGCCCACCTCGGCGCCGACCAGATCGACCTCCTCGGCCACTCCTGGGGCGGCTACCTCGTCATGGCCTACGCAGCCCGCCACCCCAACCGCATCCGCCACCTGATCATGGTCGACTCCGCCGCCCCCAAGTGGAGCGACACCGTCTTCCTGTTCAAGGACATCTTCCCCGAGGGCATGGAGCGCTCCGACAGCTACGCGTTCGCCGACGCCCTCGGCGACAGGGCCGCCAGCGAGGCCGGCCTGCGCGAGTACCTGACATGGCTGTTCTACTCGCC
>VBLP01000043.1:6506-20188 GCA_005887925.1 Deltaproteobacteria bacterium | reverse complement strand
GTGCGGCGCTTGCTCAGGTTGTTCCTGATAGGTCTGGCCTCGATGATCGGCCTCTTCGCGGTGGTGCAGCTCATCCCCTATGGCCGCACGCACGCGAATCCTCCCGTCATCAAGGAACCTCCGTGGGACTCGCCGCGCACGCGCGCGCTGGCCGTGCGAGCCTGCTTCAACTGCCACAGCAACCAGACGACGTGGCCGTGGTACGCGAACCTCGCGCCGCTGTCGTGGGTGGTCCAGTTCGATGTCGAGACCGCGCGCAGCGTGATCAACTTTTCGGAGTGGAACCGTGCGTACGATCTGGCGCCGTACTCCGGCCAGTCGATCAGGACCGGAAACATGCCGACGCTGAAGTACCGCATGGCCCACCCCGAAGCGCAGCTGACGGAGCAGGAGACGCTCGACCTCGCGCGCGGCCTCGACGCGATGCTGCGCCCCGAAGGGCGCTGACAGCCGGGGGCGGTCGTCATGGGATATGCTGCGACGACCATGCCCGATCCGATGAACGAAGACGCCCTGCAGAAGGAGCTCGACGCGTTCGACCGCGATCCGAAGCAGGAGATGGGGCGGTTGCCCGCGAAGCACGACGACGCGGGGAACGTGCTCGCGACGCCATTCACGGCGTTCTCGCCGGCCGATCGCCGCGACGGCAGCTTCGCGGTGCACCGCGACGCCATCCGGAAGTCGTTCAGCACCGTCGTCGACGGGGTCTACGTGTCGCTCGAGGACAACATCCCCGGCAAGGCGCCGATCGAGGCCGGCGATCGCCCCGAGAGCCTGGTCGAGGAGCTGAAGTTCGTCGACCTCGCCGCGATGGACAAGGCCGGCCTGCGCAAGGCAGCGCTCCCGGCCAGGTCGCAGCCGTGGTCCGACGACTACTGGGCGATCTACCTGGGGTGCCTGGGCAAGCGGTACGCCGATCCCGAGTTCCCGGACTCCGACGACTGGCAGGACAATCGCAATTACATCCGCAAGCATCCCGCGCACAAGATCGCGAGCGCCGGCGGTGATGCCGTCGACCTGCTGTCTCCGTCGGAGAAATACGATCTCCTCGTCGGAGACGACGCCGACCTGACCGCTGCGATGTGGGCCGAGGGTGAGTCGTATTACCGCGCGAGTGGCGAGGTCGAGAGCTGGATGGGGATCTGTCACGGCTGGGCGCCGGCCTCGTACATGCTGCCGCGGCCCAAGAAGCCGGTGACCGTGCCGGCGGCCAGCGGAACCACGAAGCTCACGTTCTACCCGGCGGACATCAAGGCGCTCGCCTCGCTGCTGTGGGCCAGCGCCAACACGATCACCAAGTTCATCGGCGGCCGCAGCAACGACAAGGACCCGGCCACCGACGAGAATGGCCGCGTGATCTCGGCCAAGGCCTTCGACACCAACCCCGGCACCTGGCACCTCGCGATCGTCAATCAGCTCGGCGCCGCCGGGCGCAGCCTGGTGATCGACGCCACCTACGACTACGAGGTGTGGAATCAGCCCGTCGCCGCGTACGAGTATCGCTACTTCAACCCGCAGACCATGAAGCTCGTCAAGACGCGCGAGGACGCCACCGTGGCACGCGACCACTACACGCGTGACCGGTTCAAGAAGTATCGCAGCCGCGACGCCGCGTCGTACGTCGGCGTCATCATGCAGGTGCGCTACATGGTCGAGACCGACCCCGAACAGCGGGACGGCGACAAGCCGTCCGACGACGCCGCGAACCGCGTGGTCTACAAGTACGACCTCGAGCTGAATGCCCAGGATCGCATCATCGGCGGCGAGTGGTTCACCGGGAAGTGCCATCCCGACTTCCTGTGGACACCGCCGCCTGATGCGCGCGCGATCAGCCCCGCGGAGCCGATGGCCACCGGGCCCTGGGACGCGGCGTCTGCGCTGCCGCCGAGCTGGCGCCATGCCGGCGCGACCGCGGCGAACCGCGGCATGCCGCTCGCCAAGATCGTCGAGGCGTTGATCCGGCTGTCCGAGCAATAACGCATGCGCCGGGCGATTCGATGGCTCGCAGCCGTCGTGCTCTCGGTCTGCGGGTGCCACGGCGCGCCGCCGCGAGCCGTCGCCGGCGATCCGGCCGCCCTGCGTCCGCCGTGTCGCACCGACGGCGACGATGCGCCGCTGCAGCGCTCCGCCTGCGACAAGGACTGGTCGGTGCTCGTGTACATGATGGCGGACGCTCCCGGGCTCGGAGCGCCGGCGCTGTGGAACCTGCACCAGATGGAAGGCCAGTTCGCGAGCCCCGGCCGCAGCGCCGCCTCCACGCCGGCGGCCGACGTCATCGTCGAGCTCGACGTCGAACAGCCGCCCGGCATTCGCCGGCTCCGGATGCTCGGCGCGCTGTCGCCGTTCGCGCCGCTGCGCGCGCTCGCCGACTATGCCGGCCCGACCGCCTGGCAGCCGCGGTCGCCCGTCGTCGAGGCGATCGACGAGGCCCGGGCCGAGGCCCCGCCCGCCACCCCCGGAACCCGCCTCGCCGATTTCCTGGCGTGGGGCATCGCGCACTATCCCGCGCGCCACTATGCGGTGATCGTCTGGGGCCATGGCTTTGGCTTCCGTCCCGCCGGCGCCCCGTGCTGCGATGCCGGCGTCCCTCGCGGCGGCATCGCGCTCGACGTCAGCCACGCCGTGCTCGACATCCCGGCGCTGCGCGCGGCGCTCGCGGAGACCTCCGCGGCGCGGCTCGCCGGTCGTCCATTCGATCTCTACCTGTCCGATGCGTGCTTGATGCAGACGATCGAGGTCGCCGCCGAGCTCACCGGCGTCGCGCGCTACATCGGCGGCGCCGAGGCCAAGCTCGATCCGCTGGGGCTGCCCTATCGCCTGCTCGTCCCGCTGGTCAACGGCAGCGCCCCTCCGCCGCCCGCCTCGCCGCGCTGCGCTGCGCACGACGCCGCTTGCGATCTCGCCGCGGCGCTCCCGGACCTGGTCCGCACCGCGGTCAGCCCCCAGAGCGAGCTCTACGCGGCCGCCGACGCCGCCTCCGACGCCCGCCAGAACCTCACCTACTCCGTCGTCGACGCGCAGCTCCTCGCGAACCGCCTGGTTCCGGCCCTGCACGCGCTCGGCGCGGCGCTGCGCGACTACCTGCGCGAGCCGCCCTCCCAGGACGACCGCCGGATCGCCGTCCTCGACCTGTTCACGCCGCACCGCCCGTCCGCCGCGCGCCCCTTCGTCCACGCATTCATCGGCGGCGGTCGCGACATCGGTTCGCTGCTGAGCCGGCTCCGCGCCCAGCTGACCGCCTCGCCCGACGGCGCGGCCCATGCCGCCCCCGACCGTGCCGCCGCGTCGCTGCTGCGCGCCATCGACGCGGCGGACGCGGCGCTGCGCACCACCGTGATCGCCGAGGCCCTCGGCAGCCGCTACGACGATCCCGCCTACGCGGGCATGCTCGGACTATCGGCGTGGCTGCCGTACCAGGCACCCGACGGCACCGCCGGCACCGCCAGCCCGTGGGGCGCATCGCTGCGCGAGCTGTTCGATCCGGCCCCGCCCTGAGCGGCCGGCCTCGCGCTCGGCTGGCCGATATCCGGCAAGCGTTGCGATCTGCGCGCGCCTGTTTCCTTGGTTCGCGGTGGATGCGTTCCTGTGCCGGTCATCTGTCGCACTTGGCTGCACGATAGCCGTGGCGCACCGCCGCGAGCGGTGTATACCGTTGCTGATGGGAGGTGGGGGGCCATGAGCACAAACGATGTGGATGCGGCGGCGCGACAGCGCGTCGCAGATACCAAGGGTCAGCGCGCCGCGATCCGACGGGTCGCGCGGCACAACCCCCGGACGCCATGGGTCGCGGACCCCGACCGCAACCGCCTTGAACGGTTCGCGAATCGCATAGTCAATTACCGCAATGGCGCCGAGTCCATCGAGGGTTCGACCGACTTCCAGCCGTTCCTGTTCCTGTCCGAGGGTGCGCGCGTCGGAAACGCGGTCGCGCTGGTCGAGGGCCCGAAGGCGCGAGGCTCCGGCTTCCTGATCAGCGACAAGCTGCTCATCACAAATAACCACGTCATCCGCTCGATTGCGGACGCCCGGCTGACGACACTGACGTTCAACTTCCAGCTCGACATCAATGGCAGATTCGCGAAGCGCGTGACGTTCGCGCTCGCTCCCGACGCGTGCTTCATCACCGCGGCGGAGAACGACCTGGACTTCACGATCGTGGCCCTCGGCGATGCGGCTCCGCCGCCGAACGAGACGTTCGGCTTTTGTCCGCTGTCCGACCGCGACGACAAGCACGCGCTGGGGATCCCTCTCAACATCATCCAGCATCCGCAGCTGCGCCCCAAGGAGATCGTCATCCGCAACAACCTGCTGACGGCGCGGGTCGGTCGCGTGCTGCACTACGAGACCGACACCGAGGGCGGATCTTCGGGATCGCCTGTGTTCAACGATCTGTGGGAGGTCGTCGCGCTGCACCACTATGGCCAGCCGTTCCTCGAGACCACGGACAGCGAGGGGCAAAGCCTCGAAACGCAGGTGAACGAAGGCGTGCGGATCAGCGCGATCATCGAGCGCATAAGACAGCAGCGCAGCGAGCTGTCCTCGCGGGCTCGAGACCTCATCGATCAGGCGCTCGCCCTCGGTGCCACAAAGCCCGAGACAGACGAGCCGGTGATCGTGAACGGGGCCACAAGCGGCGCCGGTGACGCAGAGGCGGTGCCGGCCAGACAAGGGGCGAACATGGGCAAGGAACTGAAGGTAGTCATCCCGATCGAGGTCATCGTGCGCATCGGTGATGCCACGTGCAACGCGACGGTGGTCTCCGCGCGACCCGCGCCGGACGCCGGCGCCGGATCAGCGGCGGCGGCGAGCCAGGTCGATGACGGCCCCGAGCTGTCGCCCGATGGCGCGCTGGTTCGCACGCGCGATCGTGCCGAGGGCGTCACGATCGACACCGACTACGACAACCGCGACGGCTACTCCCCGGACTTTCTCGATGGTGTCACGATCCCGATTCCGCTGCCCAGGGACACGAAGGCCCTCGCACCGCTCCATGACGGCGGTCACGAGTTGAAGTACACGCACTTCAGCGTGTTCCTGCACAGAGATCGCAGGATGGCGGTGCTCACCGCGACCAACATCGACGGCGACGCGTACCTGAAGATCGTGCGCGCGACGGGGCAGCCGAAGCCGGAGGCCGGCGATGCCTGGTATCCGGATCCGCGGGTCGACGACAAGTACTACCTGGGCGCCGATTACTACGCGGCGACATCGCAGTACTTCGACCGCGGTCATCTCACGCGTCGCGAAGATCCAGATTGGGGCAAGAAGGCCGAGGCAGTGCGCGCGAACGCCGACACGTTCCACTTGACGAACTGCACGCCGCAGAACTGGTTCTTCAACCAATCGACGACGCGCTGGCAGGGAATCGAGCGGTTCGTGCTCGAGCAGGGCGCGGTGCCGAACGAGAACAAGCTGTGCGTGTTCCAGGGACCGATCCTCAACACGCGCTACGCAAAGTTCCGCGACGCGCTGGTGCCGCTGGAGTTCTGGAAGGTCGTGGCCTGGATCGGCAAGGACACGAGCAAGCTCAAGGCGGCGGCGTTCAAGGTCAACCAGGCGGACGTCATCAAGCTCAGGCGCGGTTCCCCTCGGCCCGACAAGGCCGGAAAGGACTACCTGGCGCTCTACCGTGTACCGGTCAAGACGATCGAGAACGAGACGAAGCTCGATTTCGGAGCGCTGAAGGGCGCCGATAGCCGCGATGGCGCCGGCGAGGCCGAGGAACTGGTCGACGAGTTGACGCCGGCCATCTTGTAGATCGTGAACGGATCGATCAGCGGTTCACGATGTGGATCGCCTCGCCGAGGGCGGCGGCGGCGGCTTCCATCATGGCCTCGGAGAGGGTCGGATGGGGGTGGATGGTGAGCCGGAGGTCGTCGGCGACGGCGCCCATCTCGATGGCGAGGGTGGCCTCGGAGATCAGGTCGCTGCCGCCGTTGCCGACGATGTGGACGCCGAGTAGCTCGCCGGTCTTGGCGTCGGCGACGACCTTGACGAAGCCGTCGGTGTCGTTGACGGACAGGGCGCGGCCGAGGGCGGCGAACGGGAACTTGCCGACCTTGAGGTCGGTGTGGCCCTTGGCGCGGGCTTCGTCCTCGGTGAGGCCGGTCGAGGCGATCTCGGGGTCGCTGAACACGACGGCGGGGATGGTGCGGACGTCGAACGCGGCCTTGTGGCCGGCGATGATCTCGGCGACGACCTCGCCCTCCTTGGTGGCCTTGTGGGCGAGCATCATGCCGCCGATGACGTCGCCGAGGGCGTAGATGCCGGGGACGTTGGTGCGGAGGTGGTCGTCGGCGATGATGAAGCCGCCCTTGGCGACGGCGACGCCGGCGGCGTCGAGGCCGAGGTTCTCGCTGTTGGGCCGGCGGCCGATCGAGAGCAGGATCTTGTCGGCGTCGATCGTGGCGGTCTTCGTGCCCTTGCCGTCCTTGAGCTCGACGGTGAGGACGGCGCGGTCGCCCTTGTCCTGCCACGACTTGGCCCGGGTCTCGAGCATGACCTCGACGCCCATCTTCCGGAGCTTGCGCTCGACGACGGCGACGCAGTCCTTGTCCATGGTGCCGAGCAGGCGCGGCAGGGCCTCGACGACGGTGACCTTGCTGCCGAACTTGGCGTAGGCCATGCCGAGCTCGAGGCCGATGTAGCCGCCGCCGATGACGATCAGGCGGGGCGGGACCTTGTCGAGCGCGAGCGCGCCGGTCGAGTCGATGATGCGTTTCTCGCTTTGCTTGCCGATCGAGAAGCCCGGGATCTCGATCGGGCGCGAGCCGGTGGCGATGACGACGTTCTTGGCGAGGAGGGTCTGGTCGCCGGAGGGGGTCTTGACGGTGATGCGGTGGCCGTCGGGGGTGGGGCGGTCGAGGGTGGCGGTGCCGTCGAAGATGTCGACCTTGTTGGCCTTGAGCAGGGTGCGGACGCCGCTGGTGAGCTTGCCGACGACGCCGTTCTTCCAGGCCTGGAGCCTGGCCATGTCGAGCACGGGCTTGCCGGGGATCGAGATGCCGATGTCTTCGGAGTGGCCGAGCTTGTCGAACATCTTGCTGGCGTGGATCACGGCCTTGGACGGGATGCAGCCGACGTTGAGGCAGACGCCGCCGATGTACTCGCGCTCGATGATGGCGGTCTTGACCTTGAGCTGGCCGAGCCGGATCGCGGCGGGGTATCCGCCGGGGCCGGCTCCGATCACGACGGCGTCGAAACGTTGCTCGGGCATGGCCGCGTCATAGCACGAGGCCGACCATGAGCGCGCCGTAGACGCGGAGCATCATGGCGATGTCCTCGTCGGTGAACTGCAGCATGGTGCCGACGAAGTAGTCGCGGCCATAGCGGACCTTGTCGAGCGTGGTCGGCACGCTGGCGCTGCCGGTGAGCACCTGCAGGTAGCCGGGAGAGTTGAGCGCGTCATCGACGCCACCCAGCACGTACATGGTGCGGAACACGGCGAACGCGCCGGTCAGCTTGAGCCGCGGCGTGGCCTGGAACGCGCCGAACAGGTCGGCGGACAGCTGGAGGCGGCCGTCGAGCATGGTGGCGTCGGCGCCGATACCGAAGGTGGAGTCCTTGAGGCCGCCGCGCAGGGCGAGCGGGCCGAACTGCTTGCCGAACTGCGCGGTGAACCGGAAGTGATCGGGGATCACCTGCTGGCGGACATAGCAGCTCGCGTTGGCGACGTCCGACAGCTGGTCGTGGGGCAGGCCGCCGATCGGGCCGCGCTCGAACTCCACGAGGTAGAACTTGTCGTTGCGGGCGCGCAGCTGGGCGGTGGCGTAGAACCGGACGTCGCGCGAGTACGCGTCGAGCTCGACCCGCATCCCGAGCCACGACTTGAAGCGATTGAGGCCGCCGACGGCGTCGCGCGCGGTGTCGGTGATGTCCTCGATCCGGTCGCCGAGCTGGGGCTGATTGACGAGGCGGCCGAGCGAGCCCCTCCAGTCGTCGCCGCGGCCCTCGTCGATCGCCGACATGACGTCGCGCGCCTGCTCGATCTGGGGATCGATGCGGTCGAGGCCGTCGCGGGTGTCCTGCAGGGTCGATACCAGACCGCTCTGGACGTCGCGCATCCGGGTCCGCGCACTGTCGACGCCGCGATCGATGCGATCGAGGGTGTCGAGCACGTCGGGGCCGCCGCCGGCGACGGCGTCGCGGGCGCGCGTGACGGCGTCGTCGAGCCGCGACACGGCGCGGTCGGCGGACTCGATCGGGCCCTCGACGTGGCCCTCGGTCAGCCACTGGTCGGTGCGGTTCATCCGGTCGGTGAACGGCCCGGCGACCCACGACCGGGCGGTGAGCACGCCGTCGTGCATGGTGTCGAGGGTGTTGTCGATCCGGGGCAGGGCGGTGCCGATCGCGCGCAGGACGGCGTCGGTCGAGCCGCCCTCGACGACGTGGGTGATCGGCTCGCCGGAGCGGAGCAGGCGGGCCGGTGCCGCGCCTTCGCCGGGCGACGGGATGATCTCGACGTAGCTGTCGCCGAACAGCGAGTCGGCGCGGCGGGTGGCGAACGAGTCGACCGGCAGATCGAGGCCGTCGCGCAGCCGCATGTCGATCCGCGCGAGGCCGCCTTCGATCGTGAGCTTCTCGATGACGCCGACGCGGACACCGGCGATCACGACCGGCGAGCCGGCGGCCAGCCGCGAGCCGTCGTGGAACTTGACGTAGGTGCGGAACGTGCCGCGGACATGGATGGTCGGTACGCGGGTCCGGACCGCGAGCGCGGCGACGGCGATGACGGCGAGGATCACCGCGATCGTGGTCAGCCGGGTCAACCAGCGCACCTGGCCATCCTAGCGCGGTTCGCGCCGGCTGGCCCGGCCGGTGGCCGGGGTCACGGCAGCGGCGCGGACCGCACGCAGTCGGAGGTCAGCGCGATCGGCGCGCCGTGGTCGATGACCTCGAAGTCGGTGACCTTGAGCGCGGCGAGGTCGTTGGCGCCGAGCAGGCCGGACCACTTCGCGGTGGTGTGGCGATCGCTCTGCGCGGTGAGCGCGATGTTGCCGCCGTCGGCGTGGTACATGCCGTACTTCTGCATCGCGCGCGCGACGACCTGGGCGCCGGACGGCAGGCTCGAGATCGGATAGTCGGCGCGCAGCCGGAGATGGACGCCGTAGGACGGCGCGTTGCTGCCGCCGGTCGTGCTGGTGGCGTGGGTCGCCGGCCGCACGTAGCCGCGCTTGACCCGGTTGTTGGGCAGGATGAAGCGGATCGCGTGATCGATGTGGCCGGCCCTGACCTCGTCGGCGGTGAACAGCAGCGGCGACATCGGGAAGCCGGCGGCGTCGGCGCTGGTGCACTGGTCGCCGCGCAGCGTCGACGAGTAGGTGGCCCGCGTGCTCCACACCGCGAGGCAGCCGCCCTGGAACGTCGTCGTGATGTTGGCGCGCCACATCTCGTACAGCTTGCCGGCGTCGGTGTCGAACACCAGGAGGTGGCAGTCGCCGTCGCCGGTGCAGGCGTAGCCGGTCTCGTCCTCGAGGTTGCCGGCGGCCGGGACCGGCACGCTGGTCTGGTCGCAGTCCGGAGAGAAGAAGTCGCCGGTCGGCGTGAACGTGCGCTTGGGAGTGGAAGAATTCGCAGTCAACACGTCGAGCGCGAAGTCGATCTGCATCTTGCCATTGCCCCAGCCACCGGCCGCGGCCAGCGCGGAGATGATCGTGGCCGAACTGGCCGCCTTGGGAAGCGTGCTGACATCGGTATTGAAGAACATCGGAGTCGTGAAGTACGGACCGGCGCTGGCGGTGACCGCCGATGCATCGGTTCCGCTCACGCTGCCATCGCTGCTCGGGCCGGTGCCGTCGGTGCTCGTGCCGTCGGAGTTTCCCGGCTGGTCCGAGATCGGACCCACTCCGCATGCGGATACACTCAGAACAATTCCCATCACTGTGCTGATTCGCATGCGGCATCAGAGCACGCGTGGCAACGACGCACCATCGGAGAACGTCGCAGTGCGCGCACTCGCACAGTCATATATGTTTTACCGATTACTGATCGTCACTGATCCCTGCTTCTCGGCCGCCGAAGATAGTAATGAATACCACGCTGAGGATGGGAGAGCTGGATTGCGAGTGCTCGGCTGGTGGGCTTGCCGACCTTCGCGCTGAACCGGCGCTGACGGTCGATCGGGATCGGGACGGCCTCGACCGCCGCCGACCACCCCGGGAGCACGGCACCGCGCACGTCGATGTCGTCCGGCCACGCCTGGGCCTCGGCCGGCGATTCGATGTAGACCTGCGGCGCGGTCTGATCGAAGTCGATGGCCAGGGTCGACACCTTGTCCTGCTTCACGCCGTCGCGATCGACCCAGTAGGTGTAGGTGCCTTCGCGGAGCTGGGTGCCCGGCACGGTGATCGCCGGCGTGCTGGAGTCGAAGGTCTGCTCCCGCCCGCCGGTCGCGAGGTGGAGCTTGTGGGCCGCGCCGGAGTTCCTGACGTGGACCACGATGTTGGGGATCGCGCTCTGATACGAGATCCGGTAGTTGCGGCCGTCGGCGTCGATATCGTTGACACTCTGGGTCCGGGGCAGCGGCCGCCGGCCATCGTCGCGCAGCTCGACGAGCCGGCCCGATGCGACCGCGGCGCCCTCGGCGCCGTTGCTGGTGCAGCGCAGGCGATACGACCACGCACCGGGGGCGATCCGCAGGTTCGCGACGTCGTGGCCTGCGCTGACCTTGGGGGCGCGGAACCGGGCGTCGCGATCGAGCTCGATGATGCCACCCTCGGGGCACTTGCCGTCGAACTGGAACTGCACGGCGGCGGGCGGGCCGGGATCGTGGATCGTGAACGACTCGCCGGCCGGGACCCGGAAGTCGGCGGTGGTCGGGATCGACTCGAGGACCCGGATCGCGCCGCCGCGGGTCAGCGAGGCCGACTCGCCGCGGCTCATCGTCAGCTCCGAGCCCGGTGCGCCGCTCAGCTTCGAGCCGCCGCGCTGGATCGTCACCCGGGTCTCGCGCGGGCCGGCGTCGAGGCGGGCCTCGGAGCGCGGTGCGCCGGTGAGCGCGACGGCGCCGCCCGGCAGCGCGACCGCAGCGGGGCCGGTGGCCGAGGCGGTTCCGGGGCCGGCCTCGAGCGCGAGCACCAGGTCCTCGCCGAGCTTCATCCGGGCGCCGCCGGCGAGACCGAGCGTGGCGCCGCCGGCGGTGACCCGGGCGGTCGTGCCCGCGCCGACGCGGACAGCGCTGCCCGGGGCGAGCGATCCGGCGCCGGCCGGCAGCGGCGCCCACGCGGTCTGTCCCGGCGCGAGCAGCTCCGCGGGCGATCCGGTGACCTCGATCGTCGCGTCGCCGACCGCGGTCGCGGCGTCCTCGGCGGCGTCGATCGCGGCGTCGGCCGGCGCGGGGCGCGCATCGCGGACGCCGGCGTCGGCGGGCGGGCTGCCGTCGCGGGCGACGTCGACCGACTTGCCGATCTCTAGGGCGACGGTCGAGCCGTCGCGGGCGACCTGGCCGGCGCCGAGCGTCAGCTCGACGCTCGACGTGCCGTTCTCCTTCGAGATCCGGACCTTGCCGTCGAGCTTGACGTCGCCGATGTCGAGCGCGTAGCTGCCGTTGCCGCTGAGGTCGATCGTGCCGAGCTCGACGGCGATCTTGCTCTGGCCGGGCTTGCCGCCGAACCTGAGCGTGGTGCGCGGCTTCATCACGATCTGCGCGCCGCCGGCGCGGCCGACTGCGAGCGTGGCCTCGCCGTCCCAGGTCCGCGCCGCGTCGCCGAGGAAGTAGCGCGTGCCGAGCTTGGCCGGCTCCCACCGCAGGCCCGTGTCCTGACGCTCGACGGGACCAGTCGCGCTCGCCAGCTCTGCGATCGCGTTCGGGGTCTGCCGGCACGCGGCCAGCGCGATCGCGATCCCGCACGCGCAGCCGAGGCTACTTGTGCATGTCGATGTTCTTGATGGCGACACCGTTCTGTTCGATGTTCACATCGAGCTGTTGCTGGGCCAGGCCCTTGGCGGTCACCGTGATCTTGTAGCGGCCCGGTGGGAGATCGACGGTGAACTTGCCGTCGGATCCGGTGGTCTGGGTGACGCCGCCGGGGTCGACCGTCACGGTCGCGCCGTCGATCGGCCGGCCGCTGCCGACGCTGCGGATCACCCCGCGCAGCTGGCCGGGCGGCAGCATCGGATCGAGCGTGATCTTGGGCGCCGTGTTCGCGCCCTTGCCGAGCGTCAGCGTCGCAGAGCCCGGCTTCTTGCTGGCGACCTCGACCGCGATCTCGACCCCGGTGTCGTCGAGCTCGGTCTTGCCGTCGACCGTCTTGCCGATCCGCAGCGGGCCGATCGAGTATGTCCCCTTGTCGTCGCTGACCGCGTTGCCGGTGGAGTTCTTGAGCTTGATCGTGACCCTGGCACCGACGACCGGCCTGCCGGCGTCGTCGACGATCTGCCCGGTGAGATCGGCGGTCTCGATCACGGTCACCGGCACGGGCTTTTCGTTCCTGGTGATCTGCGGGGTCGCGGCGACCGGCTTCCTGCCGCCGAACCGCGCCTGGACCCCGAGGCCGCCGGTGATCATCGGCTCGTACGGCACCAGCGCGATCGGGCCGTGGGCCATCACCTCGGACCACTTGATCCCCGGCACGTGCGCGCCCTCGACGTAGCCGACGATCGAGACCGCATCGTTGATCGCGATGCCGAGCATGCCGCCGCCGCGCACGATCGGCCCGGGTGCACCGTTGCCGACGAACACGTCGGTCGAGCCCTCGAGCTCGACGTACAGCCGCTCGCCGAGGGGGATGCGCAGCGACGCGCCGGCCAGCGCGGCGTTGAAGCGGGACACGCCGAGCGACACCTGGTCCGGGATCGACAGCGCGCCGGGCTGATCGACCGACTTCACGCTGTTGTCGAGGCGGAACCCGGCATCGATCGACAGCGTGGCGGATCCGGCGTTGACCGAGAGCAGCGCGCGGCCGTCGATCGAGATCGCCGAGGCCGCGATCGACGGGGCATCCTTGCCGGGGACCCAGATGCCGAGCTGGCCGCCGACCGCGACCTTGCCCAGCGGTGTGGCGAGCCGGACCAGCAGGTGCGGATCACCGACGTAGCCGTCGTCGGACAGGCCCATGCCGGTGTGCTTGTCGTAGCGGCCGTCGAACGACAGCCCCAGCACGAGGTTGGCCAGCGGCGCGTAGGCGACTGCGACGTCGCCCATCGCGCGGTCGAATGCGTGATCCGCGGCGAGCAGGCTCTTGCGATAGCCAAAGCCGCTCAGGAGGCCGAGCTCGACGGTGCCCTGCGGCAGGGTCTCGGCCGCGGCCACGTGCAAGCCGCCCGGCATCGCGCCGTAGCCGATGCGCTGTGGCGGCCGCGCCGCGCCGTCGGTCGATGCGCTCGCCGAGACGTCGGCCGGCGGATCCTCCGCCCGCACCGCCCCCGGGATCAAGACGACCGGGAGGGCCGGAACGAGGAGCGTCGCCGCTACAGTTCGCCACGGGCGCATCGTCGAGAGTCTACGCGCGTTCCGTGGCGATTTGGCCGCCGCGGGACTGTTTTCAATACCGCAGCCAGCGCAGGAGCTCCTGGAAGCTCGGTCGCTTGCCGTACATCAGCACGCCGACGCGATAGATCTTGGCCGCGACGCGGGCGACGATCACGGTCGACACCGCTAGCACCGCGAGCGAGATCACGACCTCGGCGATCGTGGCGCCGCCCAGCAGGTAGCGCATCGGCATCAAGAGCGGCGACCAGAACGG
>VBLP01000043.1:0-6498 GCA_005887925.1 Deltaproteobacteria bacterium | reverse complement strand
TGAACATGCCGAGGATGAGGACCAGCATGACCGGCGTCTGGACCTGCTGGGTATCCTGCTCGGACGAGACCATGGCACCCACCGCGGCGTACAGCGAGGCGTAGAAGAAGTAGCCGAGCACGAAGTACACGAGCGCGATCACGACCTCGACGAGCGCCAGCGACGGCAACGACGGCCCGCCCGACACGCCGAAGGCACCGAGCAGCTGCTGGCGATAGCTCAGCGTCAGGGCGCCGATCGCCAGCCAGATCGCGACCTGGATCAGGCCGGCGCAGCCGACCCCGAGGATCTTGCCGGCCATCAGCGATCGCGGCTTGACCGTCGCGACCATCAGCTCCATGACGCGCGAGGTCTTCTCCTGCACCACGCTGCGCATCACCGCCACGGCATAGATCATGATCGCCAGGAGCAGGATGTACGCGAGCGCATAGCCGAGCAGGAACGAGGCTGCCCCGGAGGCGGCCTCGGTCGTTCCGTTGGTCTGCTGCGCGTCGAACCGGGCCGGCACGATCATCGCAGCGAGCTGCTTGTCGTCGAGCCCGGCCCGCTTGCCGCGCTCGGTGCGCACGACCAGGCTTACCATCTCGCGCAGCGTGGCCTGGACGATCGGGCTCGAGCCGTTGTCGCCGCGGTACACGGTGGTACCGCCGTCGAGCACATCGCCGGGGATCACCACGAAGCCGTTGATCTTCTTGTCGCGGATCCGGCTCATCTCGACCGCGTCGGGTGTGTCGGCGGCGATGATCTCGGGCTTCCACTGCGCGGCGGTGAGCGCGAGCTTGAGCGGCTCGCCGATCGCGCCGCTCCTGTCGATGATCTCGACGCGGGATCCCGCCGGATTCCCGATCAGGAGCGGCGGGATGATCACCGCGGCGACCATGAACAGCGGACCGAGCACGGTCATCGCGATGAACCACTTCGACTGTATGCGCTCGAGCAGCTCGCGCCGCGCGATCACCACGGTGCTGCGCAGGTCGGTCACGCCGCGGCCTCCGGCCGGCGCTCGGCCACCGCGGCGGACGCCCCGACGCGATCGACGAAGATCTGGTGCAGGGTCGGCACGACGATCTCGAAGCGCCGGAGCTGGACGCCGGCGGCGACCAGGGCGGCGAGCAGGCGCTGCGCGGTCGCGCCCTCGGCGAGCTTGACCTCGCAGTCCGGCGCGGCGTTTCCCGGCTGCGCCCGCGGCGCCTGGATGGCGGCGACCAGCGCGCGATCGGCGAGCACGGCATCGGCGGCGGCACGCGCGGCCGCGTCGCCGAACCCGAGCGCGACCAGCCCGTCGGCGGCCTCGCGGCGCTGGATGTCGGCGAGCTTGCCGTCGAGCAGCTTCTTGCCGCGCGCGATGATGCACACGTGATCGACCACCTTCTCGGCCTGCTCCATCTGATGCGTCGAGAACAGCACGGTGCGGCCGCTCGCGCGGACCTCGTCGACGGCCTCGCGCAGGACCTCGGCGTTGATCGGGTCGAGGCCGCTCCACGGCTCGTCGAGGATCACCAGCTCGGGCTCGTGGATCAACGCGGTCGCGAACTGGACCTTCTGCTGCATGCCCTTGGACAGGTCCTGCACCTTGTTCTTCGTCCACTGGGTCAGGCCGAGGCGATCGAGCCACGCCGCCGTGCGCCGCCGCGCCTCGCTGCGCGCCAGCCCGCGCAGCTCGGCGATGAACGCGATCATGTCGCCGACCTTCATCCTGGGATACAGGCCGCGCTCCTCGGGCAGATAGCCGATCTTCGCGGCGGCCTCGGCGCCCGGCCGGAGCCGATCGAGCACGACGATCTCGCCGGCGTCGGGCGCGAAGATGTCGTTGATCATGCGCAGCATCGTCGACTTGCCGGCGCCGTTGGGCCCGAGGATGCCGTAGACCACGCCGCGCGGGACCTCGAACGAGATGCCGTCGACCGCGACGTGGTTGCCGAACGCCTTGACCAGGCCCGTGACGCTGAGCGCGGAGGTCATGCCGCGTGTTCCCACCCGCTGCCCAGCACCGCGCGCTCGAGCACCGCCATGCGGATCGCCACGCCCCAGCTGACCTGCTGCAGGATCACCGCGCGCGGGCTGTCGGCGACCTGCGGCGCGAGCTCGACGCCGCGATTGATCGGCCCGGGGTGCATGACGATCGCGTCGGGCTTGGCGAACCCGAGCGTTCGCTCGCTGAGCCCGAACGTGCGCGACAGCTCGCGCGTGTTGGGGAACCGCGGCGCCTCGCCTTCGAACCGCTCGTGCTGGATCCGCAGCATCATCACCACGTCGACGCCGTCGAGACCGTCCTCGAGCCGGGTCACCACGCGGACGCGCTCGCGGGTGACGTCGCCGCCGATCAGCTCGATGCCGCGCGGGATCAGGGTCAGCGGCGCGACCAGCCGGACCCGCACGCCGAGCTTGGCGAGGCACAGGATGTTCGAGCGCGCGACCCGCGAGCGCGCGATGTCGCCGACGATCGCGACCTCCAGACCTTCGAGGCTGGCACCCGTCGTACCGCCCGCGACCGCGCCCGGCGCCGGCTTGCCCTTGATCCGGCGGATCGTCGCCGCGTCGAGCAGCGCCTGGGTCGGATGCTCGTGCTGGCCATCGCCGGCGTTGATCACCGAGCACTTGACGTGCGCGGCCAGCATCGCCGCGGCGCCGCCGAACGAGTGGCGCACCACGATCACGTCGGGCGACATCGCGACCAGGTTCTCGGCGGTGTCGAGCAGGGTCTCGCCCTTGGAGATCGACGACGCCGCGCTCGAGATGTTGATCGCCTCGGCCGACAGCCGCTTGGCGGCGATCTCGAACGACGTCCGCGTCCGCGTCGAGGCCTCGAAGAACAGGTTGATCACGGTGCGGCCGCGCAGCGATGCGAGCTTCTTGACCGGCTCGACGGCGAGCGCCCAGTAGCGGTCGCCAGCGTCGAGGATCCGCATGATCTCGGCAGCATCGAGGTCGGCGATGCTGACGAGGTGGCGCGGCACAGCCTTCGTATAGCAGAAAGCCGAAGTGCTATGGTTCGGGCAATGCCGCCGCCGCTCGACCCGGCGATCCCCGAGGCGCTGCGCGACGTGGTCGGCCACGCGCTGGCCAAGCACCAGGCCGATCGCTATCCCAGCGCCGCGGCGATGGCGGCCGCGATCGAGCGCGCGGCGCGCCAGCTGGCCTGACGGAGCGGGTCAGTTGCAGGCGCCGGTCGCGCAGTCGCACGGCGCGGGGCTACCGCCGACCAGGCAGCCGTCGGTGGCCTGGCGCGGCGACAGGAGGAAGCTCTCCACCATGCGCAGCGCCGCCGGCTTGCTGTTTCCACGCAAGAGGCAGCCGGCGCCGCCCAGCGGGTTGCACTCCCGCGGCACCGGCGGGTCACCGTCGCTGCCACCGCACCCGGCGGCGACGGTCAGGGCGGTGATCGCGGCGAGGACGATTGTGCGTTTCCGCATGCGGCCCGGCAACGGTATCACCGGCTTCGCCGCATCCTCCGACGCAATGTGTGGCCAAGCTCACCGATGGCTGTATACATCGGCTAGCCGCGTGTACGTCCCCCTGCTCGACCGGCTCCTGTACCGGCATCCGTTCGAAGGCGGCAGCGCACGGCGCTACGCGCGCGACGAGCGGCCCGCGTTCGGCGACCTCGACGATCGCCTGCTCGATCACCTCGCGCCCGAGCTCGCCGGTGCCGCGCGCCTGCTCGACGTCGGTTGCGGGCCGGGCACGTTCGCGCGCCGCGCGGCGGAGCGGTTCGCCGCGCTCGACGTCGTCGCGATCGAGCCGAGCCGCGACTTCGCCCGCCCCGGCGTGGTGCGGGCCGCCGGCGAGGCGCTGCCGCTGGCCGACCGCTCGGTCGATGTCGCGATCTGCCTGTCGTCGATCCGCCACGTGCGCGACCGCGCCGCCACCCTCGGCGAGCTGCGCCGCGTCCGGCTCGGCTGGGCGATGCTGCGCCCGCTGTTCGGGCCGCTCGTCGTGCGCACCGCGCCGCCGGCCGCCGCGATCGCCGTCCTCGCCGAGCAGGCCGGGTTCTCGCTGCGCCGGTTGCGGCCCGATCCGGTCCAGCCGGTCTACGTCATGGAGCTTCAGTGACGCGGGGCTGGATGCGCCGGACCGCCGAGCTCCACGGCGAGCTCGCCGCGATCGCCGATGACGATCCGCGCTGGTGGCTGCTCGCCGGCGGCGCCGCCGTCACCGAGCCGTGGCCCGCGCGCGCGGGTTACCTCGCCTCCGACGGCGAGCCCGGCACCGACACGTTCATCGGCCACCGCGCGCCGCTCGCCGCCGATCCGCTGCGCGAGGCGATCGACCGCGCGCGCGCCGCCCGCATCGCGCTGCGCGAGGTCGACGGCACCTTGCCCGAGCAGCCGCTCGCGGTCACGATCGCGCGCCGCGAGCGCGCCGTCACCGAGCCGAGCGCCCTCGACGCCGCCGCGTTCGCGATCGGGCCGCACTGCGTGGTCGCCGCGCTCGACGATCCCACGCTGCTCCACCAGCTCGCCGCCGCCGCGCGCGGCATCGCCCCGCCGCCGTGGCGCGGGCCGACCCCGTTCGTCTGCGTGTCGATCGGCGACGATCCGATCGACACCGCCCGCCACGGCCACCGCCGCGCCTGGCGGGCCGGCCGCGGTCCCTGGCTCGGCCTCGGTCGCGCCGGCGATCTCGCGACCGTGTCGACGTGCCACCTGGTCGTCGACGGCTACGGCCACGCCTGCCTCACCGGCCGGATCCATGCGCTCGCCGAGGCCGCGGCCGCCGAGCGATCCGCGCGCACCCGGTTGAACGGGCATGCGGCGCTGCACGAGGGCGATCCGCATCACCTCCACCTGGCCCCTCACGCGCTTCCACCGCTACCGCCGGTTCCCGGCGCCGTCCCCCTCGGCATCGCCTGGCAGGCCCTCGACGGCCTCGGCCTGCGCGCGCTGCCGCTCGCCTACGCCGTCGGCCGGATCCTGCACCGCACCGCGGGCCGGCCCGACGCGCGGTTCTCCCCGACGCTCCAGATCCCCGTCGCGCCCGGCCGGTTCGACGATCCCGAGCGCCGCAAGCGCCGCGCAATGTTCGCGCTGGTCAGCGTCCGCTTCCACGCCGGGGTCCCCGAACCCTTCGAGATCTTCGAGGCACGCGCGCGCGCGGTGCTCGATCGCGAGATCGCCGGCCGGGGCCTGTGTGCCCGCCTCGTCGCCGCCGCGCGGGCCGCACCGACCCCGCTGTCCTGGAAGCGGCGCGGGTTCTCCACCGCGCGGCCGCGCTGGCTCGACCTAGTGTCCGACGTGCTCGGCGGCCGCACCTGCGTGTCCCGGATCCGGATCGATGCGCCGGTGCCGCCGTCGTGCGCCGTGTCTTCGCCCAGTCGCCTCGCCTCGCCGGACGATCCGATCGGCGCATCGGTCGTCACCGTGGTCGACGACGGCGATCGCGCCGCGATCACGGTATGCGGCTCGGGCCTCGCCGGCAGCCACGCCGGCGCACGCGCGTTGCTCGACGAGATCCTCGCGCTGACCGCCGCGCCGACCGACGCCAGGACCGAGGTCCTCGGCGCCTCGCGCTGAGCCGCGGCGCTCGCAGCGCATCCGCTCCCTGCCGGCCACGCGCTACTTGATGGCGATCGGATTGATGATCGCCTGCACGGCTCCGGTGATGCGGGCGGGGCCGAGGGTGAAGAACGCTTCCCAGGCCCTGTCCTTCACCATGTCCTCGGTATTCATGTTCTCCAGGATATAGATGCCATTGGTTGCGAGGAAGATCTGGTGAACCGGGAACGCGCCGGTGTCCTTCTCGCCGGGCAAGACCTCGACTGCCCAGGTATCCGCGCCGACCATCGCGACGCCGAGCGACGCGAGGTACTTCGCGCCCTCGACGCCGACGCCGGGCTCGCCCGCGCCGTAGCGCTTGTCGTCCTTCCCGATCAGCTTGAGCCACCCGGTATAGAACAGCACGACGTCGCCTTTCTCGATCGCCTTGATGCCCTGCTTCTTCAGGGCGCCGTCGATCTCGGCGCGGTTGAACGCCGTGCCCTCCTTGACCGGATTGCTGCCGAGGAAGCCTGCCATGTCGAGGACGACGACGCGGGTCGCGATCGCCGGCACGGTCTCGATCCCGAGCTTGGTCAGCCCGTCGACCTTCACGAAGTCCGACGCCTTGTTGCAGTTGTAGTAGACGTTGTCGATGCCGAGGTGACCCAGGCCGTCGATCTGCGAACCGATCCCGACCCAGCCCGCGATGATGTCGTCGTTGTAGGTCGCCTTGTTGGGCCCGATCGTCGTGCCCATGGTCTGGCCGGGCTGGACGACCGTGACGGCCCACGTGCGCGGCGGGTACGCGGGCGTGTTCTTGTTGGTCTCGATCCCCAGCCGGTAGGCCTTGCCCCGGGTGACGAGCTTGCTCGCCGCCAGGGTCTTGGCGGCGGTGACGTTGTTGAGCGCGCCGATCTGATCCTGCGGTCCGAACCTGGACGGCGTGCACTTGTCGTCGCCGAGCGAGTCGAGCGGCGCCATCGCGATCAGGACAACCGGCGCGAGCACAACGGCCGAACGT
>VBLP01000284.1:3079-31306 GCA_005887925.1 Deltaproteobacteria bacterium | reverse complement strand
ATCCGATCGACATGCTCGATGACGGCCTCGATCTCGAGGCTGACCTGGGGGTCGACACGGTGAAGCAGGCCGAGACGTTCGCGGCGGTGCGGGCCGCCTACGAGATCCCGCGCCAGGAGGACCTCAAGCTGCGCGACTTCCCGACGATCGCGCACGTGGTGCAGTTCGTGTACACGCACCGGCCGGATCTGAAGCCGGCCAGCGCGATTGCATCTGCGCCCGTCGTATCGCCGGTACCAGCGGCCCTGTCAGCGGCTCCGTCGGTGACTGCACCGTCGGCGGCAGCGCCCGCGGTCACGCCGACAGCGATGATCACCACTTCAGCATCGGCGGATGATCCGGTACGCGCGCAGGTGCTGGCGATCATCGCCGAGAAGACCGGTTATCCGATCGACATGCTCGACGATGGCCTCGATCTGGAAGCAGACCTGGGCGTCGACACGGTGAAGCAGGCCGAGACGTTCGCGGCGGTGCGCGCCGCGTACGAGATCCCGCGGCAGGAGGATCTCAAGCTGCGCGACTTCCCGACGATCGCGCACGTGGTGCAGTTCGTGTACGCGCACCGGCCGGATCTGGCGAAGCCGATCGCGCCGGCCGCGCCTGTGGCAGAGACGGTCGCGCCTGCAACGGAGATGGCAGCGCCCGAGGTCGCGGTCGTCGCGCCGGCGAGCGTCGCCGAGTTTCCCCGCCGCGTCCCCGCGCCGGTGCTGCGCCCGCCGCTCGCGCTGTGCAAGCCGACCGGCGTGTCGCTGGCGGCCGGGTCGCGCGTGCTGGTGATGCGCGACGCCGGCGGTGTCGGCGACGCGCTGATCGAGCGGCTCGCGGCGCGCGGCGTCGAGACCATCGCCATCGACGGCGGCTGGTCCCCGGGCGACATCTTGCAGCGGCTGGCCGAGGCCGGCGCCGTCACCGGCGTGTACTGGCTCGCCGCGCTCGATGATGAGGGCGATCCGGCGCGGCTGACGCCGGCGGCGTTCCGCGACGCGCTCGCGCTCCGGGTCAAGCGGCTCGCCGTCGTGGCGCGCGCGCTGTACGGCGCGCTGGGCGAGCCGGGGGCATTCCTGGTCGCCGCGACCCGGATGGGCGGCGCGCACGGCTACGATGCCCGCGGCGCGAGCGCTCCGCTCGGCGGTGCGGTGACCGGCTTCGTCAAGGCGCTGGCGCGCGAGCGCGAGGCCGCGCTGTGCAAGGCGATCGATGTCGCCGGTGATGCGGCGCCCGAGGCGGTGGCCGAGGCGCTGATCGCCGAGACGCTGGCCGATCCGGGCGCGGTCGAGATCGGCAGCCTGCATGGCCGGCGCATCGCGATCGGGCTGGTCGAGGCGCCGCTGCCCGAGACTGCGCCGAGGTTCACGCTGGCCGCGGACAGCCAGGTCGTGGTGACCGGCGCCGCGGGCAGCATCGTCGCAGCGATCACGGCGGACCTCGCGGCGCGGGCCCGCGGCGGTACGTTCCATCTCCTCGACCTGGCGCCGCCGCCCGACGGCAGCGATCCGGATCTGCAGCGCTTCACGCGCGACCGCGAGGGCCTCAAGCGCGCGCTGTTCGACCGCCACAAGGCGCGTGGCGAGCGGGTGACGCCGGCGATGATCGAGCGCACGCTGGCGGGGCTCGAGCGCCAGGCCGCCGCGCTCGAGGCGATCGAGGCGATCGCCCGCGCCGGAGGCACCGCGCGCTACCACCAGGTCGATCTGTGCGATCCGGCGGCCGTGGCCGCCGCCCTCGGCGAGGTGCGCGCCGCGGGCCGGCTCGATCTGCTGATGCACGCGGCCGGCCTCGAGATCAGCCGCGCGCTGCCCGAGAAGTCGGACGCCGAGATCGCGCGCGTGCTCGACGTCAAGGCCGATGGCTGGTGCCACCAGATCGCCGGGCTGGGCGCCGCCTCGCTCGGCGCGGTGGTGGTGTTCAGCTCGATCGCGGGCCGGTTCGGCAACGCCGGCCAGACCGACTACAGCGCGGGCAACGACCTCTTGTGCAAGCTGGTCTCGAACCTGCGCCGCACGCGGCCCGAGGTGCACGGCGTCGCGATCGACTGGACGGCGTGGGCCGGGATCGGGATGGCGTCGCGCGGCTCGATCCCCAAGGTGATGGAGGCCGCCGGGATCGCGATGCTGCCGGCGTCGGTCGGCGTGCCGGCGGTCGCCGCCGAGCTGGCGCGCGGCGGTGGCGAGGTCGTGGTCGCGGGCGACCTGGGCGGCCTGCTGCGCGAGCGCGACTCCGAGGGCGGGCTCGACACGGCGCGTGCCGCGGCCGTGGCGCACGGTCCGATGATCGGACAGCTGCGCGGCATGGGTGTATACGCGCCGCTGGTCGCGGAGACCACGCTCGATCCAGCGCGGGCGCGGTTCCTCGACGATCACCGCATCGAGGGCACGGCGGTGCTGCCGGGCGTGATGGGGATCGAGGGCTTCGCCGAGCTCGCGTCGCTGGTGGTCCCGGGCGCGCGCGTCGCCGCGGTCGAGCACATGCGGTTCGAGGCGCCGTTCAAGTTCTATCGCAACGAGCCGCGCACGCTCCGCCTGGAGGCCTGGCTGCGCCCGGATCCGGCGTGTGACGGCGTGATCGCCGACTGCCAGCTGATCGGCCTGCGCCGGCTGGCGGGCCGCGACGAGCCGCAGCGGACCGTGCACTTCACCGGCCGCGTCCGGCTCGCGGTGGGCGACCATGCGCCGCTGCTGGCGCTCGCGTGGCCACAGCTTCCGGCCGACTCGCCGGCGGTGGCGGCGGCCGAGATCTACCGCACCTACTTCCATGGCCCGGCGTACCAGGTGCTCGATGGCGTGCAGGCCGGCGGTGCGACGGCGCTCGGGAAGATGGCGGAGCATCTGCCGCCCGACGCCGACGGCGGTGCGATGGTGCTCGATCCACGGCGCATCGAGCTGTGCTTCCAGACCGCCGGGATCTGGGCGATCCGGGCGCAGGGCGGCCTGGCGCTGCCGCGCGAGGTCGACGAGCTGCGCTGGAACGGCGGGGCGGTCGACGGTCCGGTGGTCGCCCACGTGCGCGCGCGCGACGACGGTGGCTTCGACGCCGAGGTCGACGATGCGCATGGCGTGCCGTACCTCGTGATGTGGGGCTATCGGACCGCGTCGCTGGATGCGACGAGCCCGGGCTCGTGAGCTGCATGGAGCGATGACATGGGTCGCGAGCGCGCACGCGTTGCCATCCTCGGAGCTCGTCCCGGCGCGATCGACGCCGTCGAGCGCGGCAGGGCGCGCGCGCTGGCGCGCTGGCAGGCGATGCGCGCCGGCCGGGCGAGCGCATGACCGGCGCGATCACCTGGCTGACCTGCGACCGCGCGGATCTGCCGGGCTCGCTGGACTGGCTCGCCGCCGACGAGCGCGCGCGGCTCGACGGCCTGCGCATCGCCAAGCGCCGCGACGACTACCTGCTCGGGAGGTGGACCGCGAAGCGCGCGATCGCCGCCCGCCTGGCGCCGTCGCCGCCGCTCGAGGCGATCGCGATCCGCGCGGCGGGTGACGGCGCCCCGGAGGCATTCCTGGGCGGCGCGCCGCTGCCGGTCGTGGTGACGCTCAGCCACAGCGCCGGCCGTGCGCTGGCCGCGGTGCGCGACGCCGGTGCCGCGCTGGGCGCCGATCTCGAGCGGGTCGAGCCGCGCAGCCAGCTCCTGGTCGACGACTTCTTCACCCCCGGGGAGGCCGCGCAGATCGCCGCATGCCCGCCGGCCCTGCGGGATCACGCGATCACGCTGATCTGGAGCGCCAAGGAGAGCGCGCTCAAGGCGCTGCGCTGCGGTCTGCGCGAGGATCCGCGCCGCGTGCACGTCGAGCTCGGTGCCGGCGATCCGGCACGGGATGGCGGCTGGGTCCCGCTGGAGCTCGCGATCGCCGGTGCGGCGCGCCGGCTCACCGGCTGGTGGCGCGACGATGTCGGCCACGTGCTCACCATCGTCGGCGAGGCGCTGCTCCGCCCACACGCGTAGCTTGTCATCGCGAACCGCAGCGACTCGGCAGCCACGCCGTGCGCACGCGCCCACCCTCCCGTGGTATCGATACCCGGCGGGCCATGCGCGAGACTGTGCATGGCAATTTACGGCATCAGTGACGACTGTCTGCGCGCGGTGTGACGAGTGCCGTCGCACCGTGCGGTATGCAGCGTTATGCGTCACCGCAATGAGCGCTCGTCGCCGGCGAATCGACGATCATTCGCGTGCCGAGCCTGCCTCACTGGAGATTATTGAATAATAATCTCAATACTACGTACAAATGTAGTGTGATTGGCGATCGCTGATTGGCAGTTGTGGCAATGGAGTTGGCAGCGAGAGATCTCACGCGCACATTCATTGCGCACGCGGGAGTGATTGTGCAACTTCTTCACGCATCGACGCCAACGAGTACGCAGAGACAAATGCACGATGAATAATCACGTTCATTGATTATTGTCGACATTGGGAGTGTCGCCAGGATTCTGGTGGACACTCCCGTCACGTTCTCCACAAGGAGGCCACTCATGAAGACGTGTGAGAGATTCGTCCTGATCATGGGCCTGGTGGCGGCGGCCGGATGCGTCGCATCGGAAGGCGCGGCGCCCGAACGCGCGGCGCCCGAGCGCACCACGACGACGCGGCAGTCGGTCACGCTCAACGATCGGATCGCAACCTGCTCGGCCGATCCGCGCGTCGTCGCCGGTGTGCTCAACGTCGACACCTGCGTCGGCGGTGACCTGTTTCTGCGCGAGACGTTCAACGGCAACGGCAGGTCCTGCGCGACGTGTCATCCGGTGGCCCACAACTTCACGATCGATCCGGCGTTCATCTCTCACCCACCTCGAGGTTCCCGCGATGATGCGGCAGTTCGGGGTGATCCTCGAGAACGTCGACGGCTTCGCCCCCGATCCGACCACCCACTTCGTGCTGCGCGCCGTGCCGCACGTGCTATCGCTCGCCACCAGCATCACCAACCCCCCGAACACGCCGAACCCGCCGGCCAATCGCACCGGATGGTCGGGTGACGGCGCGCCGGGCACAGGTGCGCTGCGCGACTTCCAGACCGGCGCGATCACGCAGCATTACACCAGGTCGCTGTCGCGCGTCGTGGGCACCGACTTCCGGCTGGCGGACAGCGGCGAGCTCGACCGGATCGATCACTTCATGCGTCAGCTCGGGCGGCTCAACGAGCTCGACCTCACCACTGTCGTGATGACGGATTCGGGGGCGGAGGCCGGGCGTCAGCGATTCCTCACCGTCGGGTGCAACGGGTGCCACGGCAATGCCGGCGCCAACGCCAGCTTCGGCGGTGGTGGCAACCGCAACTTCAACACCGGCGTCGAGTCGGCGCGCAACTCGGCGCTCGCGGCGTTTCCGCACGACGGCGGCTTCCTGGCCTCGCCGGCCAACCCCGATGGCTCGTTCGGCGACAAGACGTTCAACGTGCCGCCGCTGATCGAGGCGGCGGACACCGGCCCATTCTTCCACACCGCGACGACGATCAGCGGGGCCTCGAAGCACAACGTCGCGGTCGCGACCTCGATCGAGGAAGCGATCGCATTCTACGACACGCCGGCGTTCAACAGCTCGCCGGCCGGGCTGGGCGTGCCGATCAACCTCACCGCGGCCGAGATCGACAACATCGGCCGGTTCTTGCGCGGGCTCAACGCGGCGTTCAACATCGCGATCGCCATCCGGCGGGTCCAGGCGGTCGCGGTCCTGTTCGACACCTTCATCTTCGATGATGGCGGCTTCAGGGCCGCGCTGATACAGCTCGCCATCTCGGACGCGCAGGATGCCTTGCGCATGCTCTCGGAGGTCTCGAATCTCGACGCGAGCTCGAAGAACGCACTGAGCAGCTTCATCTCGCTTGCGCCGCACTTCGCGGACTCTGGCCCGTGTGCAGCGCCCATCGCTGCGGGTGACACACTCGTGGACCCGAACTGCACCGACGGCGGGCCCGGCTCGCGCCTGGGCCAACTGCTCTCGCTGCTGTCGACCGCGCAGACCGGCATCGGCAGCAACCTGAGCATGCAGATCGGCGATGGCGTGCTGATGTTCTGAGCGCGCAGGTCACGGTACGTGTCGATCGATCGCGAGGCCGCCTTCGCGATCGATCGTCACGGTGATCGCGCCGTCGCGATCGGTGCGGGCGATCTCGGCGCCGGCGGTCCGCCAGCGCTCGACCACCTCTGGTGACGGGAAGCCGAACGCATTGGCCGGGCCGCACGAGATCACCGCGAGCCCGGGACGGGTCGCCGCGACGAACCCGGCGGTCGACGACGTCGGGCTGCCGTGGTGCGCCACCTTGTCAGCGCGTCCTCGCCCTCGGCCTCGACGTCGCCGGCGAAGGCGATCGTGCGGCCGCGGTAGGTGAGCGCGACCACGAGCGAGTTGTCGTTGACCGTGCGCACCGGATCGGTTGCGCAGCGAACCGACTCGCCGGCCGCCGGCTGGTAGCGCGGCGCCCACACCGATAGCTCGACCCCGGCCTCGCGGCGCGCCACACCCAGCGAGGGATGCACGATCCGCGTGCCGCGCGCGGCGATCTGGGCGGCGATCGCGGCGAACCCGGGGAGCGCATGACGCGTCCAGCCCGCGGAGCCGGCCGGGCCCGACGGTGCCGCCGGCCTCACTGCACCGGACAGATCGCCCGCGCGCCCGCCGTCGGTCTCCTCGGCCGTCCACAGCTCGTCGATCGGCGTCTCGACCCCCGCGAGCCCGAGGTAATGATCGGGATGCGGATGCGACAGGATCGCGAGCGCGATCCGCCGGTGATCGTAGGCCGCGAGCACGCGGTCGATCGCGCGGCCCGGCGCCGCGGCCTGCGCGAGATCGCGCGCGGCGGGATTGCCGCCGGCATCGATCAGCCAGACCGCGCGCGCCCGGGGGCGGCGGCGACCGGCCGAGCGACCACACCAGGCAGAGCGCGAGCCACAGCGCCGCCGTGACCCGGTCTCGCCACCCCGGGCGGCCGGTCCGCGCGGCGAGCCCGAGCGACAGCGCGACCAGGATCATCATCACCGTCGCGCTCGCCACCGCGACATGGCCGACCGGCGTGATCATCGCCAGCAGGCCCGCGCCGCGATCAGCCAGGCCGACGATCCACGCAGCGACGGTGATCGCCGGAGCGATGCCGAGCACCACGCCCGCGAGGCCGAGCGGCAGCGCGACGAGCTCGACCAGCGGCGTCAGCACCAGGTTGCCGAGCACGCCGCCCGCAGCGACCTGCTGGAAGTGGTATGCGGTCAACGGTGCCGTCGTGAGCGCGACCCACGCCGACGACGTCAGCCCACGCATCACCCAGCCGCGCAGCCCGCGGCGGCGCTCGCCGTTCGCCGATCCGAGCGCCAGGGTCAGCGCGGCGACGAACGAGAGCTGGAACGACGGATCGAGCAGGTCGGCCGGCCGCCATACCAGGATCGCCAGCGCCGCGACGCCGAGCGCCACCAGCGCGATCACCACCAGCGAGCGCAGCGTCGCCAGCTGCGCCCCGGTGATCATCGTGTAGCCGACCGCGAGCACCAGCGCCGGCGGCGCCGCCCAGCGCGCCGGCCGCGTCCGCCCACCCCACGGCGACGCGGCGATCAGGCGGCGCAACAGGCCGAATGCCAACCCCGCCACCACCGCGAGATGGAGGCCACTCACCGAGAGCACATGAAAGATACCAACATCGCGCCAGCGCTGATCGAGCGCGGGCGGCACTTCGCCGCGGTCGCCGACCGCGATCCCGCGCAGCGCGGCGCGGCCGATCGCATCGCCACCCGCGCGATCGATCGCGCGCGCCCACGCGGCCTGCGTCGCGCCGGCCCAGCGCCACGCGCGATCGACCGGCCCGCCGGCATCACCGAGCCGCTCGAGGCTGCGCGCCGTGACCTCGAGGTCGGCGCCGCGCGCGCGGGCCGCGCTCGCGCGGTCGGGGACCGCAGGATCGCGCAGCCCGCGCGGCGTGTGCACGACGCCGGTCACCGCCACGCGCTCGCCCGGCACCAGGTGCTGGTCGGTCCACAGCCACAGCGCGGCATCGCCGGTGTCGAGCAGCGCCGCGTCGCCGCGCGGGCCGTGCGCGATCGGGCCGCGCACCACGCCGATCACCCGGTCCGGTCCGCGATCATCGATGACGACACCGCCCGGCGCCACCACCGGCGGTCGCGCACCGCGCGCCGCGCCGAACGCGAACCCCGCGACGAGCACGAGCGCGCGATACCGCCGCGCAGCGACGACCGCCGCCGCGGCGATCAGCCAGCGCAGCCACGGCGCTCCCCCCGCCACCCCGAACGAGTCGGCCAGCGGCGCGATCGCGATGCCCGCCGCGACAGCGATCGCGGCGGCGAGCGGGGTGGGAGCGGGCAGGCACCTGGCGAGCACGGCAAGGACATCCGACCTCGAGACCGACATGGCGGAGGTTATCGGCCGCTGCCCTCCGCGGTTGCGTCCGGAAGATGTCCGGCGGCGTGTCCGGTGTCCGGCGGCGTGTCCGGTGTCCGGGGCTTTCGTGCTAAATCAGCCCTGAATAACGAGATCTAAAGGCAGCAATGTCGAATCAGAGGTAATCAAATTTAGAGGTGTTTGGCAGCGATCTCCGACGGAGCTGCACCCCCGACTCGGTGTCACACGGCGTAGTTACGTGATCGTGGACAGCCTGCGTCACTTCCAGGCGCAGGATCGGAGCCACAGCGGCCGGCTGGCGCTCCTCGCCGACGTGCACGCGGACGTCCACCCCTGCGCGACGCGCTCTCGCAATCGACCGGCTCGGCGTCGATCGAATTGCATCCAGCGTCATCATGTCGGTTCCCGCTCGCCAGCCTTGCGCTGACTCGCTCCTATCCGGCCCCGCCTAGGGCCGCCTGAGCGTCCCCTGCGCAGGGAGACTGCAAGTGGAGGTGGTTGTGGAGTTCGAAAACTCGCAGTGATCTCGCCATGATCCTGGTCATGGCCCTCTGGTTGCCGTAGACTGGCTGCAGATGGCGTTGCGATACCAGAAACCTCCACTTGTCGAGGCGCTCTGCGGGGTGAGGTTCGCGAGCACCCAGGAGCGGAGCTGGGACTGGGCAATCCCAGGCATGCTCTACGAGCGCATCCGGGATCGATTTCCCATCCGGAGGGAACACCACGCCATCAACATTCCGGTCGCCACTCCGGTTCCTATGGGCGCAGCGGCACCTTCCATCGAGCGCCTGCAGTTTGTGTCAGGTGACGAGAACACTGTGGTCCAGGTCGGTCCCGACCTCCTCGCCGTTAACTCGCTCCGCCCACACCTCGGGTGGGCGGAGCTGCGTGATACGCTGCTCGACATCCTTATCGTCTATCGCGACATCGCATCGCCGTCCGGCATCGCGACAACAGCGGTACGCTACATCAACAGGGTCGAGATTCCGTTTCTTGCCGAGTCCGGGTTTACCCTCGAGAGATACTTCAACGTGCTTCCCGGTCTGCCCGCAGGCGTGCCGAGAATGGTGACCACGTTCGTGATCCACACCGAGGTCGAGTACGAGGCTCCAGCGGCGATCTTCCGCTTCCTGTTCGGGACGACCGAGTCCACGGCTCAGATCGCCGCGTTCACGCTCGACTACGAGCACGTCTCACAGGAATCGAGCCCACCGACCTTCGACAGTCTTCGCGGCTGGCTTGACGCCGGACACGACCGGATCGAGCTAGCGTTCTACGGATCGTTCACTCCGATGACCCACGCCGAAGTTTTCCAGGAGATTCGTTCGTGAGCTCGGCCCAGGTATCGTTCATCGACCTGTCCACGCGCGGCACCGAGCAGGCACGGCGTGGAGCGATCCGACCGTCCGACATCGCGACGAGGGCTTCGAATGAAGCAAAGGCGCGGTACGACGCCACCGCAAGAGTGCTCGGGTTGCACCCGCTCCCGAGACCGGTGGCGATCGACGTCGAGTCCGCGCGCTGGTTCGCCTTCCTCGACACGCTCGAGGCACGCGTGGCTGCGGGCAGCATGTCACCAGTGCAGTGCTCGACCTTGCTCTCCATCTGGGATCGCGCGCGCGCCCGGCAACCTTCGCTTCGCCGCCCCGCCGTCGGTGTATCCGACGACGGTTTGCTGAACGCCAGCTGGTCGTTCATCGATATGCCGGGTCGAGTGTTCAGCATGGAGATCCAGCGCGACGGCGCGATTGACTGGTTCTACCGCGACGCGGCAACGGATACGTCGCGCGGCTCCGAGGATGAGCTGCCGCGCGAGCTTCCGGCGGAGGCGCTCGAATTCCTCGCCGCCGGCTTCGGCATGAATCCCGCCGGATCTCGGTGATGCTAGTACCCGTTGACGGCAGCCCCGTTCCGGGCGAGCACCGTGTGTTGCGGTTGCCCGTGCCGCCGAAGGACTTCACGCCCGATGGCTGGAAGCCGAGCCACCAGGAGCTCGAGCCATCAGGCGACGACAAGCGCCACGCCGAAGAGTCCGGCCGTCCCACTCGGGTCTCCGTCTGGGATGCGGTGCTCACGACCATCGCGGAAGCGCGCGCGTTTCGGAGCCGGCCAGTAATCACGATCGCAGCCGTCGTCACTAGAGTGCGCGTGGCAGGCGCTACGGCCGTGGTCTATGACCGCCTCAAGCCATCCGACTCCGACAAGCCGGGCGCCGCAGGTCATGCCGGCATCGAGGGCCTCGAGCGCACCAAGGGCGAGCCCAAGATCGCCTGGCGTACGCGGCTACAGAAGATCGCGGAGGTCTTCGAGCTGGATTCCACCGCTTGACGTGACGCCTCCGCCCTCCGCCCTGTCGCTGATCTGGCCGCGGCGCCTACTTCAGCTTGCCGAGCGCATTCTTCGCAGACCGCGCCAGGTTGGCATCGTCGCCCCGGTGGCCTTGCCAGCCGAGGTCGGTGGCTCCGGCTGGCATTCGTCTGAGGCTCCGACAGTCGTGGGACAAGTGAATACGAACTGGTTCGGTGCTGAGCATGACCTTCGAACTCGTGCGGCAGATGGTGCTTGCGTACGGGACGAGCGCGATTGCGGGAGACGGAACATGGACGGCGTGCGCGAGGGGGTCATCAAGGCCAACGTCGCGCTGGTCGGCCGGGTCCGGCGCGGCATGCCGGCGCCGGGAGTACAACGCGCAGGGCGCTGATTGTTCGACGGATCTCCCGCACTCGGCGGGTGGGGGCCGGCGGTTCATCCCGGGGCCGCTTGCCGTCGGGAGTGCGGCTCTCTTACGATGATCGGCGCCCATGCAGCTCGGTCTCTCGCTCGGACTGGTCGGTGTCGTCGCGGGCAGCCTCGCGGCGCTGGCATCCCCGGCCGCGGCCGGTACCGTCGTCGGCAGGCTCGAGCTGCCGCCGGCGCCCGAGCGCGGCCCCGTGATCGCCAAGGGCTTCGTCGACCGGATCGAGAACCCGCTCGCCGAGATCAAGAAGCCTACCCTCGCGCCGTACCTGATCGTGGTGCTCGAGGGCGATGCGCGGCCCGCTGCGCCGGCCCAGGTCAACTGGGACCTCGTCGGCGAGTCGTTCGCTCGTCCGGTGATCGGCGTGCCGGTCGGCGCCGAGGTCGTCATCAAGAACCAGACCAAGATCCCGCGGACGATCGGCGCCGCCGAGGACCCCAGGTTGATCACCGGGCCGCTCAACCCCACGGGGGCCAAGTCGTTCCGTGCGACCGAGCCGGCGGTCTACACGGTCGGCGACAAGGACGCACCCCACCTCAAGGGCAAGATCGTCGTGGTCGCGACCGCGCACGTCGCCAGCGTCGACGATGCCGGCCGGTTCGAGATGACCGACGTCCCGGACGGCAGCTACAAGCTGCGGGTGTACTTCTACGACCCGATCGCAGAGGCCCACGGCAAGCGGTCGGACTGGCTGGCGTTCACCACCGACGTGAATGTCGCGTCGAAGGGCAAGTCGAACCGGACCGACGTCAACGTGAAGCTGCCGGCGCTGACCGCGGCACCGGCCGCGCCGGGAAAGAAGTGACATCGGTGTTCTGGTCCAAGATCTGGCTGTTCCTGATCACCCTGGCCGCCGCGGCGGGGCTGACGGTCGCGCTCGTGCTGCCGCGCCCCGCCCAGCGCGCCATGGTCCGCGCCGAGGCCAACCGGCTGCAGACCGCGTGCAGCGTGATCCACATCCTGCTCGCCGACGACGCGCGCAACCGGGTCGACCTCGTCGGCGCGTTTGCCCGCGAGCCCGACATCATGAACGCGCTCGAGGCCGCGTCGGGCGTCGAGCGGCTCGACGAGGCGCGCATGAAGCAGGTGCGCGACGTCGGCGACACCGTGATGAAGAAGATCCAGGGCAACCGCAAGCCCGACTTCGCGATGCTGATCGACCGGCGCGGCCGCGTCGTCGCGCGGGTTCGCCTCGACGACAACGACTTCGGCGACATCGCCTCCGGGCGTCCGCTGATCGACGATGCGCTCGCCGGCTACCTGCGCGACGACGTCTGGGCGCAGAAGGGCACGATGTACTTCGTCTCCGCCGCGCCCGTCGTCAAGCAGGGCGCCTACGCCGGCGCGGTCGTGCTCGGCCACCAGGTCACCAACCAGCTCGCCGAGAAGCTGGTCACGTCCCTCGAGGTCGACATGGGGTTTCACCTCGGCGCCGACGGTGTCGCCGGCAGCAAGACGATCGCCTTCGACCACGCGCCGATGCAGAGCGCGATCGCCCGGCTCGGGCCCGACCTCGCCACCGACTGCCAGGTCGTCCATCCGATAGACGTCCACACCGGGGCCGACGACTACACCGCGCTGGTGGCGCGGCTGCCCGGCGAGGCCGCCGTCAAGCAGGCATACTACTCGGTGATCATCAAGCGGCCCGACGCCGCTGGCTTCGTCGGCACGCTCAAGGCCATCAAGGACAGCGACCTGTCGTTCGGCAACTTCCCGTGGCTGCTCGTCGGCGCCGCGTTCCTCGTCGTGCTCGGCCTCGGCATCGGCCTCTCGTACCTCGAGGTCGACCACCCGTTGCGCCGGCTGACCGGCGACGCCGTCCGGCTCGCCAAGGGCGACGGCGAACGCCTGCGCGAGGACGTCCACGGCGGCAAGTTCGGCTCGATCGCGCGCAGCGTGAACATCCACATCGACAAGCTCGGCCGCGACGCCAGGTCGGCCAAGAAGGATCTCGATCAGCTGCTCGGTCCCGCCCCCGAGGGCAGCCTCGGCACGATCGACCTGCTCGCGACCTCGCTGCCCAGCGTTCGCCCGGGCGGCCCCGCGCCCGCCGTCCCGCCGCCGCCCTCGGACTTCCGGTTCAGCGACTCCGGCTCGCAGCCGTCCTACAAGCCGCCGCCGCGCTCCGCGCCGCCGCCGCGCCCCGGCACCCCGCCGCCGTTCCGCGCCGTGAGCACGCCCGTCGCGCCACCGTCGCCCCCCGCGCCGCCACCGGGGGTCACGCTGCCGCCCGACCAGTTCGCCTCTCGTGCGCCGCTCACCCTCGACGAGGACATCCTCGGCCGCGCCACGCGCGATCTCGCTCCGCCGGTCGATCCGTACTTCAAGCAGATCTTCGATCAGTTCGTGTCGATGAAGAAGAGCTGCAACGAGCCGATCGCGGGCCTGGTCTACGAGCGATTCGCCGAGAAGCTGATCAAGAATCGCGACGACCTCATGCTCAAGACCGGCTGCCGCGAGGTCCGGTTCACCGTCTACGTCAAGGACGGCAAGGCCGCCCTCAAGGCCACTCCGGTCAAGGACGAGGCCTGATCGCCCGCCGCCCGTGCTGGGCTCCGGACCTCGTCATGTGATGAGCTTCTCGGCCGTGCGGGTGGCGAGCGCCTGGCTGGTCAAGGTCGGGTTGGGTCCGCCGAGCGCGTTGGCCAGCGCCGAGTTGTCGGCGATGAACAGGCGCTTGACGGGGCGGGCCTCGGCGGTATCGTCGAGGACGGAGTCGTTGGGCGAAACGCCCATGCGAGCATTCGATATTATCGTTGATCGGCATACAAGATCTTCGATATCGATTCATGGGTCAGATCATGTGTCTCGATCGAACGCGATTGCCGGCCGGTGCGGGCTCGAGATGACCGCGATGTGCTCGATGACGAGCGCGGGATACTCGACGACACGCGCGACAGCGCCGGGCGTCGCATGAGACGGCCACGATGTCGCATTCCCGCCGCGCGGTTTCACGGTCAGAGTGTTCTGTGTGCCGGCTCGCGGCAGCCGAGACGGTTGTATCGTGCTGACACGGTGTCCGCCCTTTCCGGTGAGGTGATCATGCAACGGTTCGTCCGCCTGTGCCTCGTCTGCGTCGTTCCCGTCGCCTGTTCGAGCAAGCCGCCGCCGGCCCGCCCCGCGGCCCAGCCCGCCGCGGCGCTCGAAGCCCGCCGCCACCAGCTCACGGCGCTGCTCGACGAGGAGTGGCAGTTCAATCTGCGCAGCTCGCCCGAGTTCGCCAGCATCCTCGGCGATCGCCGCTATAACGATCGCTGGACCGACGCCACCGAGGCGGCGGTCGCGGCCAGGCTCGCCACGTACCGCGAGTTCGTGACCCGGTTCGAGGCGATCGACACCACCGGGTTCCCCGATCAGGAGGCGCTGAACCAGCAGCTGATGGTGCGCAACCTGCGCGAGCAGCTCGCCAACGCGCGGTTCGAGGACTGGCTGATGCCGATCAATCAGTTCGGCGGCGTCCACATCCGGCTCGCACAGCTGGTGAAGCTGTTGCCGTTCGCCACCACCAAGGACTACGACGACTACCTCGCGCGGCTCCGCAAGGTCCCGACGGTCTTCGATCAGGTGACCGCGCTGATGAAGGCGGGGCTGGCCAAGCGGCTGGTGCCGCCGCGCATCCTGCTCGAGCAGTGCGTCGGCCAGAGTGAGACGCTCGCCGGTGGCAAGCCCGAGGACAGCCCGTTCGCCCAGCCGCTCAAGAAGTTCCCGGCGGCGGTCGCCCAGGCCGATCAGGACCGGCTGCGCGCCGCGATCGTCGCCGCGGTGCGCGATCAGGTGCAGCCGGCGTACCGAGCGCTCACCGCGTTCCTGCGCGACGACTACGTGCCGCGCGGCCGCAGCGAGATCGGGATGTGGGCGCTGCCCGATGGCGAGGCGCGCTACGCCGCCCGGATCAAGCAGACGACCACGACCGAGCTGACCGCGGAGGAGATCCACGAGATCGGTCTGCGCGAGGTCACGCGCATCGAGCGCGAGCAGGCGGCGATCGGCAAGAAGCTCGGCTTCGACGACTTCGCCGCGTTCAAGCAGCACGTGCGGACCAACCAGAAGCTCTACGCGACGAGCCGCGACGACATCCTCGCGCGCTACCGCACGTACACCGACCAGATGTACAGCAAGATCCCCGAGCTGTTCGGCCGGTTGCCGAAAGGCAGGATGACGATCGAGCCGGTCGAGGCGTTCCGCGAGAAGGAGGCGTCGGGCGCGCAGTACGCGCAGGGCACGCAGGACGGTGCGCGCCCCGGCATGGTCCAGGTCAATACCTCTGATCCCACCAGGCGACTGACCATCGACATGGAGTCGACGGCCTATCACGAGGGCGTCCCGGGTCATCACATGCAGATCGCCATCCAGCAGGAGCTCGGCGAGCTGCCGCCGTTCCGCCAGAACGGCGGCTACATCGCGTTCCAGGAGGGCTGGGCGCTGTACTCCGAGCGGCTCGGCAAGGAGGTCGGCTTCTACCAGGATCCGTACAACGACTACGGCCGGCTGCAGGATGAGATGCTGCGCGCGATCCGGCTGGTCGTCGACACCGGCCTGCACGCCAAGCACTGGACCCGCGACCAGGTCGTGCAGTTCTTCCACGACCACTCCACGATCGACGAGCCGAACGTGCAGTCCGAGACCAACCGCTACATCGCGATCCCGGGCCAGGCGCTCGGCTACAAGATCGGCCAGCTCACGATCTCGCGGCTGCGCGACAAGGCTCAGTCCGCCCTCGGCAAGCGGTTCGACATTCGCGCGTTCCACGACGAGGTGCTCGGCGCGGGCGCCCTGCCGCTCGACGTGCTCGAGCGCCGCATCGACGCGTGGATCGCGGCGCGCTGAACGCCGCCTCGCAAAAGTGTCGGCCTCGGAGCGACGTCGCGCAGCGCGAGCGCATGGAAGTGCCGCGCGCGGCGTACAGCTGCCACCCGTGGGTATCGACGAGCGCGAGAGCATGCCTGCGAAATGGTTCGATCCATCGCCGGCATGGCAGCTGCAATTCCGGCCGCCATCATGACCAACCGCGCATTCGAAGCAGTGACCGCCGACCAGATGATCCACGTGACCGGCGGCGGGATCGGCGCCCAGATCGGAGCCTCGTTAGGGCCCAAGGGCGCCAAGTGGGGCAACTTCGCCGACAGCATCCTCGGACTGATCGGCGGCGCCACCAAGGGCAGTGGAGGCGGCGGTGGCGGCAGCAGCAGCGGCAGCAGCGGTGGCGATGGCGGCAGCGGTGGCGATGGCGGCAGCGGGGGCAGCGGCGGTAGCGGAGGCTTCGGTGGGCTCGGGGGCCTGTTTGGCAAGCTGTTCAGCGGGGGTGGCGGCAACTTCGGCGGCGGTGGCAGTTCCGGCGGTGCGGACGGCAGCTCCGGCGGTGGCGGCGGTGGTGGGGGCGGAGGCGGGTGGTAGCCGCGGCGAGCGCCACGGCCGCGCGATTGTTTCCCGCGGGATGGCCGATCACAGCGCGCCGGCGGCGATGATCCGCTCGCGCAGCCGCTGCGACTCGGCGAGCGCCTGCGCCGTCGTCGGCCGCCGTGCCGGATCGGGGTCGCCCAGCCGCATGATGTGGTGCTGGATCTCGTCGGCGAGCTCGGGCGCGCCGGCGAGCACGCCGGCCGGCAGCCAGAAGTCGTCGGCGCGGCGCGCACCCGCCATGACCGCCTCGCGCGCCCACGGCGTGTGCCCGGTGAACATCTCGAACAGCACGACCGCGCTGGCGTAGACGTCGGCGGCGGCGGAGACCTCGCCGCGGCGCTGCTCGGGGGCCATGTACGCCAGCGTGCCGACCGCCTCGGTGCGCGCGCCGGCGCGGCCGGTCGCGTCCGGCAGGTGCGCGACGCCGAAGTCGCCGAGCATGACCTCGACGCCGGGCAGCTCGGCGTTGCGCCGGAACATCAGGTTGGCCGGCTTGATGTCGCAGTGCACGATGCCGCGGCGGTGGGCGGCCGCGAGCGCCGACAGGATCTGGCCGTGGCGCTCGATCGCCCGGCGCAGCGTGCGCGGCCCGCGCTCGCGCTGGACGTCGCGCAGCGTCCCGCCGGCCGCGAGCTCCATCACGATGCGGCGCGACGCCTCGTCGAGGTCGAGCACGGCGACCACGTTGGGGTGGCGCAGCGACGCCATGACCCGGGCCTCGTGGAAGAACCGCGCAAGCGCATCGGCGCGCTCGCGGCCCGCGAGGTGGGGATGCAGCAGCTTGATCGCGACGTCGCGCTCGAGCTCGATGTCGCGCGCGAGGTAGACCACGCCCGTCGCGCCGCGGCCGAGCTCGCGCACCAGCCGGTAGCGCGCCCCGGCCTGGACCCCGACGACGTCGCCCGCGGCGATGGTCTCGCCCGCGACCGGCGCCGCCCGCCCGGCCAGCGCGCGCAGCCGCTCGACCCGCATCCGCACGTTGGGATAATCGACGTCGCGGCCGAGCACCGCCTCGTAATGGCGCAGCGCGCGCTCGTGGTCGCCGTGCTTGCGCGCGCGCTCGGCCAGCAGGTAGTGCGCGCGCAGCGCGTAGCGCTCGTCGCCAACCAGCCGCTCGAGATGCGGCAGCGCCGTGTCGAGCTCGCCGCGCTGCTCGTAGCGCTCGACCAGCGCGGCGCGCAGCGGCGCCGTCGCCTGCGCCGAAACCTCCGGCACCGACAGGAGCTTCTCCATCCACTCGATCGCGAGCCGCTCGTGGCCCGAGGTCCACAGCCCGTCGATGCAGCGCAGGACCTCCGGTTCCCCGATCTCGCCCCGGCGCTTGCCATCGGCGAGGTCGGCGACGAGCTTCGCGAGGAACACCTCGTCGCTCGAGCCCAGGTGCTGCGGCTCGGACGCCGGCTGCGGCGGCTCCGGCGGCATGGCCTCCTTGCCGAACAGGATCCGCCGCCACAAGGAAGGCCGCCGGGGGCTCATGTCATGACCACTTCCGGCTGCGACCGTCGCATCGCGGGCGCCTCGGGGCGTACGGCCGGCTATGTCCTGGCGGTCGTATCAAGCGCACACGTCCCTCGTCCGGAGAGCGTTCCGGATCGCCTGGCCACCCTAGCACGCTGCTCGCTGCCAGCTTGCCGAAGATCGACCAGGCCGAGCGTGCAGCCGCGGGCGTTGAGCTCCAGCCGGGCGACGTCCTCGACAAGACGGTCGACCGGATGGAGGACGACGCCGATGCGGAGCCAGATTGCCAGATCTCGGCGCTCGACGCCGGAAGTCCTGGTCGCGCACGCTGGACCCGGGAGAGCATCATCGTCGAACTCGCGACCTGGCTACTCGCCGGCACGGCGATCGACGCGCAGTTCCTGGCGCGCCACGGCCCGCGCGGGCTCATGGCCGCCGCGCGGCGCGTGTTCGGACGATTTGAGGCGGCGTTGAACGTTGCTGCGCTGCACAACGCCAAGCTATATCCGGACGGCCCGCCGGCCCGGACTGGCCGGCGATGATCGCGCCGAGGTTCCGCCGGGCGAGGCCCTCACGCGCGGATCCAGGTAGCGCTTGACGCTTCCGTAGCCCACGCGCAGCATAGCCGAGTGGATCGACGAGCGAATCAGCTTCTCGCCGTGGCGACCGAAGCGCAGGCCCGGATCACTGAGGCGATCGCGCGCATGACGGCCTCCGAGATCGAGGGCAGCAGATTCGACCAGCTGGGGTTGCGCGATGGACTCACGATCATCGAAGACTACGTGCGTTCGGGTGAACTCGGGGTGGCATTCGACCACCTGCTCTACATGGTCCTCGAGACTGAGATCGCCATGTCATCCACCAGCGTGGATCTTCTGAAGGAGACTGCCGCCGCATTCGGCCTTGCCCCGCCACGCGTGTCCATCGCGATGTGATGGGGGCCAGCTGCTCACCCGCAGCATAGCGCGGTCAGCGATACAGCTCGCCGCGCGACGCGCCTGGACATGGCGCAAGCTGGCGACAGTGAGTTATAAGGGACGAACATCCGCGGGGAGCCGGATTCGCAGCTCCCCGTGTGTGCAACTGAACAAGAGGGCAATATGCATCGACTCGTGGTGTCGGCCGCGGCAGTTGCGGTCCTGATCGCCTGTGCCGCCAACTGGGATCTCAACAAGCCCAACGTGCTCCGCGCAGCGGATCCCCACTGCATCCTGGGCGGCGCGAAGAGCACCGTGTGGAGCGCGGAGGAGACCAACAACCAGCCTAGCAACTGCGACGTGCGCGTGACCTACCGCGGGCCCGCGAAGGGCGGCTCTGCTTGTCGCGCGACCCTCTACTGGAATTCGGCCAACGGCACCCCCGGGCCAGGTGACGGCCCTCTCCGCGCCGGGCAGCCCGCGAAGACCGTCAACATCACCGGAGCGTCCCGGGTGGAGTTCTCGTGCGAGGGCACGGAGGAGGACCGTGAAGACACCTGCCACTACGACGTCGAGCGGGTGTCATGCGTGAAGCCCGGGGATGTGGTCAATGTGATCCCCGGCGGCGCCGCAGTCGCGCGCTTCCCGGTGAAGTGCGGTGCGAGCCAGTCGATCTGGACCCCTCCGGCCGCGCCGGCGAAGCGCAGCAACTGCAACGTCACCGTGTCGTGGCAGGCGCCCCCCGGTTGCTCGGCCGATATCCTGCCGCGCTACGTCGGCAACGAGCGGCAGGTGAACCGAGCTGGCCCGGGGGAGACCAAGCTGATGACGTTCGTCCACGTGCGCGAGCTGAGCCTGTCGTGCGACGGCACCAACCCGACCGACAGCTGCACGTACTCCATCGTCTCTCAGGAGTGCAAGTAGAGCCCGTTCCGCCGTGATCGAGCTTGTTGTCCGGCGTGACCATCGGTTGACCCGCGCTGTCCTTCTTCTGGGTCAGGACCTTCTTGGCGACCTCCTTGAGCTCGACGTCGATCAGGCGGTGGTGGTGATGGTCGGCTCGGGTTGCGCAACACGAATCGGGATGCCGATCATCGAGCGCGGAATACGGCCGTGAGCCAGCCGCGCAGCTCGGCGTCGACGTCGCTCTGGTCAGCGAGGTGCAGGTCCACGCGGTCACGGATGACGATCCTGACACACGCGATGCGGGCGATCGCATAGGCTCCGCACATGATCCGTTCGCTCGATGGCGTCGGCTGGGACGAGCTCGCCGCCGCGTTCACCGAGGCGTTCTCGGACTACGCGGTGCCGATGCAGATGACGCCCGCCGCGCTGGCAACGATGCAGGTGCGTCGCGGCTACGTCGCGTCGAGCTCGTTCGGTGCATGGGAAGGCTCGCGCCTCGTCGGGTTCGTGCTGACGTGTCGCGACGGCGCGCGGATCTACAACAGCGGAACCGGCGTCGTGCCCGGGCGCCGGCGCGGCGGGCTCGCGCGCGAGCTCGTCGAGCGCGTGATCGCGGGTGCCGCAGGCGCGCCCTACGTGCTCGAGGTGCTCGAGACCAACGCGAAGGCGATCGCGCTCTACGAGGCGGTCGGCTTCGTCGAGACACGGCGCTTCCAGTGCTGGACGTACGCCGGCGAGGCGCGTCCCGGAGCGATCGCCACCGATCCGGAGCTCGAGGCGTTCGCGGCCGAGGCCGATGTCGAGCTGTCGTGGCAGAACTCGCTGGCGTCGATCCGACGTGCGCCGGAGCCACCGATCGTGCTGGGAGATGCGCATGGCATCGTCGTCGTGTTTCCGGCGAATGGCGACGTACCGCTCCTCGCGGTCCGCCGCGACGCGCGCCGTCGCGGTCACGGGCGGAACCTCCTTGCGGCGGCGGCCGACGCGGTGGGCAAGCCGCTTCGCATCCTCAACCTCGACGATCGCGCGACCGGGATCGCCGCGTTCCTCGATGCCGCGGGCGCAACGCGAACGGCGCGTCAGCTCGAGATGGTGCGCCGACCGGGCGACGGGCGTACGCTCGCGCGGCGATGACGGCGAGCGCGGCCGTGGAGCGCTCGGCCTCGGGGTCATCGTCGCGCCGCGCATCATCCCAGCGTCAGGCGTAACCAGACCGATGCGACGGTCGCCGCGAGATACAGTCCGATCTCGACGGTCTCGATCCACGGCTGGATCCGGCGGATCGCACCCCACACGTGGACCACGGTCAGCAGGGCGCCGCTGATCGCGATCAGGTCGAACACCTCGAGGTGAGCCGCCGGATCGGCGGCCGCACGAAGCGCCAGTCCAGCGACTGCGATGCCGGTGGCGCCCAGGCAGCGCCCGAAGTAGATCGTCAGCGCGTGCTCCTCGGGGAGCGTCCAGAGGAACCGCTTCGCCCAGGCAAGTGGTGCCAGGAAGAGCGGCAGGGCAACGATGAGAAGAAAGATCGTCCCGGCAATCAGCAGGAAGGCCCGCGCCAGCGTCTGGCCCGAGCCGTCCGCCGCGTTCAGCGCCGCTGCACCCCAGCTCTCGAGATCGACGCGGTCATGCATTGTCCACCCGCCCCCTGCTTCGTTCTCCAACCGTAGCAGATCATCGCCGCTCGCTCGTAGCGTATGCGGGAGATCTGCATGTCCGGATCCGTGGGAGCCCCGGGGTGCAAATCCCGGGGCGACCCGACTGAAAGGTCGGACCGTCGGCTGCAAGACTCTTGAGCATTCACGAGCATTCAACCGCGGTCACAACCATCACTTGCACCTTCTGAGACACGAGTTGTATGCTTTGACGCAATCCTTGCCCAGTGGATGATCTGGCTGACTGATTTCTGCCATGCAATCGTCACGCGCGATCTGGCAGTTGTCCCTGCATTCTGTGTCGGTCGCGCTACTCTTGAAGCTGTTCGTGATGACGCAAGTCTTCGCACCGTACTGCCCGATCTCCACCGTGCCGTCGGCCTTGCAGTCTCCGCCAAAACTGCTTGTGAAACCGGGAGAGAATGAGTGTGTCGAGCCTTCGGTCACGATGTGTTTGCCCGGGGCGAGGAACAGCGGACCTGTGCCACTGGTCACGCCGTACGCTCGCATCGTACCATCAACTGCTACCGTGAGACATGCCGGGATATCGACCACGCTCGATGTTCCAGCGGCGACATTGTGGATGGTGATCGTCAAGTTCGTGCTGAGATCCACCTTGCCGATGGCCATCTGGTTACATGGTTGACCTAGACTGTTCTTAGCGGCGTAGAGATGAGCCATCCACACCGCGTTCTCATCGGTGGGATCGACGGCGATTCCTGAGGTATCGGTTCCAGTCGCATAGTCGATCTCGCCAGCTTTCAGGAGGTGACTTGGCCGGATATCGGGCTCGCCGTGGATCCACGTGTTGAAGCGAACTTCCTGCTGCCGATGTTCGAGTTTGGCGCCATAACGTGCGTAAACAGCGACGATGTCACCGTTGGCAGTCACTTCCACTCCGGGAAAGGTGTATCGAAAGGTATCCGAGGGTTTGTCGTCGAATGCATTGTTTCCGCCGAAGTTCCGATCCATGATGACCGTACCACCCGGCGTACCCCCCGATGTCGGCGTGTAGCTGAGCCCCACCACTCGAATGGCCATTGAGCTCGTACTGTCACAGTTCGTATTGTCTGGCCAGCAGTTGTGGAACGCGAGATGAAGCGCGCCGCTCCGGAACGTCGCACTCATGACGAGGTTCCAGTCGTTGCCGTACGTAAACGGTTGGATCGCGTAGGTCGACGTCACAAGCTCGTCGTCGACGAGGCGTCTCACAGTCATGAATGCGTTATGGTTGTGGTCGATAAAATTGTTGACAAAGTACGCATCTGCACGGCTCGTGGCATTGGTCAATCCGCTTGCGAAGTCACCGTTCAAGGTGCGGTCCGTGACGGAGTTGTCAGCATCGATGAACACACCAAACGATCTTCCCTTGCCGCAGCTTTGGGGTCCCCCGGCCGCGGTAGAGCAACCGGACACCAGCATGTCTGCGTCGACCACCATGAGGTTGCTGTAGAATGGTCCACAATTCGAAAAGGTCTGACCATGTGTGACGAATCCCGTATTGCAGTCTTTCCACGCGGAGGCTCCGAGAAAGCTAGATGTGGGAAATGTCGGGTCACGGTGATTGACTCCGAGCGTCATTACGAAATACTTAGGAGCGATGGCAATGCTGGGATAGTCAGCCCCTTCTCCGGAGATAGCAAAATCCGGATCACCACAAGAGCCGAGTTGATTGCACGATCCGTTGGCGATAGTTCCATCCCACCAATAAGTGTAGAATCCGTCTCTCGGGTCTTCGGTCTTCGACACCGCGAGTGCTACCTTGTCGCGTCGACTGAGCTTGAGCGCCGGAAACGTCATGATAAAACTCGCGTCCCAGTTCTTGGTCGCTGCCATGGCAAGAATCCAAAACCGCTTCCGGTAAGAATCGAACATGATGCGCGTGTCATGATAGAGAACAACACCGCCGTAGTTTGGATCACCCGGAGTCGCGAAGCCCGGAGGAAGGCTGGACATGGGCGGAAAGCTCAGGTTCTTGTTGATATCGGTCATGACCTGGCCGAACAACGAGGTGAGCGTGAACGGGTTGTTTGGAAGCGAGACGTTGCTTGGCTCACGACCGAACAGCACACCGCCCTTGTCATACATTGCGACACCGTCGTGATCATCGCTGACCAGCAGACCAAGACTTCCTGCGGCGATGCTGGGGTCGATGCCGTTCAGGCCGGCGGACTCGGTGAACGCGAACGCCGCCCCGGGCGTCTGTCCCGGGGAGCTCGCGGAGCTGGCCATGTTGTGCGGTGCGACGCAGTTCCCGTCGGCAGGCGGGGCCAACACGAGCTCAGAGAAGTCGACGGAGAATGGCCCGTGAACGAGGAAATTCCTCTTGGGTACGGATGGTGCTCCCATCCCGCCCGCCTTCGTACCGGTGTTTTGTGCTGGCCCGCAGCTTGACAGGACAACTACCGCTGCCGCCAGCAATACCCCACGAGACCTCATCGGCGACTGCCTGTCCGCCGCCGCGCCGAGCCGCAGCCGTGAATCGTGACGAGTTTGCATGTTCCCTCCTTGCAGTCAGGCTTTTCAAGTCGTGTACCTGCTTCTCCCTCGGCAACCGCGCGTATTCATGTGCGGCGGTCTCTCGCGCGGCGTGCAGCCAGTGCCGGCACAGCTGACCCGATCGGCACACGTGCCACCTGCATGCCACGCCGCAGCCCTTCGACGCTTGCCAGAATTACCCGGGGTGCTTGTCACCAGTGACCTACTGACCCAATCGGTTGCGACGGTCGGACGGCGGTGACGTTCCGGCTGTGTGGCACGCTGCCGGCCACCGCGCGGCGTACCCGATCGCCGCGGCAATTTCGTCCAACCGCGCCACCTGCGTCCGATCCATGGCGACGTGTGGTGGAGCTACGACGGACCGCTCGCGGTCGTGTTCACCGGCCTGGCTGGCGGTCCGCTTGTTCAGGCAATGTCGATCTCGTCGCCGTCGGCGACGATGCGGTCCTTGCGGATCACCTGGATGCGGAGGTCGCCGAGCGGCTCGTCGTTGAACGTCACGGTCTTGCAGCTGCCGCGGCCGAGCATGGGCCGGCCGCGCTGGAACATCACATCGAGGCCGAGGCCGAGCGGGGCGAGATCGAGGCGGCGATGCTCGTTGCCGGCGATGAGGGCGGCGCCCCGATCGAGGCCGCCGCGCACGCGGAGCAGCAGCATGTCGCCGGTGACCTCGTAGTCGATCGGGCAGTCGTCGCCCAGGCCGAGCTCGCCGGCGACGGCGAGCGGGACGCGGCCGGCCAGCGGCATGCCCGCCAGGCTCGTGCCGTTGCGCGAGTCGAGGTCGCGCAGCGCGAAGCCGCCGCCGGCGTGCTCGATCTCGGCGTGCTGGCGCGACACGCCGCCGGCGCGCAGCGCGAGATCGCACAGCGGATCGCGGCCGAGGACGATCTTGCGCGCGGCGCACGCGACGATCGGCGGCTTGCCGCGGCGCCGGAGCTCGACCTTGCCGGCGGACAGGAGCGCGGTGTCGAGCTCGTCGAGCAGCCGGCGGTACTCGACGCCGGTCGACGCGGTGGCGACGGCGCGCACCAGCTCGGCGCGCGCCTCGTCGCGGCGGCCGACCCGCATCGCCGTCTGGTAGCCGGCGAACGCGTCGGCCTCCTCGCGCATCGCGTGGTGCGCGGCGTCGTCGCGGGCGAGCGCGGCCTCCATCTTCTCGACCAGGCCGCCGGCGGAGTACGCGTTGGCGGCCGCGAGGTAGTCGTGGATGGTCTCGAGCGCCTCGCCGGCGAGCGCGTGGTTGTCGCCGGCGACCAGCAGCTCGGCGGCCTCGCGGACGCGGCCGCGGTCGCGCTCGGTCGCGATGCCCTCGGCGCGCACCGCCTCCCACAGCGCCTTGCCGAGCGCCGCCGACGCCTGCCGGCACAGCGCGGGATCGTCGCTGGCCCAGCGCAGGGCATCGCGCAGCGCGCCGAGCTCGCTGGTCCGGGTCGGCGCCCGCGCGGCGCGCGCGAGGTGCATGCGAACGGCCCCGGCGAGCTCACCGGCCAGGGCGTAGCGCTCCGCCGCCAGCTCGACGTCGCCCGCGGCCTCCGCCGCCACGGCCGCGCGGTAGTCGGCGGAGAACATCCGGCGCATGAAGCTCACCGTCCGAGTATAGGCGATGGTGCTCGGGCCACGTCACGGCGCAAGCGACTGGCCGAACTTCTCCTGGTAGGCCCTGGCAAGCTCGGCCAGCGCGGCCTTGTCGTGGCTGCGGTCGTAGGCCTTCGCGAGGGTGCGCCAGGCCTGGGCGAGACCGGGGTCGACCTCGATCGCGCGCTTGAGCTTGGCGATGCCCGCCGTGGTGCTCCCGGGCTGGCGCAGCAGCAGCGTGCCCATCAGGTAGAGCGCCCACGACTCGTCGGGATCGGCGGCGAGCGCGCGGGTGCACGCGGCGCGTGCGGCGTCGAGCTGCCCCATGCGGAACGCCAGATCGCAGCGCGCAGCGGTGATGCCGGGCGCACCGGGCCACTTCTTGTCCGCGGCGGCGAGCGCGCGCTCGGCCTCGCCGAACTTGTTGGCGTAGATCAGGTTGAGGCCGGTGCGGATCGCGCCGAGCAGCTCGGCCTCCTGACCGGGCGCGACGAACCTGGCGCCGCGCGGGATGCCGTAGCGCGCGCGGGTCTGCGCGATCGCCGCCGCGGCCGGATCGCCCTCGAGCTTGGCCCTGGCGATCGCGTCGTCGCTCCAGCTCAGCGCACCCAGGCTGTTGTAGACCGCGATCACGCGATGCCAGGCCTCGGCGGCGCCGCTCGTCAGGTTCGCGATCCGGTCCTCGGCGAGCACCAGCTCCTCGCGCGCGCCGGCGATGTCGCCCGCGCGGACCAGCGCCTCGCCGAGCGCGAGGTGCACCGTCGGATCGCCGGGCGCGAGCTCGGCCACCCGGTTGCACGCCGCGCGCGTTCCCTTGTCGGTCACACCCGGCTTGGCGAGCATGATCTCGCACTTGAGCTCGTGCATCGTCGCGTTGCCGGGATACGCGGTGAGCAGGTTGTCGAGCTCGGTCAGCGCGTCGGCGATCTGGCCGCGCTTGGCGAGCTCGGAGATCCGCCGGAACTCGTCGAGTGCGGCGGTCGGCACGCCGGCGAACGTCTTGCCCGCCTTGCCGGCGTCGATCACGCTCTTGAGCGTCGCCAGGACCTGGTCGTGCACCGCGGGGACCCAGCCGCCCCAGTCGGCGCGCTCGATCGCCTCGACCAGCTTCCTGGCGAGCAGCTGATCGGTGTCGCCGGTCAGCCGGCCGGTCGACGCCAGGGTGAGGAGCTCGCGGTTGCGGTTGGAGAACGAGCCCTGGTTGGGCGAGTACGAGATGTTCTGGATCCACGCCGGATCGACCTCGGCGATCGCGCCGAGCGTGGTCGCCAGCATGTGCAGCAGCACGACGGTCTGCTTGTGGCGGCGGTGCGCGCCGATCACCTCGTCGCGCTCGGGGTCCTTGGGGTCGGGCAGCCGGCCCGCGAGCGCCGTGACCTCCGGCTTCTCGGCCCAGGCGCGCACCGTCACGTGGCGGCCCAGCGGCTGCGCGTCGCCGAGCGCGGACATCGCGGTGCTCGCGGTGTCGGCCGGCGCGACGTAGCCGATCACCCAGGTCACGCCGTCGCCCTTGTCGGTCTGCGCCAGCTCGCGCAACGCGTCATCCGGCGCGCTCGTCCGCGTCCAGTCCTTGAACGACTCGACCGCGAGCTTGACCCCGATCAGCGGTTGCAGGAACTGGTTGGCGTAATCGATCTGCTCCGTGATGTCCTCCTTCCAGCGGGGCAGCGCGCGGACCGCGGCGTCGGCGTAGATCCGGACCTTGGCGACGTGAGGCTCGCCCTCCACCGGCCGGGTGGCCTCGAGCGGGGACGGCAGGAACCGCGTCGCGGCCACGCGGCGCTCCGCCAGGTTGCTGCCGCCACAGGCAGCCAGCGCGATCGTGAGCAGGACTACGAGCGGTCGCGTATGGACCGCAGCGACATACATGGGGGAACTTTCCCCGGCCGACCACGCCCGCGCAAGCGCACGGGAGCCCCTGATAGCGCAGGGTTGGGGCAGTAGCGCAAGCTTCGTGCAGCGCCCGCGTCGTACAGCGCGTGCAGCGGCTCACAGTGATTTCTGCCTGTCCCCGTGGAGAACCGTGGCGGCGCCGAGGTACAGAGATGCGCGGGATGCTGCTGCTCGACGAGCGGCACGTCCGCACATGGGCAACGAGCGACGGCGAGCGCATTCGCCTCAGCGACGACGGCGGTGCGATCGGTGAGCTCCCGCTCGGTGTGGTCGACCACGTCATGGCTCGTTACGGGCGCCCGCTCGACGGCGCGATCCGGCTCGAAGGTGACTCACTCACATGTGGAACCTGCCGGTTGCGGCGCTTGCGGCATCGCGCTGCGGTCGACGCCGAGGGTCGCGATTACCTGGTGTGGGAGCGTCCCGGCGACGAGCCGGTCGCGTGCATCGCGACCACAGCGACGGCGGCGTTGCGATTTCTGCTGGCGCGGTCGCCGCGCGGATCACCCTCAGGAATCTGAGACGTGTCTGCCGTCCGGACACGATTTTTGCGACGAAGTTTTGCAAATCGTTTCCATTCGCTGATTCGTGCTTGAGCGTGGCATGCCGGCTGCTACAAGATGGAAGAAGTCATGATTCGATGGTTGCTGGTACTGGCGGTCACAGTGGCGAGCTCCACTGTATCGGCAGAGTCGCGGCCGTCACCACCGCCGCCGCCGCCGGCGATCGCGGCCACGGCGAAGGCGGAGTCCGTGGCCAAGGCGGCGGAGCATCAGGTGGCGCGGGCCACGCTGTCTCGCGCCTCGCTCGCCCAGCGCTACAAGGACGAGCTCGAGCGCATCGACCGCCTGA
>VBLP01000284.1:0-2823 GCA_005887925.1 Deltaproteobacteria bacterium | reverse complement strand
TCCCGGACTTCGACATCGATCCGCTCGCCGATCCCGAGGAGCTCGACCAGCGCGCCGCCGAGCTGCGCGCGGCCGAGGAGGAGCTCGGCCGGCAGATCGCCGGGCTCAAGGCGCAGGCCGACGAGCTCGATCACCTCGCGGTGCTGCGCAAGCAGCACGACCGCGCCGGCGACCTGTTCAACCGCGACGATGACGAGCCGCATCGCAACACGGTACGGCCGACCGAGGGCGAGGACGGCGGCGGTCGCCAGCCCAACCTCCCACCGGGCGCGCCCAACTTCGAGAACTTCGTGCCGATCGTGCTCGTCGACGTCATCGACGCCTCGACGATCAACTCGGTCGCGGCGGCGCAGCGCTCGGGCGATCCCGCGCAGCGCGCGGCGGCCGCGCACCAGGCCCACGACGCCGTCGCGCGACGGCTCGACGAGGTCAAGAAGCGCCGCCTCGAGATCGAGGGCCGCGCGCGCCAGCTGCGCGGCAGGCTGTGACCGCCGGGAGCTGGCCACGCTGACCATCGGCTGGCCGGCGCGTGGGGACAGCTGTCCCGGCCACGCGGCTCGCCGTTCGGGGGCAGCTGGCCACAGGCGTGGTCTGCGGACCACGACCGCGACCACTACCGCGAGTAGATGACCCCGAGGTAGATCAGCTCGCGGCGAAACGTGGTGTCTGGATTGGCAAAGTCGCGCCAGACCGCGCCGCGCGCCTCGAGCGCCCACGCCGTCGAGAGCTCCCGCGCGAGGTGGATCTGCAGCGAGCTGCGATTCTCGTCCTCGAGGTTGGTGAATTCCTGATGCTGCGCATCCTTCTCGATCAGAATTCCGTCGGGGTACTGATCGACCTGCAGCGTGACGGTGGCCGTGCCGAACAGCTTGCCGGGCAGCTCCATCGTGGCCGAGGCCGTGATCCGCTGGCGGATCAGCGACTGGCCGAAGCTGTTGGAGTCGATCACCGTCAGCTGGTAGCCGCCGGTGGCGACGATGTGGCCCGTCCAGCTGAGCTCGGCGCTGGCGCGCTGATAGCGGTCGCTGCGGCGCAGCGCGGTCGTCATGGTGCAGAGGTCGCCGGGTAGCTTCGCGCAGCCGGCGAGCGCCATGCTGCGGTAGCTGCGCGCCTCGAAGGCGGCGGTGGCGGCGAGCTCGAGGCTCTCGGTCTTGCCCGAGGTCTGCCACAGCAGGATGTCGAGCCGCGCATCCGCCACCGGCCCGCGCCAGTCGAAGTCGTGGTCCGGCTTGTAGCGGAAGTCGCGGCCGCCGACGCCCAGGGTCAGGTGGTGGTCGTCGCCGCGGCCCAGCACGAGCAGGGCGTCGCCGCCGAGGTTGCGGAACGTGCGCGCGCCGGTCCCGCCGGTGATCGCGAAGGAGTCCGCGGCGATCGCGTGGATCCCCAGCGTGATCGGCCGGGAGCCCAGCGAGCGCAGCCAGCGCGCCTCGCCGGCGTACAGCATCACGTTCTCGGGCCTGGTGTCCGCGCTGGCGACCATGCGGGCCAGGCCGGACAACCGCACGAGGTAGCTGCCGCCGAGCAGGTAGTCATGGTGGTCGATGCGCGCGCCCGCACGGGCGGCCGGTGCGGCGATTCGCTGCACGCCTCCGCCGTCGACCGTCTCGACCCGCTCCACGTTGGTGTCGGCCTCGGCGCCCGACTCCATCGTGAGACTCCACGGCTCCGCGTCTGCGACGCTCACCAGGCCGAGCAGCCCGATCGCCGGCAAGGCCGCGCGACACATGGGCGCGAGCCTACCGTATTCTCGCGGGTGCCAGCGCATTCAGCGGCTTACGCGAGCGCGCGGCGGGCGTGGAGGAGGGCATGCGCAGCGGGCGGGCCGCGTGGTACGCAGCCCGGATGTGGCGGATCCTCGCGTCGATCCTTGCGTCGATGGCCCTGGCCGGCTCGCCCGGCTGTCGCGGCGACGTGCAGCAGTGCGAGCAGGCGTGCCGCAACTTCGGCAACCTGGTCGAGGGGAAGTCCGCGGAAACCGAGATCGCCGCCGCTCCCGCCGATCAGCGCGACGCGCTGCGCAAGCGCAAGGCGGGCGAGCTCGACCATCATGTCGACGTCTGCGTCAGCAAGTGCGTCTCGGGCAACAACCGCGAGGTCGTCGCCTGCATGATCGCGGCGAGGACCGCCGAACAGGCGCTCGGGTGCGCCAAGTAACGCCGGCGCGCGATGCTACAGTAGCGGAGATGACGGGCTGGCGATCTCGTCCGCCGCGATCGTCGCGCCGATCCTGATCGCGCGGGTCGCCGAGGTGCTCGGCGCCGAGTGGCCGCAGATCCACGCCACGGTCCTGTCGGTGATGCTCGGCGTGATCGTGTGGTGGATCATCGAGGTCGGCCTGGTCTACCTCACGGCGCGGTGGGAGACCGAGCACGACCACCTGGTGCGCGACCGCGGCCTGCCGCGCGCGGTGCTGCGCAAGCCGCGGGTTCGCTAGGCGGCGCCTGGATGGCCGGGACGCACGGAGCTTCGGCCAGCCCGTGTCCTAGAAGTCCATGCCGCCCATGCCGCCCATGCCACCCATGCCACCCATGCCGCCGCCGCCACCGCCACCGGACGGCGCCGCCGATTCCTTCTTCGGGCGCTCGGCGATCATCGCCTCGGTGGTGAGCAGGAGCGCGGCCACCGACGCGGCGTTCTGCTGCGCGGTGCGCACGACCTTGGTCGGGTCGATCACGCCGGCCTTGACCAGGTCGCGGTACTCGAGCGTGGCGGCGTCGAAGCCGAACGCACCCTGGGCCTCCTTGACCTTGCTGACGACGATCGAGCCGTCGACGCCGGCGTTGGACGCGATCTGGCGCAGCGGCTCCTCGATCGCGCGGCGCA
>VBLP01000285.1 GCA_005887925.1 Deltaproteobacteria bacterium | reverse complement strand
GCCGGTCGCATCACGTGTTCGCGCGCTTGGGACCGACTCCGCGCAGATCGTTGCACTGCGCTGCCCGCGAGCGCGTCGGCGGCTCGTGCGCGCCGGCGCGCGGTACGGCGCCACCGCACGATCGATCCAGGGCGATCGCCAGCGCACGATCCGGACACTGCGGGTGGCCGAAGCGTCCGTGTCAGGTCCAGCCGTACAGCTCCGCGACGATCACGCCGAAGTTGTGGCAGAAGTGCGCGAACGTCGACGGCCACACGCTGCGCGAACGCTCGCGCAGCCAGCACAGGTACAGGCCGAGCGGCATGTGGGTCAGAAGGCTCGGGATCGACAGGTGCAGCATCGCGAACGCGAACGACGAGATCACGTAGATCTCCGAGCGGCGGAGCGTGCGCAGCGCGCCGAACATCAAGCCGCGGAACGCCAGCTCCTCGAACAGCGGCGGCACGACCGCGATCACGGCGACGGCCCAGGCCAGACTGTGGCCGTCGAAGCCGGCGAGCTCCCCCGGCGCCTGCACACCGACCGCGCGCGCGAGCAGGTCGACGTAGCCGGTGATCACGAGCAGCACGACCGGCGCTGCGAGCAGGACGGCCGCATAGCCGAACACCGAGAACCCGGCGCGCCGGTACGCTGCGTCGACCAGCGGCCACCGCGCCGCAGCCACCGCGGTGATCACCGCCGCGAGCGCGATGCTCTCGACCACCATGATGCGAAACGGGCTGGCGCCGACGCGACCGGCGATCATCGCGATCATCTGCTCCCGTCATCGTCAACAGGTCGGTGTGAATGGCAGTGTGGTGACCAGTGCATGTCAAGGTGAGATTGCTTATCTCGTGGCTGGCTCCGCGTGATTGCTCGATGATGTGATGAACTTCAAGTTTGAATGGTGCGGGCTAACTGCGCGCGGCAGTCACGCGTGCGCCGGCGCGCGCATCGCCAGAGGCTCTCGGAGAGCCGGCGCGCACACTCGTCGCCGCGATCGCTGGCGGTACGCTTCGTCATGCGATCGTTGATCTGGCTGGTGGTCATCGCGAGCTGCACGTCGCAGGCGGACGATTATCCGGTGCGGTTTGGCGACGGCGTTCCGCCGATCCAGACGACGACGGGGACGACCGCGCGGGTCTGCGTCATCGTCGATCCGCGCAACCTGGGCAGCTGCTCGCCGGGCGCGGCGGGCGGCCTGACGGTGACGCTCGGCAACACGGTGACGACGACGGCACCCGACGGCAGCTTCACGGTCCCGGCGGCATCGACCCCGGGTACGACGCCGGGCGCGATGGTGGTCGTCAGCGGCGCCGGCATGGTGCCGACCGCGATGGCGCTGACAGCGACGGGCGCGTCGGGCACCGCGGTGCCGGCGTCGATCCCGGTGCTGCAGGCCGATCTGTTCTCGCAGATGCTCGCCGCGAACGGGATCACGCCGCGCAGCGGGTCCGGATCGATCGTGGGTTCGGTGACCCGCGGCGGGCAGCCGGTGAGCGGCGTCACGGTGACATCGACGCCGTCGCCCGCGTTCCGCCCGCTGTTCGATGGCAGCACGCCGACGGCATTCACGCTCGATGCCACGGGCGCACGCGGCGTGGTCTGGATCCCCGGGGTCGCAGCAGGCACGGCGCAGCTGACGTTTCGCGACCTCGCGACCTCGGGCGAGACCATCGTCGGCGGCGTCCCGGTGATCGACGGCGGGATCACGATCATGGACGCGGTGCTGCCGTGAGCCGCGCCCGGGCGATGTCATAGCTCGTCGAGGCGCTCGCTGTCGTCGGGGACACCCGGCGACGCCGGCGCGGGATCACCGTGCGAGGCGGTGCGCGGCTCGGCCGGCCCGTCGCTGCCGGCCTCGGTCTGCGCCTGCGCCGGTCCGGATCGACCCGCGCGCTCGCCGGCACCGCCATCGCTGGTCCGAGGGCGGGCCTCGGTCCGGGCCGCTGCGGCGTCGTCGCCGGCGGGCTCGACCAGCACGATACCCTCGCCGGTGCACTCGACGCACATCGCGCCGAGCGGCCCTCCGGCCGGCGGGACCACGGCGCGCGGGATCACGCGCCCGATCCAGCCGGCGAGCCGATCGGCATCGACGAACACCATGCCCTGCGCGGGCAGCTTGTCCCGCACCAGGGGTCGGACGAGCCGCAGCGCCACCGCGCCGTCGCCGCGGAACTGGACGATCGGTAGCTTGCCGCGCAGGCCGGGGACATTGCCGTTCTCCCAGCGCAAGGTGGACTCGAACGCGAACACGAGGTCTTCGCGGAGGTAGAGGATGTCGTCGTCGAGGCTGACCGCGGCGAAGCTGTGCTTGCCCGGGACGGCGATCAGGTAGCCGCGCCCGGTGATCGCGTGAAGCTGCGAGCCGCCGTGATCGAACGGCTCGTCGGTGTGGCGGCCGCGCGACCGCCGGGTCGCCAGCTCGTAGGACAGGTCGCCGCGTGCCGCTCGGGCCGAGCTCGAACGCGTCGTCGCCGTCCTCGGGCCGCACCAGCTCGTCGGTCGCCAGCTCGGACAGCGGCCGCGGTGGCGCGCCGCCGGACCGGGTGCGTGGCGCGGTGGCCGGCGATGGCATCGCGCTCGCGACCGCATACGAGATCATCGAAGATCCGTCGAGCGGCCTCCGGGGCGCCGCGGGATCGGCGCGCGGCAGCACGAACTGCATCGAATGGCTGATCCTCGCCTCGCCTGGCGGGCGCGGTGCCGCGGTCTCACCGATGCCCGCGGGGGCCGACGGGCGGAGCGGCTCGGGCGCGGCGCTCGGCTCGGGCACCCGCTCGCCGGATCCCGGCGCCGGCGGCGGTTCGGCAGACGCGCGCTCCGCCTCGTGTGCGGGGGCCTCGGCCTCCTGGTGCGACGGCGGGCGCGACCTCGCGGGCGGCGCGACCGGCGGCCTGGTGCGCGGAATGATGTGCGGCGTCGGCGTGCGCGCGACCTCGGGTGGCGTCGAGGTGCGCGGCGCGCCGAGCGTCGACGCCGAGATCCGCACGCCGGTCGGCGTCGGGATCCGCCCGGAGATCGAGGCGGTGGTGGCCGGCGCGGCCGGATCGGCGGGCGCGGCCGCCGGCGCAGCGCGATCCGGCCAGGGCCCGTGCGGCGAGCGGCCGAGCTGGGCGTGGATCCGTTCGCGCTCGGCCGCGGACAGGTTCGACTCGATCTCGGTCGCCAGGTCGTTCTGGCCGGCGAGCAGGAACGCGCGATAGGCCTCGGCGTAGCGCCCGGCGCGGGCGTAGGCGAGTCCGAGATAGCTGACGGCGCGGCCCTGACTGGGATCGAGCGCGCGGCTGGTTTCGAGCGCGGCGATCGCGCGCTCGGGGTCGTTGAGCTTGAGGTGGACGAGGCCGAGGTTCAGCCGGTGCGACGCGTCGGTCGGCGCGCGCTCGACCAGCTGCTCGTAGATCGCGCGGGCCTCGGCGAACGCGTTGCTGCGAAAGTACGACAGCGCGAGCAGCGCGAGCACCCGCGGGTTGTCGGGCTCGAGGACGAGCGCGCCGCGGAACGCGAGCTGCGCCTGATCGATCTTGCCCTGCTTGAGGAGCTCGCTGCCGCGCACCACCGCCTGCTCCAAGGCTTCCCGATCGCGAGGGGGCACCACAGACAAATTGAACCGCAAAGCGCCGCGGCTGTCACGGCGCCGGGCGTGCGATCGCGAGCGCGCGGCGCGGCGATCTCGTCGCGCGGCAGACCCGGCGCCGCGGCGCTGCGGCGCTCATCCGACGATCCCGCAGCGCGCGAGCTCAACGACCGCGAGGTGCTGCTGATCCGTCTGCCGCGCCGTGCGGCCGCGACCTGGATGCATCGCGGGTGCATTCCGATGCGATCGCCGCGGCATTCGTCGATCACCGTCATCGCGATCCGCAGGCGCCTGCTGGATCACCGCGCCGACGGGATCTGCGCGCCACGCGATGCGCGAGGGGACGCAAGCCGTGCGCTGGATCCGGATGCCGACGTGGCGAGCGCGCAAACCATTCGCGCTGGTTCGCGGGGTCCGGCGGTGCATCGCGGCGCGCGCTGGCGGATGTCCCCGAGACTGCGGCGGATAGGCGGATTCCCGACAGGGTGCCGGGTTCGGCCCACTCCATGCTTGTTCGGGGGCGCATGGCGATCGACCTCGAGACCCTGGATGCGACCCTCGCGGCGCTGGATGACTTCGCACGCCGCAACCTTCCGGACGCCAAGCTGCGCGAGCTCGATCGCAATGACGAGTTCCCCGAGGCGCTGGTGCGCCGGATGTGCAGCGAGGAGCTCGGCATCCAGCTGTTCTTCGTCCCCGAGAAGTTCGGTGGGCTCGGCGCCGGCTCGTTCGGCGTCTACCGGATCTGCGAGCAGCTCGCCGGCGTCGACGTCGGGATCGCGACCGGCGTGCTCGCGACGTTCCTGGGCAGCGAGCCGATCAGCGTCGGCGGCACCGAGACCCAGCAGCGGCAGTGGCTGGGCCGGATCGCCGAGCAGGGCATCCTCATGGCGTACGGCGCGACCGAGCCGGCGGCGGGCAGCGATCTCGCGGCGCTGCGCACGGTGGCCGAGCGCGTCGAGGACGGCGGCCGGATCGTCGGCTACCGCATCACGGGCAGCAAGCAGTGGATCTCCAACGGCGGCGTGGCCGACCTGTACACGATCCTCGCCAACGCGCCCGGAGGCCCGACGTGGTTCGTGGTCGACCGCGGCACGCCGGGGCTGACCGCGGGCAAGCCCGAGGACAAGCACGGCATCCGCGCGTCGAACACCGCGGCCCTGTCGCTCGATCGCGTGTACGTCGACGCGGACCGCGTGGTCGGCGGCGTCGAGGGCCAGGGGCTGATGCAGGCGCAGGCGGTGTTCGGCTACACGCGGCTCATGGTCGCCGCGTTCGGGCTCGGCGCCGGCTGGGCCGCGCTGAACCGCGCGATCGAGTACTCGACGACGCGCATCCAGGCCGGAGCGCCGCTGGCGCAGAAGCAGGGTTACACCCACAAGCTGATCGTGCCGCACGCGGCGCGGCTCGAGGCGGCGCGCGCGTACATCGAGGAGGTCGGCACGCGGCTCGATGCCGGCGAGGGCCAGCTCAACACCGAGGGCGCGATCGCGAAGTACCTCGCGACCGAGGCCGGCAACGCCGCCGCCGAGGCGTCGATCCAGGCGTTCGGCGGCTACGGCTACACCAAGGAGTACATGGTCGAGAAGGTGAAGCGCGACGTGCGCATCACGACGATCTACGAGGGCACGAGCGAGATCATGGAGATGACGATCGCGCGCGATCGCTGGCAGACCCACCTCAAGACCCGCGGCCGGCACTACCACGACGCGGCGGCGGCGCTCGAGGCCCTGCACGCGCGCCGGCCCGAGATCGGCGCCGGCATCGCGGCGCTGGCGGCCCACGCGATGGCCGAGGTGCTCGAGCGCGCGCGGATGGCGCGGCTGACCCGGCACCAGCACATCCTGCTCCGGCTCGGCGAGCTGATCGCGTGGTGCGAGGGCGCGGCGGCGATCGTGCGCCGCGCGGCGGCCGGCGCCGACGGCACGCCCGATGTCCGCGCGCCGCGCCGGTTCGACGCCGACGCGATGGCCGCGCTGGCCCGCGCGTTCGCGCGCGACGCCGCACGCAAGATCGGCGACGACGGTCTCGCCCACCTGGTGGGCGCGGGCGGCGCGAGCGACGGCGACTGCGCCCAGCTCGCCGCCGCGCTCGGTCTCCCCGCGATCCAGCGCGCCCAGGCCGGCCAGCTCGCCGACCTCGACCGCATCGCCGACGCGCTGTACGGCCGCACGAGCAACTGACCATGACCGCGTTCCTGGATAGCCAACGCAACCGGTTCCCGCGAGGCGACGTGCAACGCGGTGAACGGTCCGGCCCTGTCCACATCCTTCCCGACGCGCCCGACGCGACCAGCTTCTGGGCCAACCTCACCGCGGGGCGGTACTCGATCAGCGACGTCCCCGCCGACCGCTGGGACATCGCCCGCTACCACGATCCCGATCCGCGTGCACTCGACAAGACGTACTCGAAGATCGGCGGCTGGGTGCGGTCGTACGCGTGGGACCCCGCGCGCTGGAAGCTGCCGGTGCCGCCCAAGGTCGCCGACGCGATGGACGCGGGACAGAAGTGGGCGGTGACCTGCACGCGCGCGGCGCTGATCGACGCCGGCTATCCCGATCGCCCGCTCGACCGCGCGCGCACCGCCGTGATCCTCGGCAACGCGATGGCCGGCGAGAGGCACTACCTGACCGCGCTGCGCGTGTTCTTCCCCGAGTTCGCGCATGCGCTCGCCACCGCGCCCAGCTTCGCCGCGCTCGAGCCGCGGCTGCGCGAGGCGATCGCGGCCGAATCGCGCGCGATGTTCGGCGAGGCGGTGCCGCCGATCACCGAGGACACGATGCCGGGCGAGCTGTCCAACTGCATCGCCGGCCGGATCGCCAACCTGTTCGACTTCCACGGCCCGAACTACGTGGTCGACGCGGCGTGCGCCTCGGCGGTCGCCGCGCTGTCGGCGGCGATCGAGGGCCTGGTCGAGCGCGACTACGACGCGGTGATCACCGGCGGCATCGATCGCAACATGGGCCCGAGCGCGTTCGTCAAGTTCTGCAAGATCGGCGCGCTGTCGGCGACCGGGACGCGGCCGTACGGCGATGGCGCCGACGGCTTCGTGATGGGCGAGGGCGCCGCCGTGTTCCTGCTCAAGCGGCTCGCCGACGCCGAGCGCGCCGGCGACCGGATCTACGCGGTGGTGCGCGGCGTCGGCGGCTCGAGCGACGGCAAGGGCAAGGGGCTCACGGCGCCCAACCCGATCGGCCAGCGCCTGGCGGTCGAGCGCGCGTGGCTCAATGCGGGGCTGTCGCCCGCGACGGTGTCGCTGATCGAGGGCCACGGCACGTCGACCCGCGTCGGCGACGTGGTCGAGGTCGAGGCGCTCGGCGAGGTGCTGCGCGCGGCCGGGGCCGCGCCGCGTAGCATCCCGCTCGGCTCGGTGAAGTCCAACGTCGGCCACCTCAAGGCGGCGGCCGGCGCGGCCGGGCTGCTCAAGGCGGCGCTCGCGCTGCATCACAAGGTGCTGCCGCCGAGCCTGGGCTGCGCGCGGCCCAACCCCAACATCGACTTCGAGCGCTCGCCGCTGGTCGTCCAGACCGCGCTCGCGCCGTGGCCCGAGCCGGCGTGCGGCGTGCGCCGCGCAGGGCTCAGCGCGTTCGGCTTCGGCGGCACCAACTTCCACGCGGTGCTCGAGGAGCACGTGCCGGGTGCGCTGACCCGCGGCCGGGTCACCGTCGCGAGCGCGGGCACGGGCGGCAGCCACGGTGACGGCGGCGGCGGGGTGCGCGCGTCGGAGCCGCGGCGGCCGCTGCGCGGTGCGCTGGTGCTCGGCGCGGCGTCGCCCGAGGCATTGATCGAGCGGCTCGCGGCGGTGCAGCGCGCTGCCGCCGGCGGCCAGGCGCCACCGCCTGCGCCACCCGCGGCCGCCGATCTGGCCGCCGCCGAGCGGCTCGCGATCGACTACGGCGACGCCGCCGAGCTCGCCGACAAGGCGGCCAAGGCGCTCAAGGCGCTGCGCGGCGGTGATCCCGCGGCGTGGCGGATGCTGCGCCAGCAGGGCGTGTTTGCCGGCCGCGGTCCGCGCGGCAAGCTCGCGTTCCTCTACACCGGCCAGGGCTCGCAGTACGTCGGCATGCTGGCCGGCCTGCGCGGCTCCGAGCCGATCGTCGCCGAGACCTTCGCGGAGGCCGACCGCGTGATGACGCCGCTGCTCGGCGGCCGCTCGCTGTCGAGCTACATCTTCATCGACACCGGCGACGCCGCCGCGCGGGCGCGGGCCGAGGACGATCTCAAGCAGACCGCGATCACCCAGCCGGCGCTGCTCGCGACCGACCTCGCGCTGACCCGCCTGCTCGAGAGCTTCGGCGTGCGCGCGGACCTCGTCATGGGCCACAGCCTCGGCGAGTACGGCGCGCTGGTCGCCGCCGGCGTGCTGCCGCTGGGCGACGCGCTCGAGGCCGTGAGCGCGCGCGGCCGCGAGATGACCAACCTGACGGTCGCGGATCCCGGCTGGATGGCCGCGGTGACCGCGCCGCTCGCCGAGATCGAGGCGGTCGCCGCCGCCAGCGATGGCTACGTCGTGGTCGCCAACCTCAACAGCCCGAAGCAGGCCGTGATCGGCGGCGCGAGCGCCGCGGTCGAGCGCGCAATGCAGGCGCTGGTCGCGCGCGGCTACCAGTGCGTCCGGCTGCCGGTCAGCCATGCCTTCCACACCCAGATCGTCGCGCCGGCCAGCGCGCCGCTGCGCAGCGTGCTCGAGCGACTCGACGTGCGCCCGCCGCGCCTGCCGGTCGTCGCCAACGTCACCGGGGCGCTGTACCCCGCCGGCGACGGCGCGCGCGCCGAGATCATCGATCTGCTCGCGCGCCAGGTCGCGTCGCCGGTCCAGTTCATCAAGGGCCTCGAGACCCTGTACGCCGAGGGAGCGCGGGTGTTCGTCGAGGTCGGCCCCAAGCGCGCGCTCGCCGGGCTGGCCGACGACACGCTCGGCGATCGCCCCGGCGTCGTCGCGCTGTCGACCAACCACCCCAAGCTCGCCGACGCGGTCGCGTTCAACCAGGCGCTGTGCGGCCTCTACGCCGCGGGATTCGGGGCGGCGCAGCCGGCGCCCGTGGTCACGGCCGAGCAGCCGCGCGCCGGTCGGGGGCCGGCGACGCCGCAGCCTGTCGTGATCACGGGCGCCGCGCTCGGTCTGCCCGGGACGCCGCGGGTGTTCGACGACGGCAACGTCGCGCGCATCCTCCGCGGCGAGAACCTGATCGACGTCGTGCCGTCGCGGCAGCGGCGCGCGATGCTCGACAAGCGCGTCACTCGCGTGGTCAAGGGCGAGGACGGCTCGGGGGCGTTCCGCGAGATCGACGATCCCGACGACGTGATCCGGCTCGCCGGGCGGCGCGGCGCGCTCGACCTCGAGGCGGAGTTCGGTGTCAGCGCCGAGCGGATCGCCGCGCTCGACATCACGACCCAGCTGGCGATCGGCGCCGGCCTCGACGCGCTGCGCGACGCCGGGATCCCGCTGGTCCATCATTACAAGACCACCAGCAAGGGCACGAGGCTCCCCGATCGCTGGGGCCTGCCCGAGGCGCTGCGCGACGACACCGGCGTGATCTTCACGTCGGCGTTCCCCGGCCTCGACGCGTTCGCCGACGACCTCGAGCGCTACCACCGCGACGTCGCGCGCCGCGAGCAGCTCGCGCTGCTCGATCGCGTGCTCGCCCAGCTCGGCAGCGGCGGCGATCCGCAGCTGCGCGCCGAGCTCGGCTACCGGCGCGACGAGCTGCGCGCCGAGCAAGGCCGCGACGGCTACCGCTTCGATCGCCGGTTCCTGTTCCGCGTGCTGGCGATGGGCCACTCGCAGCTCGCCGAGCTGATCGGCGCGCGCGGGCCCAACACGCAGATCAACGCCGCGTGCGCCAGCACGACCCAGGCGGTCGGGCTCGCCGACGACTGGATCCGCGCCGGCCGCTGTCGCCGCGTGATCATCGTCGCCGGCGATGACGCGAGCAGCGATCACCTGCTGGCGTGGGTCGGCGCCGGATTCCTGTCGAGCGGCGCGGCCGCCACCGACGACGTCGTCGAGCGCGCGGCCCTGCCGTTCGACCGCCGGCGCCACGGCATGATCCTCGGCATGGGCGCCGCGGCCATCGTCGTCGAGCACCCCGACGCGGCGCGCGAGCGCGGCCTCGATCCGATCGCCGAGGTGATCGGCACGGTGGCCGCCAACAGCGCATTCCACGGCACGCGGCTCGACATCCACCACATCGCGCAGGTGATGGAGCGCGTCGTGCGCGAGGCCGAGGCCGTCACAGGCGTGCCGCGCCAGGCGATGGCGGCCGAGATGGTGTTCGTATCGCACGAGACCTACACCCCGGCGCGCGGCGGCAGCGCGTCCGCCGAGATCCACGCGCTGCGCGAGGTGTTCGGCGACGCGGCCGACCGCATCGTGATCGCCAACACCAAGGGCTTCACCGGCCATGCGCTGGGCGTCGGCATCGAGGACGTGGTCGCGATCAAGGCGCTCGAGACCGGCGTGGTTCCTCCGATCCCCAACTACAAGGAGGTCGATCCCGAGCTCGGCGCGCTGAACCTCTCGCACGGCGGCCCGTACTCGATCCGCTACGCGCTGCGGCTCGGTGCCGGGTTCGGCTCGCAGATCTGCATGTCGCTGCTGCGCTGGACCGCTCCGCCCGACGGCGCCCACCGTCCGGCCGCGGCGCTCGGCTACGACTACCGCGTGCGCGATCGCGCCGCCTGGCAGGCGTGGCTCGGCCGTGTCGCCGGCGGCGGCTCGCCGCAGCTCGAGGTCGTCAAGCGCACGCTGCGCGTCCAGGATCCGGCGGCAGCGCCGGTCGCGCGGGACATCGCGGCGTCGGTCGCGGCTCCGCGTCCGCTGGCCTCGCCGGTGGCGAGTGCTCACCCGGCGGCTTCACCGCCCGCTCCAGCCGCGGCAACTCCGGCAGCCGCCGGCGCTGCCACAGCTGCGGCGGTTCCTGCCGCTCCAGCCCGGGCGGCGTCTTCGCAGGTCGCGGCGCCGGTGCGCGCAGTTTCGGCGGGTCCTTCGGTGCCTTCGCAGCCAGCGGTGATGCCGGCGGCCGCCATGGCAGGGCCGGGGACAATCGCCGCCGTGGCATCGTCAGGCAATGACCCGGTGCGCGCGCGTGTGCTGGCGATCATCGCCGAGAAGACCGGCTATCCGATCGACATGCTCGATGACGGCCTCGATCTCGAGGCCGATCTGGGCGTCGACACGGTGAAGCAGGCCGAGACGTTCGCGGCGGTACGCGGTGCCTACGAGATCCCGCGCCAGGAGAACCTCAAGCTCCGCGACTTCCCGACCATCGCGCACGTGGTGCAGTTCGTGTACTCGCACCGCCCAGATCTCAAGCCGGCAGGCAGCGCCGCAGCATCGGCACGTGCGGTGGAATCCTCTGCACCCGCTGCTTCCGTGCACGGTGCGGCAGCATTCGCACCCACGGTCGCGGCACCTGCGACGAGCGCATCAGCGAGCATGATGCCAGTGACGACGATCGCACCGGTGATCGCAGCGCTGGCGCCAGCCGCCGCCGTGGATGACCCGGTGCGGGCACAGGTGCTCGCGATCATCGCCGAGAAGACCGGCTATCCGATCGACA